>JBKQMI010000155.1:0-5607 GCA_052146775.1 Methylocella sp. | reverse complement strand
GCGTCCAGCGCTTCGCTGAAGGTCGCGATGAGGCGCTCGTGCAGCGCCTCGGAGCGCCCGGCGAAATCCGTCGCCGTCCGGTCGGCGGCTGCCTCGAGGCGTTCGCTCATGATCGCGGAATGATCGTCGAGGGCCGCGAAGGTTCCGTGCACGGCGGCTGCGAGCTGGTCGCTCAGCGCTTCGGTCCGGCCGGTGAAGGCGGCGAGCATGTCCTGCGAGGCGAGGTCGAGATGCCCGTGCACATGTTCGGAATGGCTGTTCAGCGCCGCGATGGTTTGCCCGAGCGAGGCTGCGAGCTGCTCCTGCAGGGCTTCGGTTTGTTGCCAAAGCGTCGTCGCCGTCGAGTCGGCGGCGGCGGCGAAGCTGCGCTGCAACTCGCCGCCATGACGCTCGAATTCGTTCTGCAGCCGGGCATGGCCGTCCTCGAACGAGGCGATGATGGTCCGGCTCGACCGATCGAGCGAGTCGCGGGCCGAGGCTGTTCTCGCCTCGATCAGATTGCCGAAACGCTCGCCGGTTTCCGCGATGCGGTCGGCGAGCGCGCCGCCATGCACGGTGACGACCTCATGCAGGCGTTCGTGCGTCTCCGAGAGACGCGCCGCGACGTTCTCGCCCTGCGCCGAAATCGTCTCGGCGATCCGCGCGCCGGCGGAGTCGAGGCGCTCTGCGAGAGCGTCGCCGCGCATGCCGAGATCGGCGGAAAGAAGCTCCCGCGCGTTGGTCAGCCGCTCTTCGAGGTCGGCCAGGCGCTGATCGAGCGTTTGCGCGATGCCGGTGCTGGCCTCCGTGAGACTTGCGGCGGCGTCGCTGCTGGTCTGGCTCAGGCGCGAGACGAGTTCATCGCCGTGGCTCGACAAATGATTGACGAGTTCGTCGCGGCCGCGGCTCAGCGCCAGCCGGATCTCGTCGCCTTTTGCGCTGACCGAGGCGGTGACGCGGCCAGCGGCTTCGCCGAGGCTGTCGGTAAAGCGGGCCGAGGCCGCTTCGATATCGCGGGAGACGCTGTCGTGGGCGATCGAAATGGCGCCGCGCACGCGATCGGCGTTGGCGAGAATGGATTCGCGCTCGCCGGCCAGTTCGTCGATCAGCGCGCGCACGCGCCTCTCGTTGTCGGAATAGGAGCGCTCCAGATTGGAGACTTCCGAGCGCACGAGGGTTTCGAGCTCGCCGGCCCGCGCGAGGGCGCGTTCGATTCCGTCGCCCATCGAGGCGACCTCGCGCCGGATCGCCTGGGACAGCGTCACCATCTGCTCGGTCGCGATGGTTTCGGGTTCGGCGAGGCGCATCGCGACCTGGGTCATGGAGCGGGCGGTCACCCGCATTTCCTGTCCGCGCCGGCTCATCATCGCGGTGATGAAGAAGAAAACCACGGGCCCGGCGATGGTGAGGAAGTAAAGCGCGGCCGCCGGCAGGATCGAGCCGGAACCGGCGAAAAGCTGCTCCCGATTGGCCAGGAGGAAGCTGACCGTCAGCGCCGTCCAGAGCGCCGAGCAAACCGCCGCGATGATCGTCGGGGTGCGGTTCGAGCGGGCCTGATAGGCGCGCAGGATCTCGCCGGCCGAATGCCGGTCGTCGTTGGCGGGAAAGGCGCCGCGCCCAATCTGGCCGTCCGGCGCCTCCGCGCCCGAACCCGGAGCGCCTTGACCCGGCGGCCCGAAGAGAGGCTCCTCGCTGGTCGAAGGCAGCCGCGGCGCCGCGACGCCCCTGCGTCTGTAATCGGTCGTCGGCTCGCTTCGAGCGCTGTCCGCGCCGCTTTTGCCCTGATCTCCAGCGGCCTCGGCCCCGGCGTCCCCGGCCGCGAATGGATCGTCGAGCCCAGCCTGCAGATTGAGCGCTTCCTCAATGGCCTGAAGCGCCTCCGCCGCGGGATCGTGGATTTTCGGGGAACTCGCCATCTCGTGCCTCTTCCAAGTCATTCAGGAGCGCGCATGAAGTTTTATGGGCGCATGAAGTTCAGAGCGCATGAAGCTCAAACGTGAATGCATCAGCGCCGACGCGGGCGGTACAGTTAACCAATTCTTACTTTACATCCCTCATGGCGGGATTCAAACCCGAGGGCCAAGGCCTTCTTGAAACATCGTTAATGGCGCGCGGGAACGGTGGAATTGGAAGGCCCTGGCGAAAAGAATTGGCGCATGGAATTGCCGCCAAAAATTGGCGGCAAGCAGGTTTCGCTCAGGCGGTTGCATTGGGCATCGCCGCGACAAAAGCAGCCTTCGCGGCGGCCTCCGGCTGTGCGCTCTTGCAGGATGGCTGAACTTCGGCCATGAACTGCGGCTGCCAACCTAGACAGAAAAGCCGCGGTTCATGGCCGAAGTTCAGCGGGAGCCGGAATGATCCGCGGACGAGCTTTGGGCCTCATGACCCGTCCGCCATACAAAAGGTAAAAGCGATATCCATGCCAAAAATCACGTTCGTCGATTCGCTCGGTGAATCCCGCACTGTCGAGGCGGAGATCGGCTCCACCGTCATGGAGGCCGCGATCCGCAACGCGATCCCCGAGATCACCGCCGAATGCGGCGGCGGCTGCGCCTGCGCGACCTGCCATGTCTATATCGACGAAGCTTTTCTGGCCCTTACCGGCAAAGCGTCGGATCAGGAGGAGGACATGCTGGACTTCGCCTATAAGGTGCAGCCCAATTCGCGTCTTTCCTGCCAGATCGTGGTGACGCAGGAACTCGATGGCCTGACCGTCAGGACGCCGGATCGCCAAGGTTAGAGCATATTCGACCGAAGCAGATGCCGGTTCGCGTGGAGAAAATGCGATAAAACAAAAAATCAGGGCTGTTTTTTGTTTTATGGGATCGAAAAATGCTCTGGAGCCTCTGACCCGGGAGCGGGAGCCGGTTTCGGAAAAATTGCGGCGCGAAAACAAAAAAAACAGGGCTCTTTGGCGCGCGGCGCCGCGTCTTGGGGAGCCTGACGGCATGGCGGCGGAGCAGCTGTCGCATGCCGAATTTGACAATTGAAGATGAAAACGGCGCGAGCGGCGCGGGAAGCGCCTTCGCGGGGTGAATTTGGAGCGGAGCATGCCTGAGTTGATCGAGACCGACGTGGTTATCGTCGGCGCCGGACCCGCCGGCCTTTTCGCGGTGTTCGAGTTGGGGCTTTTGGACATCAGATGCCATCTTGTGGACATCCTGCCGAAAGCCGGCGGCCAGTGCAGCGAACTTTATCCCGAAAAGCCGATCTACGACATCCCCGGCTATCCGATTGTCACGGGGCAGGGCATCGTCGATAATCTCCTGAAGCAGATCGAGCCGTTTCATCCGACTTTCCATTTCGGCGACATGGTCGAGTCGCTTGAGGCGGTCGGAACCCCCGCGGCGCCGAAGTTCCTTGTCCGCGCCAGCGGCGGCCTGAACTTCGCGTGCAAGGCGGTCATCGTCGCCGCGGGCGGCGGCTCGTTCCAGCCGAAAAAGCCGCCGATCGAGGGGATCGACGCCTATGAGGGCAGGTCGGTGTTCTACGCCGTCCGCAAGATGGAGGCGTTTCGCGACAAAAACGTCGTCATCGTCGGCGGCGGCGACTCGGCGCTCGACTGGACGCTCAACCTGCAGCCGATCGCGTGGCGCCTCGCGCTGATCCACCGCCGCGACGATTTCCGCGCCGCGCCGCATTCGGTGAAAGCAATGCGCGAGCATGTCGCCGCCGGGCGGATCGATCTGCGCATCGGCCAGATCGCCGCGCTTGCCGGCGAGGCCGGCGAATTGTCCGCCGTGACGGTGAAGGGCGCCGACGGCTCCGTCGAGGAGCTTCCCTGCGACGCGCTCATTCCCTTCTTCGGCCTCACCATGAAGCTCGGCCCGGTCGCCGACTGGGGCCTCAATCTCCATGAGAACCTCGTTCCGGTCGACACCGAGCGCTTCGAGACCAATGTGCCGGGCATTTTCGCGATCGGCGACATCAATACCTATCCCGGCAAGCTGAAGCTCATTCTTTGCGGCTTCCATGAGGGGGCGCTGGCGGCCCAGCGCATTCACCACTACGTTTACCCGGACAAGCGACTGACGTTCCAGTACACGACCTCCTCTTCGAGCCTGCAAAAGAAGCTCGGCGTCCATTGAGCGATCGGAAGCAAGGCGCGCGAAAGCAAGCATGACCCGCATCGCGCTCTATCCCGGCTCTTTCGATCCGTTGACGAACGGCCACGTCGACGTGATCCTGAGCGCCGCGCGGATTTGCGACGAACTCGTCGTCGGCATCGGCGCGCATCCGGGCAAGACGCCGCTCTTCAGCCTTGAGGAGCGCGCCGCTCTCATCGATGAGGCCTGCCGCGATCTTCTCGCGGCGCACGCCTGCAAGCTGTCCGTCCGGACGTTTTCGGGGCTCGCGGTCGAGGCGGCCCGCGCGGCTGGCGCGGAGGTCATCGTGCGCGGCCTGCGCAACGGCTCCGACCTCGATTATGAAATGCAGATGGCCGGCATGAACGCCGCGATGGCGCCGGAGATCAAAACCGTGTTTTTCGCCGCATCGCCGGCGGTCGGACATATTACCGCGACATTGGTGCGGCAGATCGCAGCCATGGGCGGGGATGTCTCGCCTTTTGTTCCGGCGTCCGTCTTGCGCGCTTTGGACGCCAAGCGGCGGGCGCGCGAGAAATAATCGTCAAAAACCCAAAAACCCAAAAACCATCGTCGGATAAGGTCAGATAAGGGAGGAACCGCAATGATGCTGAACCGGTTGATCATGGCTTTTGGCCTTGCTTTCGCGCTCGCCTCGGGCGCCTGCGCCGAGCCGGCGCAAAATCTCAAGGACACCATTTATCTCGACACCAAGGACGGCCGCATCGTGATCCAGCTTCGGCCCGATCTCGCGCCGAAGCATGTCGCGCAGATTGAGACTTTGACGAAGCGCGGCTTTTACGACGGGATCGTCTTCCATCGCGTCATCGACGGCTTCATGGCGCAGACCGGCGATCCGACGGGAACCGGGATGGGCAAGTCCGATCTGCCGAACGTCAAGGCCGAGTTTTCGGCCGAGCCCTTCAAGCGCGGCACGGTCGGAATGGCGCGCTCGCAGGACCCGGATTCGGCCAATTCGCAGTTCTTCATCACCTTCGCCGACGCGTCTTTCCTCAACAATCAATATACGGTGGTCGGCAAGGTCGTCGCGGGGATGGATGTCGTCGACAAGATCAAGAAGGGCTCCAAGGCGGATAATGGAAGCGTCACGGACCCAGACAAGATCATCAAGATGCAGATGGCGACCGACGCCGCGCCGGCCAAGAAATAGGTTCAATCATCGCGCGGTCGGCCTCGCTCCAGCTTCGGCGGTTTACCTTGCGGCGCACATAAGCTATTGCAACGCAAAGATCGGCCGGGGCGGGAGCGCCGGCCTTATTCCGACGCGAACCGCCCCTTCGGTCCGCGCGGCTCTCAACGCAGGAGTTCCGCATGCCGGAAGCAGGCAACACCCTCACGCTCGAGACGACGCAGGGGCCCGTGGTGATCGAGATGCGGCCCGATCTCGCGCCGGGCCATGTCGCGCATATCAAGAAGCTCGTCGAAGAGAAGTTCTATGATGGCGTCGTGTTTCACCACGTCATTGACGGCTTCATGGCGCAGACAGGGTGCCCGCATGGCACCGGCACCGGCGGATCTCAAT
>JBKQMI010000154.1:0-2748 GCA_052146775.1 Methylocella sp. | reverse complement strand
CCCACAAATCCCGCGTTTGAAGCCGCAATTCGAGGCGATGGACGAATGCCTGAATCCGTATTGATACGTACAACTTGGAGTGCTTTGTTGTGACAGAACTTTCATCACGATGGAGACGAGGGGCGCGAAGTCGGAGCACTGAGAAAGCGCCGGACGAGGGCATTCAATTTCCCGCCTCCTCGGCCAGCCTTCATCACGAGGTGTCGCCCTAGTTTCAGCCCGCCGCGCAACTCCATGAAAGCGTTGCGAATTCGACTTGTGTGAATTCGGTAGGGTTTGAGAGCCGAGGGTCCCGCATGCGGGGCTTACGGTGACGCGAGCGTCTTCGGCTTGTGGCCGCGTTTGCGGGCGCGACCGTGTGGCCGAGGCGATTCTCGAATGCGGCGAACTCCGCCGAGCCAGCGGGGCCGGTCGGCTCGCTGCGCCTGAGCAGCCGGAATGCGTCGTCGTCGGCCTCGACCCTGCGCGCGGTCGATCAGCGGCCGGACGCTGACGAGCCTGGCGTCGCGCACGGCAAGATGGCATTCCGGCGATGGGGTCGACGGCGCCGACGGAAGCGTCGGGGTATCTCTCATCGTCCTGTTCGACCCGGTGAAAACTGGCGCGCGTCTCCGCCTCGAAAAAGACTTGACTATTTCTTGACAAGGTTCGAATTTGTTCTATGTTTGTTCGTTCGCTCGCGTTACGGCGGCTATCGACCCACTTCGGCGACTCACATAGGTTGCATTAATGGATCGAACGTCGGCGGCGCTTCAAATCCAGTCAGAAGCGGACGCTTCAAACCTCGTCCCGCTGCGGGGAAGCCGTTTGTCTGATGCGGATACAACAGGTCTTCCGCCGCAAGCAGCCCTTTACCCAGAATTGCGATACATGGGCTCGAAGAAGCGGCTGCTGCCGTGGATTCATCAGGTACTCGACACACTTGACTTCGAAACCGCCCTTGACCCTTTTTCCGGCACGGGCTGCGTCGCCTATCTCATGAAGTCGATGGGACGGCGCGTCATCGCGTCCGACTTTTTGAACTTTTCCAGCCTGATCGCGCGCGCCACCGTCGAGAACAACAACCGCCGCCTGGATAGCCGAGTAATCAAGCGCCTGATCGACCCAACGCCCTCTGTCCACAAATTCATCGAAGAGACCTTTTCCGGCGTCTTTTACACCGAGCCTGACCTACGCTTCCTCGATCGCATTTCCGGCAACATCCGCCAGCTGGAGGATCCATGCGACCAGGCGCTCGCCTTCGCGGCGCTGTTCCGATGCTGCCTGAAACGCCAGCCGCGCGGAGTTTTCACCGTCTCCGGAAACCTTGACCGCTATGACGACGGCCGGCGCGACCTGCGTCTGTCGCTCGAAGAGCACTTCCTTGAACAAATCGAGGTGTTCAACACCGCCGTGTTCAACAATGGCCGCCGCAACGTCGCCCTGCATTCCGATATCTTCGATCTGCCGCAAGGCAGCATCGATTTGGTCTATCTGGATCCGCCCTACGTGCCGCGGGCCGACGACAATTGCTACATCAAAAGATATCATTTTCTTGAAGGACTTTCCTGCTATTGGCAGGGCCTGCCGGTCGACACGTCGACCAAGGTGCGGAAAATCGCGAAACGCTATACGCCCTTCAGCTACCGGCGCACCGCCACCGAGGCGTTCGACCGCATGTTTGTGCGTTTCGCGGGCAGCACGATCGTTCTGTCCTACAGCTCGAACGGTTATCCCGACCTGGCTGAGCTCGAAGCGATACTCCGGCGGCACAAGAAGTCCGTTCGGGTTTTCGAGCGGCCTCACCGCTATCACTTCGGCACACATTACAGCGTCAACCGCGCCAGCGTCACCGAGTATCTGATCGTCGGACGCTGATGGAGAGAGTCGACCAGAAGATCGCCGACATCACTGGCGCGCTGAGTACGCTTGAGGCGCTCTGGCAGGACGAGCACGCCACCAAGGTGATTGCGTTGATCCAGGCCTTTCCATTCGCAGGCCACGACGAAGTCGCGGCTGTTCCGACAGCCCTGATCGGGAGGATGTTCGACGAGGGATTCAACGAAGCCTTCACTGCGGCGCAGCTCTTCCTCGGTATCTCCAAGGACGAGTTCCAGGACCGCCTCGGCGCGATCCTCGGCCCAGGCAAGATCGGGGCGAAGTCGTTCAAAGCCGACCGCGCGGCGTATCTCAAAGCGCTTGAAGACATGGAGCTGCCGCAGGCGATAACCGCCGCGATCAGTCTAAAGCCGGTCTGGAGCGACATTCTGATTGAGCGGTTGCGCAGCGGGCGCGGCAAGGCCATCCGGGGCCAGAATCGGGGCAGAGGACTGGAGGATTTCACGGAAAGGCTGGTCCGCGACGTCTTTGGCGACGGCGGATATGAGAAGCGGTGTTCCTTTACCGGTTACAACGGTAAGGTCGGCAAATGCGATTTTGTCGTTCCCGACCGACATCGGCAGATGATCCTCATCGAGGCGAAGGGCTACGGCGCGACCGGCTCGAAAATGACAGACGTCCTGGGCGACGTGAACAAAATCATCGACGCCAAGCGGCCCGATACGCCGTTCATGCTCGTCACGGACGGCATCACCTGGATGCGCCGCATGTCCGACCTCAAGAAGCTCGTTCAGCTTCAGAACTCCGGCCAGATCACCCGCATCTACACGACCCAGATGGCGGCTCAGCCATCCCCTCATTTTTTCGAGGGCCAAAATGCAACTGGAGGTTGGCATTTTGATGCGGCGACTCTCGTATGACGAGTCCTGA
>JBKQMI010000153.1:0-11907 GCA_052146775.1 Methylocella sp. | reverse complement strand
TGGCAAGACTCGCATCGAAATACGCCGCGCGCCATTACCCAAGGCTCCCCGATAACCCCACAACACCCGCAAACGAATCCGCCGGGCCACCGCAAGCGGCGGATATAGTCGCGACAACCCGCCTCCGCGCGGAACCATTCGTCCCTTTCTTCGAATGTGCGCGGGTAAGCAGCGCCAAAGGCCGATTTTACATTTTCCATGGCGTCAAAGTATCAGTCTTCGCTGGGGGCGTGAAGGGGATACCCATTTTGTTCAAAATTGGTTACAGGTCGAGGGGATGGCTGAGCTTGGGTGCAAAGTTCACAGTCGTGGCGGAGAGGGCATTGAGATTGCTTGGATCCCGCCAGCCTCGGACACCGTAGCCAAGCTGGCGCACTCCGTAATCTCGTCAAGGCTCGTTTTCGGACCCGTCCTTGGTCATACGGGCATCCTCTGGAAAAACCATGGCTCGATTCGAGCCTCGGAAGACACCGTCCGTCAGATTAAGTCAAAACTTTTACAGATCAGCCGCCGCGTGATCGCCATTCCAAACGCCACATCCGATTGCTCCGGCGACGCCAGCCAGAACCGCGACGCACGCGGTCAAGCCTACGCGCGACGCTCCTCTCAGGAGCTGCGCTCGGGATCATTATAGATCGCGAAGCGGATCAACTCGGCGAGCGTATTGATCTTCAACTTCGCCCGAATTGAAGAGCAGGCATTCGTCACCGTCTTGTAGCTGATCCCAAGCTTCGCCGCGATCTTGTCGTAGCTGTTGCCCTTGCCCAGAAGCGACAGGATCTGAACCTCGCGGCCGGTGAGATCTTTCGTCGCTGAATCATTTCCCTTCGCGCGCAGCATCGCAACCTGCATCGCCAGCCTGTGGCTGAGATGCGGCTCGCCGAGCTGAACCTTTTCAAACGCCGTTGAAAACTCCGACGAGGACATATCCTTCAAGACGTAGCTCAATGCGCCGCTTTCAAGCGCGCGCGACACGATCGCCGGATCATTGTGCATGCTAAGCACGAGGATGCGCGCCTTCCTGTCCGAGGAGGCGATGCGCCGAATGAGCGATAGGCCGCCAAGATCATCCCCCTGAAACGTCAAATCAGCGATGACGACGTCGGGATGATGGCGAAGAAAAGCGCGATAGCCCGAGACCACGGTCGTCGCCTCATAAAGACGGTCGACCCCCATGTCTTCAAGGACCCGGCGGCAGCCTTGCAACACCATTGGGTGATCGTCGACGATGAGAACGCTGCTCATGGGAGGAGCGCTGCTAGTCAAGGCTCGGGCCGTCCGGCGCTTCGGCAAGGTCGAGCGGAAGCGCGATGGTGAGAATGACGCCGCCCGGCGCGGTTTTGATTTCAAACGATCCGCTCAAGGCCTCGACCCGTTCGCGCATTCCAGAGAGGCCGACGCCCGCGCGCAAAGGCCGCTGCAGCCCAATGCCATCATCGCGAATGCTGATCGCTATCGAGGACCGCCCCGTCTCGTCGCGCTCATCGAGCTCGATCGCGATCCGCTTCGCATGCGCATGGCGTATCGCGTTGAGAAGACCTTCCTGGACGCAGCGATAGATCGTGAGATCGACGAGCGGCCCATAGCTTGGCCTCAAATCGCCGATTGAATGGTCGATCGCCGGGCCGCCATCGACGCCATCGAGACCAAGGAGCAGTTCGATCAGGCACTCTCTCAACGGAATCTGGCCGAGCGCCATCGGCCGCAAGCGATCGAGAACCCGGCGGTTTATGCCCTGAACCGTCTCCACCAGAGCGACGACGTCCTGCGCCCGCTCGCTGATGCGCGCGCCGTCGGGCAGGCGCTTTGCCATCTTCAGGATCGAGGTCGCGTTGGCCTCCAAGGCGAAAAGACAGGCGCCTGCCTCGTCGTGCAGCTCCAGCGCCGTGCGGCGGCGCTCATCGTCCTGAGCGGTCAGGAGCTTACGGGTGAGACGGCGATTGGCCTCATGCGCGGCCGAGAGCGCCTCCGCCGCTTTGTTGAAATGATCTGTGATGGTCGCGAGTTCGATGAGTGACGGACGCGAGAGCCGCACCGCGTAGTTTTTGGCTTCGAGATCCATTAGTCCCGCGACCAGACGCGGCAGCGGCGCCAGCACGCGCCCGAAAAAGAGGAACAGCACGCCCAGCACGATGATGTTGAGGCAAAAGGTCGTGACCATCAGCGCATAGGCGTAGCTCCAGGCCTCGCCGACTTCGTCGCTCGGCTCCGACCTGATCGACACCACGCCGATCGAGTGGCCGCGAACGATCACGGGAAAATTCTTGATCTCGGCCGGCGGCGCGATCAGGAAGCTGAACCAGGCGGGCGCGTCGGGGGTCAGGGAATCCTGCCTCGCCCGCACATTTGGGTTGATCGATGACTCGACTGGGCGCCCAGCCAAATCCGCGACTTCGATCGCGACATGGCGAATCGACTGAAAATGCAGTTCGATGCTTTTCAGCACCAACGGCGCCGGCGCGTCCTGAAGCAGGCGAATGCTATCCGCGACGACCAATTCGGAAAGCTGCATCGACGATGCGATCTCCAGTTTTGTCGCCGTCCTCGCTTTCAGAATGATGACGGCGCCGGTCAACGCCGCGGCGATCAGATCAATCGCCAGAACGCCGAGAACGAGCCGCGTTCGAAGCGAATGCAAGGACGATAGTCCACGGAGCGCATCGAACCGCCCGCGCCGAATGGTCGGGGCCGCGAGGTCCCGTTCGCGGCGGTCCGGCGCGGCCTCGGCGCCTATGGAGGTTGGTATTGTCATCACTGATCTATCGGGGGCCATCTTCCGCCTTGTAGGAGGCGAAATGGCTGCCCAGAGCCGCCGTCCGATCCATACCGGCTTTGCGCAGGGTCAGATAGTGCTGCACCATGTCGCCATAGGCCTTTTTCGAGACGGCGGCGTCGGCGACGTCGACCATGCCCGTCATGATGTCGACGTAGCGCTCGGGCTGCTGCGCCTCCGCGAGCATGTCGGCCGTCTGGGCGGTGCGATTGGCGATCATTCGCTGGTCCTCGAAAAAACGAAGCGTCGCCTGATGCATGGCGCGGCGAAGACGATCGACTTCGGGATCGCTCGGCAGCACCAAGCGCCCGACTTCCCGGCTGCGCAGCCAGAGCGATGGTTCGATCTCATCCTTTACGGTCAGCCATTCCGGCAATGGCGCCGGCTGCTTGATTGAAACGACTTTCTGTTGCGGCTCATCGGCTCCGTCGCCGCACGCCGCCAGAGATCCGGCGCCGAGCAGCACGAGCAATGAGCCGCGGATGGCCCGGCGCGTCAAGAGCGTCATGTCACGGCCTCGCCGAGGAGTCTGGCAGCAGCGCGAAGCTCCTTGGTCCGTCGCCGACCTTGATGCGAGAAATTTCGCGGCGCTCCCCGAGATCGACGACCGAGACGTCTCCCGAAAACCAGTTCGCGACATAGGCGAGGCCGGAAAGTCCCGCGACGACGCCCTCGGGAAACCGCCCGACGGGAATGGCGCCGATGACCGCGAGGCGTCGCGCATCGATGATCGAAAGCGCGTTCTCATGCTGGCTCGTCACCAGCACGAAGGCGCCGTCCGGCGTCGCCGCGACGCCGTAAGGCGAGGCGCCGATCGCGACGCGCGCGACCAGATCCAAACGCTCCGTATCGATCACCGCGAGATCGTTGCTGCGGACATTGGCGACATAAAGGCGACGGCCATCGGGAGACAACCCCAGGGCGAAGGGCGCCTCGCCCGTCGGGATCGAAGCGATCTTTTGCATCGTGTCGGTGTCTATCACCGCGACTTCGTCGCTCTCGCGATCCGCCACGTAAAGGCGACTGCCATTTGCGCTGATCGCCATATGGGCGGGGCTCCTGCCGACCGCGACAGAGCCTGTCCGCGCGCCCGAATCGGGGTTAAGACGCGTCACCGTTTCGTTCGACCAGTCTGACACGTAGAGAGAGCCGCTCGCCGCCGCGATTCCAAACGGCTCGCCCTTGAAAGGCAGGCTGCGCAATACGGCGGAGGTTTCGGCGTCGATGACGCCGATCGCGTTTCCGTCGGGATGAGTCACATAGAGGCGCCGGCCGTCCGAAGACGCGGCGATGGCGGCCGGCGCCTCGCCGACTTTCGCGCGCGCGACAACGCTGTTCGATCGCGGGTCGATCACGGCGACCGATCCGTCATCCTGGCTGACGACCGCTAGCCGGTCGCCCGCCATGGCTTCGCCAGAGCGCGCATGCTGAGGCGTCGCAGACATGACGAACGCCAGCAATGCGGCCGCGATCATGCGCATGTCATGAATGCCCTTCGGCCTTCGCCTTGAGGCCGTCGAGCCCCGCCTTGAAGAGCCGCGTCATGGCTTCCCGCCCAGCCTCGTCATTCAACTCGTCCGGCGGCTCGTTGCCTGTGTCGCCGCGATAGAAGCGCCCGTACCATTCGACGTGACTGCCGCCGTCTGCGCCCGGCGTCACCACGAGAGTTGCCGAATAGGAACTCGCCGGCGCCGCCTTCAGGTTCGGATTTAGCATGCGGTAGGAATAGGTCATCTCTTGTGGGTTATATTCGTCGACTTCCTCCTCAAGTTGCTCGCCGTTCTTGAAGGTGAGGACCCGCTTTTCGTTCGAGCCTTTGCTGGCTTTGAGTTCGGAGTTCCATTTCGAGATGCCGGCGAAATCGCCGGCGATCGCCCAGACGGCCTTGGGATCGGCCTTGATGTCGATCGCCTCGTCGATTTTCTGCGGCGTCGGCCCATGAGCCTGCGCCAGCGTCGACAGCGCGACAAAGCTCATGGCATGAAAAATGGTCCTTAAACGCATCAGAAAGCCCCTTGAACAGGAAAGCCGCCGCGCGCGCGCCGAAGCCGCTCGCGAACGGGAAAAAAGACATAGACGGTGAGAAGCGCCGCGAGCGCGAGCGCGCCCGCAATCGGGCGCGGATCGACAAAGCCAGGGCTCGCGCGCCGCAGGGCGACCGGCGCAAGCGCTTCGGCGAGACCGGACGGTCCGTTCATATGGGCGTAGGCGAGGCCCGTTTCGTCGGCGAGGGATTTGAGGTAAGGCTCGCGGACGGAGGAAAGATGCTCCGTCCCCTTGGGCGCCTCGGCGCCGAACGGCGCGTTGCGCGCCTCAAAGCCCGGCCGGCTCGCCAGTTCCGGCGGCGGTAGCCCGAAGCGGCTCTCATGCGGCACGTCGTCGACGCCCCAAAAGCCGATCTCGTTGCCGCGATTGTCGAATTTCGGGATCGGCGACAGCGCATAGCCGCCTGCCCCGACAATCAGGCCGCGCACTTCGCCCGCTTTCCCGTCAAACGCAGGGCCTCCTGACAGAGGAAGCGGCGGCGCCTCCTGGCCATCGGTGATGAAGACGAGATTGCTGCTCAGGTCCTTCGCCATGTCGATCGCGCGGTAGAGACCCGATGCGATGTGGCTGTCGCCCTCCCAGGCCTCCCGCCAGTCGATCGAATCGATCGCGCTCGCGACGGGGCTATAGTCGCGGCAGACGTCGATCGGTTCGAACAGCAGAAAGGGTATGCGCTCGCTGAAGAGGGCGAGCCCCAACCGGCTCGGGCATGGCAGGTTGGCGATCAGATCCTTCAACGCCGCCTTGGCGACAGTGAGCCGACTAGCCGGCTTGCTGTAGAGCTTATAATCCCGCACGTTCATGCTGCCCGTGATATCGACGACGGCCAGAACGTCGACGCCCTCGCGCGTTGCCGGGATCGGCGGCAGGACGATCGCTGCTAGCCCCAGCGCGAGTGCGGCGAGCAGCAGGAGCGCGCGGGGATCGGCGAGGTTGTCCCGCCAGATGCGGTGAGCGCCCGTCGCATCGCCAGCGAAGGCGCGGGTCATGGCAGGCCCTCCGGCTTGCCCGGAATATCGGTCCAGATCTTTTTGCGATCGGTTTTCACGGCGTCGCCGATGGTGCGCTCGAAGGCCGGAAAATCGCGGATGAGCCGAGAGGCGACATCGAGATTGAATTTGGCGTCCCAGTCGCCCGGGGCCAAGGTCAGCGCGCGGCGGTATTCCTGACGCGACAGGACGACAAAGGGTCCGGCGGCGTCGAGCTTGCCCTGGGTCAGGAGGTCGAACCCCTGTCGCAGGCGGCCATTGGCGAAATTGTAGCGCCCGACGGCTCTCAGCGCATCCGGACCCGTCTTGTCCAGAGCTTCGACATAGGGCTGAACTTCGTCGACCCGGTCGTGAGCGAGCAGGAATTCGATCCGGGCCAGCAAAAGCTCGGGCGGCGAATCCATTGCGACGGCGACGTCATGATTGGACTTCAAGGCCCTTATCTTTGAGTTGGCGGCCTCAAGGCGAATCGCCATGCCCAGCAAGGCGAGCGTGATAAAGGCGAGCGCGATAGGCAGCAGCAGCAGGAGATGCGGGCGCGAGAGGCCCCAAAGACGCGTGGCCGCACGCCGCCAATCCGCGCGGCGCCCGCGATCCGTCCGGCTGGACGCCGCAGGGGTGAGAGACAAGGTCATGCCGGCGCTTTCGTCGCGCCAAACGTCCGCGGACCACGCTTGCGCGCGACGAGCGGTGTCTCGGCGAGTTTCGCCGCGACCAGCAGGCCGAGGCAGACGCAGGCGAGGGTATCAGACCAGCCCGTCAGGTCGTAGCGGGGCAGATGCTCGGTATAGACGATCGGATAGCGTTCCAGCTTGTCGATCTCATGGATCGCAGCCTCGACCTGGCCCGGATTCTCGGCCTGGAAAGGCTTGTAGGGAGTGCCGAGCGTCTGAAAGAACAGGTTGAGGAAGCGCTCCGGCATCGCTTGAGGCGAGTTCTCGCCCGGCTCCGGTTGGTCGAAAATGCCTTTGCTGCCGGCAGTGCGCAGGAACAGGAAGTAGAGGTCCGTCGAGAACTTGCGGAACTCGGCGCGCAACAGATCCTGCACATGCGACTCAATCACGGCGCCGCCGTCCGAGACCAGCAGGATCACGCGGCGCTCATCGACCCGGTCGGAGGCGAACATGGAGAGAGCCATGGCCAACCCGCGCGCCATGTCGGTGTAGTCGAGGCCAGGGCGGTCGCTGGCGTCGATCGCGGCGCGCACCGCGTCGTGGTGATCGGTCAGGGGCAGCACAAGAATCGGCGAGGTGGAGAAGGCGGCGACGCCGAAGAGATCGTGAGGCCGCCGACCGATGAAATCGCGCAGGATCCGCTTGGTGGCCGCGGCCTTGGATTCGGCCCCGCCTTCCGGCGCGCGTCCGGCAAAGGTGTCGTTCATGCTGCCGCTGCGATCGAGCAGAATGACGACCTGGGCGCCCTCTCCCACCCGGCTGAGAGTCTCGCCGCCATGGTATGGCCCGGCCAAAGCGAGGACGATCAGCGCAATGGCCAGCACGCCGGAAAGGCGAAGGATCCATCGCAGCGAGGCGGACAGGAGGTCGGCGGGCGCCGCCGCGACGGAGCCGACGAAAGAGGTCCGCTGAGCGGAAAAGATGAGGGGCGCCGCGGCCAGACCCAGCAGGGCCAGAACCCAGGGCCGATCGATCCCGAAGCTCATGCCGGCGCTCATGGGCGCGTCCGTTCGGCCGCGGCCATCTTGCGCGCCAATGTTTCGACGGCGTCGAATGGAAGATCGATGCGCGAGCGGTCCGGCTCGCTTCGGAAGAACGCCTCGCGCGAGGCTGCGAAGAATCGCGTGAGACTATCGCCCATGGGCGCGAAAATCGGATGGCGGCGCAGGAAAGCGGCCGCATCATCGGCGAGGACGCGCCGGCCATCGGTATGGTCAACGCCCCGGTGAAGGATGAGCAGGGCGTCGATATAGCCATCCTCCACGCCCCGTCTTTCGCGCAGTTTGCGCAGCCGGCGCACGGCATCTGCGAACGGGCGGGTTTTGGGTGCGCGAAACGGCCACCAGACCCTGTCGTAAGCGAGGATCGCGAGGGCGAGGGCGGCGGCGAAAGCGGCCAGGGCGGCCGCTCGCCAGAGCGGCGCGACCTTGACGAGCGGCGCGGCCTCATCCGCCCGCATGTAGTCCTTCGGATCCTCCTTCACCGGCGGCGCGACCTCCCGTAGCGGCGAGACTCCGATGGTCCATGCCTGAACGTCCGCGCTCTCGGTCGTCTCGCCCATCCTGAACGCCACGGAGAAGGCCGGGATCTCCTGCGGGCGTGCGTCGAGGGCGTCATAGAAATTCTGGTAGAGAAGCTTCAGCGTGTATCGCCAGTTTGAACCCTCGGCTCGCTTCGCGACGTCGATGCTCCGCAGGTCGAGCCAGTAGTCGATAGCGCCAGGATGGGGCAACGACGCCGTCTCGATCGCGGCGCCCGCGGCGACGATGAGATCGATGTCGGCTTCGACGAGATCGCCGGCGAAGAAGCCTATGTCGCGCGGGGCGCGAATCGTGATGCTATTCACGATGCCGGGAGTCGGCTGCGCACGGGCCGCACCGGCGTCAACGCACGCGCCAATGCAGAGAAGAGTCAACATGCATAGAAAAGGCGGAGCCGACGCGCGCGGGTTCATTGGCTCACGCCTTCAAAAGGTCGCGCGAGAAACCATCGACGTCGAAAGCATCCGCGATCCGCACCGGCATCCGACCGAACTCGCGCGCGAGCCGGGCGATCTCCCTGCGCCGCTCGCGTTCGGCCTCTAACCATCGCCGTTTCAGCTCCGGCCGCATGAAGACGAGGCGGCGCGCGCCCGTTTCGAGATCGGCCAGCTCCATCAATCCGAAGGACGGCAGATCGGCATCCTCGGAGGCGTCGCCGACGATGACGGGAATGACGTCATGCTGCGCCAGCTTCTCGAAGATCTCTCGCAGGAGTCCGAGCGGCAACAGAAAATCGGAGATGAGGAACGCCATCTTGCGCGCGCCGGCGAGATGCTCGCCGGCCTGCCCGAGGCCGGCGGCGCTGGCGCCTTCGCATCGGGCGCGCCCGAGCAGCGTCGCAACCTCGGCGGCGACGCCTCGCCGCTTCGTCGCTGGAATGTAGCAATCCGGGCGGACTCTCGCGTCGCATCCGATGAGGCCGAAGCGATCGCCCGTCCGCGTCGCCGAGCGGGCGAGCGCGACGCAAAGCGCGGTTATGAGGTCCACCTTCGAGGCGCGGCCCCGATAGGCCAGCGATCCCGTCAGATCGACCAACGCGTAAAGGTCGATCGACGCGCACTGCTGGAAGCGACGCACGAATGTGTTGCCGAAAGGATCGCGCAGCGTCGCGCGCAAATCGATCCGCCGCGCATCGGGATAGGCCATGAAGGGAACATGATCGCGGAAGGCGCCGAGCGAGCCGGCGCCGGGGCTTCGATGGGCGCCGATCCGCATGCCGGATATGCGGCCGCGCGGCCTGTAGGCGATGTCCTGACCGCCGGTCATGGCGCAGGGACGATCGCGAGCACGGCGGCGCAGAGGTCGCGCACGATCTCCTCCCGCCGCAGCTCGTAGACCGGATGGAGAAAGATGCGATGCGCCATGGTCTCGATGAAGATGTCGCGCACATCTTCCGGCACCAGCATGTCGCGCCCTTCGAGCCACGCGCGCACCCGCGCCGCCCGAACGAGGAAAGCGAAGCCGCGCGGACTCGCCCCGCCCTCGACGAGCCGTTGGACGTCAACCGACTCCAGCGTAATCCCGGCCGCGTCCGGCCGCACCGTCGCCTCCCACAGGCGGACGACGTAGTCCTGCACGGCTTTGCTCGTGTGGATGCTTTTTTGAATGACCGGCGCCGCGGAGACGAGAGTCTGATAATCGAGCGCGGGCATCTCGATTGAGGCCAGCAGCGCATCGACGTCGTGATAGCGCGGGTCGAAGATCAGTTGGCGCCGGATTTCAACATCGGTTGGCGCCTCGACCGGGATCTCCATGAAAAACCGGTCTCGCGCGGCGGCCGGCAATTCGAACGTCTCTTCCTTCTCGACCCTGTTCCTGTCGGCGAAGACCTGCACATAGGGGAACTGATAGACGCGATTGAAGGCGGTGACATTGCCCTCCGCCATCAGCCGCAGAAGAAGCGAATGCACCTGCGGACGCGCCCGATTGATCTCGTTGAAGAAGAAGATGGAGAGTTCGTCGGCCTTGCCGAGCATTGCCGAAGGCTCGACGCGCGGCCGCCCATCGTCCGCGAGATAGGTGTGGTAGAGAAGGTCGCCCGGCATCATGTCGACCGTGCCTTCGACCCGCTCATAGTCGCCGCCGATGGCGCGGGCGACGGCGCGCAAAAGCGTCGTCTTGCCGACGCCGACGTCGCCGGCAAGGAGAACGTGGCCGCGCGCGAAGATCGCGATCGTGATCAGCCGGACCGCGCGCGCCTGCCCAATGACGACACGCCCGACGCTGGTTTCGAGATCAAGCGCGGCGCCGCGCCAGCCGGCCAGCATCGAGGCGACGGAGACGGCATCGTTCATTGACATTTGCCCCGGGCGCTCTTTAGTCATCAAGGTCTTCGTCATCAAGATCTTCAACGAGAGAAAAAAGCCGCGGTCCGGCGTATCGGGGGAGGAGGGAACGCGAACGTCCCGCCGGACCGCGACTCAGTTGAACCGCTCGTCCGGATGAGCGGCGTTCGCGAAAGCCTCAGCTATGGAGTCAGACTACTTGTCTGAAATCTTGTCGATCTCGTAGATGAACTTGCCGGTCTTGTGGAAGTTCGCGACCCGTTTGGCGTTGCGCTCCTCCATCAGGCGTTCCGACGCGTCCTGTTTGGCGACCTCGGCCGGGTCAAGCTTCGGATCATATTTGCTGCCGGCGACTTTCGCCGGGAAGCCGGGCTTTGGCTCCCAGCAATTGCCGGGCGCCCTGCAGTTCGCGCCGTCATAGGCGGACGCGGGAGCCGTCACGCAGGCGGCGGCGAAAGCGGCGAGGCCGAGCGCAGCGGTTATGCGAGCGATCTTCATGACTCTTTTCCTCCATTCGTGGTTTGAGCTAAGTCGCCATCTGGCGATCTTCGCGTCTTGCTGATCGGGCGTTACTTCTTATCCGCACACATGCCGGGGGGATGATCCGGGAATGTCTCGCCCACCTTGTAGGGCTTGTAATTCTTCTTCTGCGCCGCGTTCAGCCAGAACGCGTCTTTGACGTCGTCCTTGTAGAGATGACGCACCCACGCCATCGTCTGCAGTATCTCGTCCAACGTAAGATCCGAGTGCGGGCCCATCTGCGCCGTGGCGCCTTCGAAAATGGTCTCGAACAGACCTTTATCCTCCGTGTTCTTCGGATAGGTCCAATAATCATCGTTAAGACCCGGGCCAATTTTGCCTTCGCCAATCTGGCCGTGACAGCCGGAGCACGCAGTCAGATATATGACTTCACCCTTTTTCAGGCAGCTTTTGTCGTCGATGTAGGGGTCGACGCCAGTCTGGAAAAACTGCTTCACGCCAGGCGTGTCGCGCCCCTCCGGCTGAGCGTTCGAGAAGTCGAGCGGAGCGCCGGTTACCGTATTGCGAAAGTCCAGAGATGTCGGCGGAAGCGGAGTCTCCGCGATGACGCGCAAAGATACAGTTGCGATTGATGCGGTCAAAAGCAGACCGACGATAGTTGTAGGTTTCAACACATTCATCCCGATTGGTTTGGATTGCGATTGTCATTTGGAGGCGTTGACGAGCGGGATGCCCTCGTCCTTCAGCACGGCTTTGATCTCAGCTCTCGAGCGCGCGAGGGCGTCGTCCAGCTGCGACAGCAATTGCGCATCGCCAATCCGGACGCCCATCACTTGATCATACTGCTGCGGCAGCTTTTCCCCTCCCTCGCGCCTGGCGTCATCCCTGATTGGCTTCATACTCAGCGAAGGATCGCCCTTGACATACCGCCCGACGTCCGGCGCGAAGGCCGCCGCCATGTCGGCCCCGCCGTTCCTGACTTCGCCGATCATGCGCTCGGGCGAGATCTGGACATATTCATTGCGCGGAGCCTTGAAACCAACCAGCGAATAGAGGTAGGCCATGTCGCTGTCATAGGCGCCGATCTCCTTGAGCATGGTCTCGCTGGGCGAGCCGAAA
>JBKQMI010000152.1:0-7178 GCA_052146775.1 Methylocella sp. | reverse complement strand
GCCGGTCAGCAGGCCGCGCCAGGAAAAGAAAGTCGGGCGGCCGGCCAGAAGCGAGTCGAACGCATCGCCGAGCGCGACGAGAGGCCGGTCGAAATCATCATAGGTTCCGGCCTTGGTGCGAACCCCCCGGTTGACGAAAGAGAACGCGTCGGTCACGCCGCGCAGACTCTGGTCCGAGGCCAGCACGGACAGGAAAGGCTGCGCCTTGAAAAGCCCCTCGACCGTGCTCTGAACCTCGGCCACGGGGAGGTACAAAAGACCGTTCTTATTGAAAAAAGGTCCGCCATCGGGGCGCAGCACAGACGAAAAGAGGTCTGAGCGCGTTTTCAGGCGTTCGGTCAGGCGTTCGGTGGCCTCCTCCGCGAGTTCGGGGGTCTTGGCGTCGATGACGACGACGATCTGATCCGCCCGCTGCGGAAACGCCTTGTCCATGGCGATCAGATTCTGCCGCCAGGGCAGCTTCGCGGAAATGAAGTCGTTCGTGTTGGTGTTGATGCTGAAATGCGTCATCGCGTAGCGGCCGGATACGGCGGTCGCGAGAATCGCCAGCGCGACGATGATCCATTTGAAGCGTCGGCAAAAGTCGACGATCGCTGTGATCGTTCGGGAGATCGGCTCGGAGCCTTTCGGGTCGAACGACTTGCCGGCGCTGTCTGGGAGTGTGATCATGCAGTGGTGTCGCCAATCGAAGAGGCCCGGCCGCAGATCTGGGGACGAACAGACGGCCCGAGCGCATCGTCCCGGAAGAGCGGGACATTCATTGGAATTCTCGTCGGTGACGCCCAGCGCCGGGATGAACGCGACGTTTGACAGGAGAATCGAGGTCGCTGCAAGCTGAACAATGGCTTTAAGAATAGACCTGTTCAGCTTGTAAGGCCACATCCGGCCGGACGCCAGCAAATTTGGCGAGGGGGGAGGACCATGTCCCCTCTGGCGTTAGAGACGTGTTGGCAGTCTTTTTGCTTGGCGACCGGGATCCGACTCGCGCGTAGCGTCTTTTCGGCCGCGCCGCCGCTTCGCCCCGTCAAGCCTTGGTAAAAACGGGCTGGCGCCTTATGGAAAGAGGCGCAAAACGGATTCCGGGCGCCAGAGGCGGCGCATCGCTGGAGCTGGCCGTCTGCGGCCGGCAATCACTTCGAGGAGCCAAGCATTGGGAATTTCATTGCTGCAAATGGCCGAGATCGGCGGCTATGTGCTGCGCCAGCGCCTTGCCGGCCAAAAGCGCTTTCCGCTCGTGCTCATGCTCGAGCCCTTGTTCCGCTGCAATCTCGCCTGCGCCGGCTGCGGCAAAATCGACTATCCGGACGAGATCCTCAACCAGCGCCTGCCGCTCGCCGATTGCCTGCAGGCGATTGACGAATGCGGCGCGCCAGTCGTCGTCGTCGCCGGCGGCGAGCCCTTGCTGCACAAGGAGCTGCCGCAGATCGTCGAGGGGGCCATCGCGCGGAAAAAATACGTCACCGTCTGCACCAATGCGCTGCTGCTCGAAAAGCAAATCGATCGCTACAGGCCGAATCGCTATTTCAACTGGTCGATCCATCTCGACGGCGATGAGGAGATGCACGATCATTCGGTCTGCCAGCCGGGCGTCTACGAGCGCGCGGTCAAGGCGCTGAAGCTCGCCAAGCAGAAGGGCTTCCGCGTCACGATCAATTGCACGCTGTTCAACAACGCCGAGCCGGCGCGGGTCGCGGCCTTCTTCGACGCCATCTCGACGCTCGGCATCGAGGGAATCACGGTATCGCCCGGCTACGCTTACGAGCGCGCGCCGGACCAGCAGCACTTTCTCAACCGCGAGAAGACCAAGACCCTGTTTCGCGACATCTTTTCGCGCGGCAAGGGGGGCAAGGCGTGGCCGTTCTTCCAGTCGACCCTCTTTCTCGATTTCCTCGCCGGCAACCGCACCTACCACTGCACGCCCTGGGGCAATCCGACGCGCACGGTATTTGGCTGGCAAAGGCCCTGCTACCTGCTCGGCGAAGGCTATGCCGCGACCTTCAAGGAATTGATGGAGGACACCGCCTGGGAGCGCTACGGCACCGGCAATTACGAAAAATGCGCGGACTGCATGGTTCACTGCGGCTTCGAGGCGACCGCCGTGGAAGAGGCCTTCAAGAATCCGCTCGCCGCTCTGAAAGTCGCCGTCGGCGGCATTCGGACGCAGGGCCCGATGTCGCCGGATATTCCGCTAGACCGGCAAAGACCAGCCGAATTCGTCTTCAGCCGGCACGTCGAGCATAAGCTCGCCGAGATTCGCGAAGCCAAATCCGGCGGCGAGCATCTGTCGGCCGCGGAGTAGCGCGGAAAAAGCCGCCCGCGCGTCGCGGGCGGTTCGCACCAGCGGCGCAATCTGGCCGGGATCGCGCGCGAGCGAGCGGATCAGCGCGCCGAACGCGATGGCGCCGTCCGGCCGCATCGCCACCAGCGCCGCATGCGGCAATTGCCGCTCGGCGGGATCGGCGACGACCCGCAGCGCAGCGAAGGGAATCCCGCGATGGGCCGCCGCTCTGGCGGCGATATGCGATTCCATATCCACCGCATGCGCGCCGGTCCGCAGATGCAGCGCGCGCTTGCCCGCGCGGCCGGCGACCGGCTGATCAACCCCTGCCAAATCGACGATCGGCGCGCCAAGCGCGGCCGACAGCGCCCGCGCCCAGGTGGGATCGGCGGAAATCGGCTCGCCATCCTCGACGAAGACCCTGCGCGCGACGAGCATCGAGCCGGGCGCGAGGCCCGGCGCAAGACCGCCGGCGACGCCGAAGCTGATGATGGCGCCCGCGTTCGCGGATGCGGCATGAAGATCGCGCGCGAGGCGGGCGCCGTCGCCGCCGCCCGAGAGGGCGTGAACCTGCGGCCCGGCGGCGAGCTTCGCCTCGGCCTTGAGGCCGGTGACCGCGATCACCAGCGCATGGGGCGCGAGCGCGCCTACATTCCAAATTGCGTCGTCGGCCGGTTGCCGCTTTTCAGATTGCGATAGCGAGCCATCGCCCAGAGCGGGAAAAACTTTGAATAACCGTGATAGCGCAGATAAAAAACGCGGGGAAACCCGGTCGCCGTGAAGCGCTCTTCTGTCCAAAACCCATCCCCCGCCTGCGTCGTGGTCAGGTAGCGCAGTCCCCTCGCCACCTCCGGCGCATCGACCTCGCCCGCCGCCATCAGCCCCAGCAAAGCCCATGCCGTTTGAGACGACGTGCTTGGCGCCGCCTCATAGCCTTTATACTCCAACGCATAGCTTTCGCCACCCTCCCCCCAGCCGCCGTCCGCATTCTGGATGCGTTTCAGCCAAGCGACAGCATTTCGCACCGTCTCACCGCTGCGGTCGTAGTCGATGGCGTTAAGGGCGCTGAGGACCGACCAGGTTCCGTAGACGTAATTCATGCCCCAGCGGCCAAACCAGCTGCCGTCGCTCTCCTGCTCGCGAAGGAGATATTCGACGGCGCGTCCGAGGGCCGGATTGGTCCTTGCGGTCTCGCCGAACTGGCCGAGCATGGAGAGACAGCGCGCCGTGACGTCCGCCGTCGGCGGATCGAGCAGCGCGCCATGGTCGGCGAAGGGAATTGAGTTGAGATAGTCCCTGTCATTGTCGGCGTCGAACGCGCCGAAGCCGCCATTGGCGCTTTGGAGGCCCAAAATCCATTCGCGCGCGCGCGATATCGTCTCGGCGTAAGAGACGTCCGGTTGGCCGGCGGTTGGCGCGGGAAAATTTTTCGCCGCGCGGTCCATCGCCAGGGCGACGACGGCGGTGTCGTCGAGATCGGGATAATAGGCGTTGGCGTATTGGAACGCCCATCCGCCCGGACGCACATGCGGCTTCAGGGTCGCCCAGTCGCCGGCGACGTCGAGCACCTGGAGCGGCTTCAACCAGGCGAGCGCGCTGCGCACCGAAGCGACGGTTGGATCATCGAGGGCGTCTGCCTCGCAGCTCTCCATCAGCGCATGGCTGGCGAGCGCCGTGTCCCACACGGGCGAGACGCAGGGCTGGCAATAGGCCTCATCCTCCCGGACGACGAGAAGCCGTTCGATCGCGGCCCGCGCCCGAATCACGCGCGGATCCGATTCGGGGACGCCAAGGGCGTGAAACATCAAGACCGCGTTGGCCATGGCCGGATAGATCGCGCCAAGCCCGTCCTCGCCGTTCAATCGCAGGGTCACGAAAGCGACCGCCTTATCGATGGCGCTCCTGCGCGATCGCTCGGGAAAAAGGGGCTCGCTCCAGCGCAACAGATGATCGATCGCGCCGAAGATCGCCGTCCAGGGCTGTTTCTGATGCGGCGCGCCCGGCCAGCGCCGCACCGCCTCGGCCGGGATGACGAAGAGCTCCTTGATCGTGACGCCGCGCGGATTGGCCGGTTTCGGCCTCAGCGCGTTGATGACAAGCAGGGGCGCAAGCACCGTGCGGCCCCAATAGGAAATCTTGCTCAAATGGAACGGAAACCAGCGCGCCAAATGCATGATCTCGACCGGCATGACCGGCACGCCGCGCCAGGGCAATTCGCCGTAGAGCGCGAGAAGGGCGCGGGTGAAGACATTGGCGTTCGCCGCCCCGCCCGCCTTGAGAATCGCCGCGCGGGCGCGCCGCATATGCGGCGCATCGGGCGAATCGCCGATCATTTTCAGCGCAAAATAGGCCTTGACCGAGCAGCTGAGGTTGAATGCGCCCTCCGCGAAAAGCGGCCAGCCGTCATCGGCGGTCTGATGGCGGCGCAGATAGGCGGCGATTTTCGCCTCGAGCCCGGTGTCGGCGGGATCGCCGAGGAAATGGTGGAAGAGGATATATTCCGCCGGAATCGTGGCGTCGGCCTCAAGTTCGAAAACGAAATGGCCGTCCGGCCGCTGCGCGTCGAGAAGCGCCCGCCGCGCCCGCGCTATGGCGTCATCAAGTTGCTGTGGCGCGACGCCCGGCGAAAATATTTCCGCCGCGCCCGGCCCGGCTTGATCCTTGAGTGCGACATTCATGGCGAGCGCCCTTTCTTGCGGATTGCGTCGGCGGCGCGATAGCCCGAGCGAACCGCGCCTTCGATTGTGGCGGGCAGGCCCGTCGCCGTCCAGTCGCCGGCGAGCGTGAGATTGGAAAAGCCCGTCCGCGAGCCGGGACGGCGCGCGTTCTCCTGCGGCGTCGCGGCGAAAGTCGCCCGCTTCTCCTTGATGATCTGCCATGGCGGCAAAGGCTGATCAAGACTCAGGGCCTCGGCGACTTCGGCCCAAATCCGCGCCGCCAGCTCCTCGCGGCCGGCGTCGAGAAGGCGATCGGCGCCGCTGATCGTGACCGAAATCCGATCCGGAAAGGCGAACACCCATTCGATCATCCCGTTCACGACGCCGAGGATGGCGGGCTGACCCCGCGGCGGCGCGATCTTGAAATGGGCGTTGACGATGGCGCGGAAATTCTGCGGCGCGACGAGACCCGGGAGCAAATCCTGCGCGACCGGGGCCGGCGCGGCGAGGATCACCTCATCGCCGGGGCCAAGATCGACTTGCGCGTCGCCAAAGTCGAGGGCGCTCGCGCGCCCCTCGGCGAAGGCGATCTTTCGCAGCCTGTGGTCGAGCCGGACGTCGGCGCGGCGCCCGACGAGCCAGGCGAGCGCGGGCTCGACGAATGCGGCGGAGAGGCCATGCGCGACGATCGGCCGGCACGCCCCGCCGCCGCGCGCGAAGGTCGCGCGGATGACCGCGCCCGCAAGTTTGGAGGAGCCTTCCGCCGGCTCCGTATTGAGGGCGGCGAGAAGAAACGGCCGCCAGAGTCTGTCGTAGAGGAGGCCCTTGCAGCCGATGACTGCGTCGATGCGCCTGTCCTTGCCGGGCGGCAGGAGGGGAAGCAAGGCGAGATAGTCTCGCCAATGAGCGCCGGGAACGCGCCGGTCCGGCGCAAAAATCCACCAGGGCAGCGGCCCGGCGTTGGGCCGCACGCGCCAGCGCTCCTTCGTGGCGAGGTCGATGAAGGCGACATCGGCCTCGGGCGCCTCGGACAGCGCACCAAGGCCGCCGGTGACGCGCAAAAAATCCAGCGCGGCGGCATTGCCCGACAGCAAAAGATGATTGCCGTTGTCAATCACCATGCCGAGCGTCGTATCGAAATAGGAGCGGCAGCGCCCGCCTGCCTGCCGCGCCGCCTCATAGACGATGACGTCCCTTGAGCCGCCGGCGAGGCGCACCGCGGCGGCGAGGCCGGCAAGACCCGCGCCAATGACATGAACGACGGGTTTTTGCGTCACGATCGGCTCATCGGGCGAGACCGTGGCGGAGCACGGCGAGCAGGATGCGCCATTTCGAGGTGCGAATGCGCGTGCGGGGCGCCGCAAAGCCGCGCGCCGTCAACTGCGCGAGGATTGGCTGATAGGCCTCCGCCATGATCATCGGCGCCCGGACGGCCTTGCGCCCGCACCGCGCCATGATTTTGCGCGCCTCGCGGAAATGGCCGTCCGCCCTGGCGATGACCGGCTCGCAGGCCGCCCCCAGCGCCGGATGCGCCAAAACCGCCCGCGGCTCTGTCTCCCCGATGCCGGCGGCGCGCAGGGCCTCGCGCGGCAGATAGAGCCGGCCGATCGCCGCGTCCTCGTCGAGATCGCGCAGAATATTGGTGAGTTGCAGCGCCCGGCCTAGCTGATGCGCCAGCAAAACGCCGTCGTTCGCCGGCACGCCGAACACCCGCACGCTGAGGCGCCCGACGGCGCTGGCGACGCGGTCGCAATAAAGATCGAGCGTCGCGAGATCGGGCGCCTTGATGTCGGCGTCGACATCCATCTCCATGCCGTCGATGACATCGTGGAAATCGCCGCGTTGCAGATCGAACGCGCGCGCCGCGACGACGAGGCCAGTGGGAAGGGACGGCGGCGGCGCGCCTGCGTAAAGGGCGTCGATGTCGCGCCGCCACTGCTCGAGCGCGGCCTTGCGCGGCTGCCGTGGCCCGCCGTCGTCGGCGATGTCGTCGACGGCGCGGCAGAACGAATAGATTTCAAACATCGCCTCGCGCTGTGGACGCGGCAGAATGCGCATCCCGGCATAGAACGAGCTGCCGCGCGAGCGCGCGGCCGCGGCCTCTGAGCCCGCCTCTTCCAGTTCCGGCGGAGCGCCGCCGGTCATGCGGGCGCCTTCAGCGCGTTCGGCATCGATCGCCGCACGGTTTCCGCAAGGCTCGACCCAATGCCGACGCAAGCCCAGCCGAAGGCGGCCGGCTTGCC
>JBKQMI010000151.1:0-6218 GCA_052146775.1 Methylocella sp. | reverse complement strand
CGCCCAGGACCGTTACGCGGCCGCGCTCGGCGGACTCAAATCAATACTTTCAATGAGATTCAGTAGAGAGCGTTGAACAGCCCTGATCGCGCTCCGGGCCGCCCCGTCTTCTCTCTCAATAAGGGGCCGGTTCAGCCGAACTGGTTCATCGTGTTGTGCGCGCCGCCGGCCTTGAGGGCCGCTTCGCCGGCGAAATATTCCTTGTGATCGTCGCCGAGGTCGGAGCCCGCCATGTTCTGGTGCTTCACGCAGGCGACGCCTCCGCGGATCTCCTGACGCTGGACGTTGCGGTCATAGCCAAGCATGCCTTGCGCGCCGAAATATTCCTTCGACAGATTATCGGCCGACAACGCCGCCGTATGATAGGTTGGAAGCGTGATGAGGTGGTGGAAAATGCCAGCCCGCTTCGACCCGTCCGCCTGGAAGGTGCGAATGCGCTCGTCGGCCTCGGCCGCGAGATCGGTGCCGTCATAGTCGACGCTCATCAGGGCCGCGCGATCATAGTCGGAGACATCCTTGCCGGCGACTTCCCACGCGTCATAGACCTGCTGGCGGAAATTCAGCGTCCAGTTGAAGGACGGCGAATTATTGTAGACCAGCTTGGCGTTGGGAACGACCGCGCGGATGCGATCCACCATTTTGGCGATCTGCTCCACATGGGGCTTTTCGGTTTCGATCCAGAGCAGGTCGGCGCCGTTCTGCAGCGAGGTGATGCAGTCGAGCACGCAACGATCCGCGCCCGTGCCGGACCGGAACTGATAGAGGTTGCTGGGCAGGCGCTTCGGCCGCAGCAGCTTGCCGTTGCGGTCGATGATGACGTCGCCGTTGCGGGCGTCGCCGGGCGCGACTTCCTCGCAGTCGAGGAAGGAGTTGTACTGGTCGCCGAGGTCGCCCGGCTCGTGGCTGACGGCGATCTGCTGGGTCAATCCGGCTCCGAGCGAATCGGTGCGGGTGACGATGATGCCTTCCTCGACGCCAAGCTCAAGGAACGCGTAGCGGCAGGCGCGCACTTTGGCGAGGAACACCTCGTGCGGCACGGTGACCTTGCCATCCTGGTGGCCACACTGCTTTTCGTCGGACACCTGGTTTTCGATCTGCAGCGCGCAGGCGCCCGCCTCGATCATCCTCTTTGCGAGCAGATAGGTCGCTTCCGCATTGCCGAAGCCCGCATCGATATCGGCGATGATCGGCACGACATGGGTTTGATAATTGTCGACGGCGGCCAGCAGCGTCTTTTCCTTGGCGCTGTCGCCGGCCTTCCGCGCGGCGTCGATCTCGCGGAAAATGCCGCCGAGCTCGCGGGCGTCCGCCTGGCGCAGGAAGGTGTAAATCTCTTCGATCAGCGCCGGCACGGACGTCTTCTCATGCATCGACTGGTCCGGCAGCGGGCCGAATTCGGACCGGAGCGCGGCGACCATCCAGCCGGACAGATAGACGTAGCGCCGGTCGGTCGTCCCAAAATGCTTCTTGATGGCGATGAGCGTCTGCTGGCTGATGAATCCGTGCCAGGAGCCTAGCGACTGCGTGTAAAGGGCGGGGTCGGCGTCATAGGCCGCCATGTCCTTGCGCATGATGGCCGCCGTATATCTGGCGATATCGAGGCCCGTCTGGAAACGGTTCTGCAGGCGCATCCGGGCGACGGCCTCGGGATTAATGCCATCCCACGTCCCGTTGTGGCGCGCGACGAGCTGGCTCACCTCGGCGATATGGCTTTGGTATTCGTTGGGGTTCTGGTGAATCGGGCTCTGATAGTTCATCGTGCGGGCCTCGCCTGGCCTTCAAAGCTGATGGCTTCACTCATTTCGTTCTCCACAATTTTTGGAATTCAAGTTATCTGACTCCCGGCGAATTTCCGGGGGAGAATGTTGATCGCATATAGGAAGCAATTCCTGTTTTCAGGCAAGACATTAGGATCATAATGAGGTAAGAGGGTAAATTAATTTCTATGTAAATATGTCTGTAAGTAAAGAGATTTACAAATGGGAACAGATTTGGCGCCGCGAAAAATTTTTGCCGGCCCCCGCCTCAAACGCCTGCGCCGCGAGCGCAGGCTCACCCAGGCGCGGATGGCCGACGAACTCGATGTCTCGCCGAGCTATCTCAACCTGATGGAAAGCAATCAGCGCCCGATCACCGTGCAGGTGCTGATCCGGCTTACCGACGTCTACGGCATCGATCCGCGCGATTTCATGGAGATCGAGGGCGAGCAGTCGGTCGGCGATATGGAGCAGATCCTCGCCGACCCGCTTTTTCGCGACGCCGCCGTTCCCCGCGCGGAGGTGCGCGACGCCGCCGAGCATTCGCCGGCCCTGCTCGCCGCCATGCTGCGCCTCTATCGCGCCTATTCGACCGCCCGTGAGGCGAGCGAGGCCGGCGTCTTCTCCGGCGGCGACCGCGACCGCGCCGAACCCCTCCTCGGCGAAAGCCCGATTGAGAAGGTGCGCGGCATCCTGCAGGAGGCGCGCAATCATTTCGCCGACCTCGACGAGGCGGCCGAATCCTTCGCCGCGACCCTGCCGCAGGATGCGCAGGGCCTGTTCTCCCCGCTCGTCGAATATTTGCGCGCGCGTCATGGCATTCGCGTGCGGGCCTTGCCCCTCGAAGTGATGGGCGATCGCCTGCGCTGGTACGACCATCATCGCAAGCAGTTGATGATCTCCGAGGTGATGGATCAGCCTGGGCGCACCTTTCAGGCCGCCTATCAACTGGCATTGACCGAATTCAACGCGCTTTTGAACGAGACCGTCTCTCGACTCGAGGGGTCCGACGAAGTCGCCCGCAAACTGCTGCGCGTCACGCTCGCCAATTATTTCGCCGGCGCCTTGATGATGCCCTATGGCCGTTTCCAGGAAGCGGCCGAACTCGTCGGCTATGACGTTGAACTTCTGGCGGCGCGTTTTGGCGCCAGCTTCGAGCAGGTGGCCCATCGGCTGACCACCCTGTCGCGGCAGAATGCGCGCGGCGTGCCGTTTTTTCTGCTGCGCGTCGATATCGCCGGCAATGTCTCAAAGCGCTTTTCCTCGAGCCGCTTCCCCTTCGCCAATTCCGGCGGCACCTGCCCCGTGTGGAACATCCATGCGACCTTCTCGAACCCTGGCCTGATACTGACGCAGGTGATCGAACTCACCGACTCGACGCAGTGGTTCTCCATCGCGCGCACGGTGCGTCGTTCGATCACGCCCTGGGGGGCGATCGAGCCGCGCTTCGCCATAGGGCTCGGCTGCGAAATCAAATACGCCCGCCGGCTCGTTTACGCCAAGGGCCTCGATTTCGACAATCCGGAGGCGACGCCAATCGGCATCAACTGCCGCCTCTGCGACCGGCCCGCCTGCCCGCAGCGCGCCGCGCCGCCGGCCCTGCGCACGCTGGTCGTCGACGAATCGACGCGTAGCGTCTCGCCGTTCCCCTTCAAGGATGTGTGAGCCGGCTCGGCGTGACACGCCTCAAGGACCGATCGCGGCGCGCGCGCCGGAACTGGCGAGTTCGATCCGCTGATATTCGCATTCGCCCCGGGCCTTCTGAAAGGCGGCCACCGCGATAAGCCAGACGCCGACGATCCGCTCCGGGGGCGCGCCGCCGATCGCCTTCGCATAGTCGGCCAGCACGGGCTGCATCTCGTCCAGCCAGCGACCTAGGTCGGCTTCGCCCGAGCGCGCGACCTGATGCGTTTCGTGCTTGTCCCACCACGGCAGCGGGCAGCGAAAGACCGTCCCGACCGGCAGGGCCGCGCTCCAGATGTAGGTGAGGTCGAGGCCGTTATCGAATTCGACGGCGATGGAGAGATAATCATGCGTCGGCGCGCTGTCCTCGGCGACCTTTGAGGGCAGCGCGATCACGCGCCAGCGCCAGGAAAGGCGCGTCGTTGCGTCGAGGGGAATGTCGACCGGGTATTTGATGATGCCCGCATCGCCCCCGCACCGGCATAAGATGCGCGGAGCGTCCGTCGCGATGAAGGGCTCGCGGAAAATTTCCGTGGCGCCCGTGCGCCAGAGCCCGGCCCAGCCGCGCGGCGGTCGGACGGGTTCGAGGAATCGCGCGCGCTCCTTGGCCGCGACGCCGCTCCTGTCTTTCGCGGCGAACAGGGCCAGCGCGTCGGCCGCGGGCTCTTTCCAGACGAGAACGGCGATCGTCAGCACGCCCGTGGCGGCGTTGCGCGGCCAGTCCGGCGCGAACCCGCCCGTCTCGTCGAGCCAGGCGCCGGGATAATGCGCGACAAAAAAGAGCCGCCCGGATTCTGTCGCCATGAAGGTTTCGGTCGCCGCCGGGAATTTGGCGATGGCGCCGCGCACGCCGGTTCGGCGCCACAAAAACATATCGGCGGCAAAGCTGACCTCCGGCGCCCCCGCAACGCCGAGCGCACCGCTCGAAAGCAGCGTCACCGTCTCTCCCGCGCCTATGTCGAGGCCGGCGTCGACCCAGTCCGGGCTGTCGCAGGGAACCTCAATGATGGCGTGGCGGAGGAGCGCTTCGCCCGACTCCGCGATCGCCTCTCTCCAGGCGGACGTGATTCTTTCCTTTTCTTTACCGGGCATTTTTCCCTCCTTCGCGCCGACGCGGCGACGGCTGGGGCTGGTTCGGCCGCCGTCTGCATCTGCTAGCTGATTGTTTTAGAATGATATTTATCTTAATGGCCGGTTTGTGCGGCCGCCTTAAGACGATAGCAAGGGGCAGGCATCGCCGCTTGCCATGTTGCGCCAGCCTCCGCATTTTGCGGGCGGGATGGAAACATGCGCAGTTACGGGCTGACCAGGGCGCGCTCGATGGGGCCGGTCGCCGAAATTGTGGAGCGGTCCGGCGGCTCCGTCGCGCGTGCGTTCAGGCGCGCCGAGCTTCCTTTGCGGCTGATCGACGAGCCGGACCGTCTCATCCTCCTCAAGGACCAGCTCAATCTGGTCGAATGCGCCGCGCGCGAGATCGGCGACGACGCGCTCGCCGCGCGGCTTTCGACCGAGGCGGGATTCGCCGGTCTTGGAACCTACGGCAGGCAAATGGAGATGGCGCCCCAGCTCGATCAGGCGATTGTCCGCGCCAGCACGACGATTGGCTCGATGCTGCAATCGTCGACGCGCTTCACCCTGAAAATCTCGGGGGGCTCCGCAAAATGGACGTATGGAGTCACCGACAGGGTCGAGGTCGGCCGGCAAAAAAACGAGATGCTGGCCTTCGGCTATATGCTCGATCTGATCCGCCGCTTCGCCGGGGCCGGTTGGACGCCCTCGCGCGTCGAACTTCCGGGTCCGCCTCTCGCGGCGCGGGCGGCGATCGAACAGGTGTTTCGCTGCGACCTCTCCCGGGGCGAGGCGGCGACGATCGTCTTTCCGGCCGATCTCCTCGAAATGCCGAACCCGAGGGCGCGGCAGCCGGGGCCAAGCGAGACGGACGAGCTTCCCGACCCGGACGACTTGGTCGCCTGCGTCGGGCATCTCATCGGCCTCGGCCTGCTCGATGGACGTCCGAACATGGATTGGCTCTGCCGCCGCCTGCAGATTTCGCGCCGCGGCCTGCAGCGTCAGCTCGCCGCGCGCGGCGTCAGTTTCGAGGGGCTGTTGCGGCAGACCCTCCTCGATCGGTCATCCGATCTTTTGACGCAGGCGAGCGTCACGGCGGCGGCGTTCGAACTCGGCTACGCCGATCCCGCGCATTTCTCGCGCGCGTTTCGGAGCTGGACGGGACAATCGCCGCGCGGCTGGCGGCAAGCCCGCTCTCACAAATGAATCTGCCGCTTCTCGACCGCCAGAGCCGCCTCGCGCACGGCTTCCGAAAGCGTCGGATGGGCGTGGCAGGTTCTGGCCAAATCCTCCGAGGAACCGCCGAACTCCATCAGGACGCAGGCCTCTGCGATGAGTTCGCCTGCCCCGACGCCGATGATGTGGACGCCGAGAACGCGGTCGCTCGCCGCATCGGCGAGGATTTTGACGAAACCCGCGGTCTGCCGCATCGCCCGCGCGCGCCCATTGGCTGTGAAGGGAAATTTGCCCACCTTGTAGGCGACGCCCTTGGCGGCCAGCTCTTCTTCGGTTGCGCCGACCGAGGCGATCTCCGGGCTCGTGTAGACGACGGCGGGAATCACCGCGTAATTCACATGGCCATGTTGGCCGGCGAGAATTTCGGCGACCGCGAGACCTTCGTCCTCGGCCTTGTGGGCCAGCATCGGCCCGCGCACGACGTCGCCAATGGCGTAAACGCCAGGAATATTGGTCGCGAAACGATCGTCGATA
>JBKQMI010000150.1:0-5125 GCA_052146775.1 Methylocella sp. | reverse complement strand
CATAGGACAGCAGCGGCGTGTCCTCGACGGGGTCGAGCTCGATGCCGCGCTGGGCGAAGACGAGCCAGTCGAATTTCATGTTCTGCGCGATTTTTAAAACGTCCGGCGCCTCCAGCAACGGCTTCAGCCGCGCCAGAACCTCGTCCGCCGGCAATTGGCCAGGCGCAATCTCGCCGCCGCCGAAGAGATCCCCCGCCCCTTCCCGCATATGGCGGAGCGGAATGTAACAGGCGCGCCCCGGCGCCGCGCAAAGCGAGATGCCGACGAGATCAGCCTGCATGGGATCGAGCGAGGAGGTTTCGGTGTCGACCGCGATGACGCCCGCCTCCAGCGCCTCGGCGATAGTGGCGTCGAGCCGCTCAAGGCTCGTAATGGTCTCGTAGCTTTTGATGTCGAATTTTTCCGCGCGGGCGGCGGAAGCCCGCGCAGCCGCGAGTTCGCCGGGGCCGGTCGCGATCGCCTTTTGGGGCGCCTGCTCGCCATAGCGGGCGTTGCGCGCCGGCGTCGGCGCACTCTCTTGAGACGGCGCGGGCTCGCCGGGCGCGGCCGGCGGCGGCAGGGCTGCGCCGTCGCGCCCGCGCCAGCCGGCGGGGCCTGCGTAAGCGGGGTCCGGCTCGATCGCGCCTGCGTCGATGCCATAGGCTTCGGCTGCCCGTTTCGTGATCGTCGAAAACTCCAGCGCCTTGAAGAAGGCGACGAGCGCCTTGCTATCCGGCGGCGCGAGCCTCAAATCTTCGAGCGGGGTCTCAACCGGCACGTCGCGAACCAGCGTGACGAGCTGCTTGGAGGTCCTGATCAGCGCGACGCTTTCGGGATCGGTCAGGACTTCGCGGCGCTTTGGCTGCTTGATTTCTCCTGCGCGGGCGAGCAGCGTATCGAGATCGCCATATTCATTGATGAGCTGCGCGGCGGTCTTGGGGCCGATGCCGCGGGCGCCAGGAACGTTGTCCGTCGAATCGCCGGCGAGCGCCTGAACGTCGACGACCTTTTCGGGGGGGACGCCGAAATAGGCGAGGACTTCTTCGACGCCGATGCGGCGCTCCTCGCGCGAGCCTTTGGCGCCGGCTTCGCCCGACGCGGGATCATACATGGCGACGCCCGGCCCGATCAGCTGCATCAGATCCTTGTCGGCGGAAATGATCAGGACGTCGGCGCCCTTCGCGCGCGCTTCTTTGGCATAGGTCGCGATGAGATCGTCGGCCTCGAAGCGGTCCTGTTCGACCGGGAGCAGCCCGAAGGCGCGGACAGCCGCCCGCATCAAGGGGAATTGCGGGATCAGATCCTCTGGCGGCTCGGAGCGATTGCCCTTATAGGGCGGATAGATCTCCTTACGGAATGATTTCTCGGATTTGTCGAAAATGATGGCGAGATGGGTCGGTTTGATCCCGGCCGCTCCCTCGCGCACGAACTGGAACAATTTCGTGCAGAAAAGCCGGACGGCGCCAGTCGGCAATCCGTCGGAGCGGTAATTATACTTCGCGTCCTGGCGGATCGACTGAAAATAGGCGCGGAACACGAAAGAGGACCCATCGACGAGGAAAACGTGGTCCCCGGCCTTAAGGGATTCTGGAGCGGGCGACATTGCGGCGGCGTCTCTTAATGATGTCTCGTCTGATCAAGAAATGACACCATAGGCGGAGCGCCCCGGCGGCGCCACCGCCTTGAGCGCCCCCGCCGCGGGCCGGATCCGACCGCTTCGACCGCGCCGAAAAGCTGAGCTGTTCGCTTGCAACCAAACAATGTTTCGGTCGTTATGGGTTCAGTGGGTTTCCTCCCGCATGAAAACATCGATATGGAAGCTTCGCCCCAAGCGCATCGATCGTCGCAAACGAAGGCCTTTGCGTGAGTTGCGCGTCCCCGGAGGCGAGTTCGGCGTTGCCTGATCGAAAAAAGGCGCTCGACCGATGAAACGCCCTCTCTGCTCCAAGCCCTGTCAGCGGCCATGGCCCATTGCTCATGATTTTTAGTGAAGTCGTCAATCGCATGGACTTCGAGGCTGTCTTTAATAGCCTGCCCATCCCTACGATGGTCATGGACGCCGATTTCAACATCGTCGCGATGAACGAGGCCTATCTCGAGGTGACCGGCCGGGAGCGCGCGAGACTTCTCGGCGTCAACGTGTTCGAGGCTTTTCCCGCCGAGGGGGAGAGCCGCCGGCGCCTGCAGGAGTCCTTCGAGCGCGTACGCGACCAGGGCGTCGCCGACGTTTTGCCCGTGCTGCATTATCCGATTCCGGGCGCGGACGGTCCCGAGGAGCGCGCCTGGAGCTGCACGCATGTTCCGATCCGCGGCGCCGACGGAAAGGTCGCTTTTCTGGTGCAGAACACGCAGGACATCTCGAATCTCCAGCAACTTCCCGAGGCGGCGTCCGCGCAGGCAGGCGAAGGCCGGCGGGGCGGCGTCCAGAACCGTTTCGAAATGGTCGAGGTCCTCAATCAGACTCTTTTGGCGACCGCGCACCATCTTGATCGCCTTTTCATGCAGGCGACCAATTTCATGTGCGTTCTGCGCGGCCCCGACCATATTTGCGAAATGGCCAACGTCGCAATGCGCGAACTTGTCGGCGACCGGGACGTCGTCGGCAAACCGGTGCGCGAAGCATTGCCCGAAATGGCGAGCCAGGGCTTGATCGAAATTCTGGACAACGTCTTCACGACCGCCGAAGCTTTCGCCAGCCGCAAAACGCATTTCCTCATGCAGAATGGCGAAGGCCAGATCGAGGAATTTTACCTTGACATCGTCTGCCAGCCGATCGTCGGCGAGCTGGACGAGATCGGGGGCCTTTTCGTCGAGGGCTACGACGTGACGGCCTCCGTTCGCGCCGAGCAGCGCCAGTCCTTGCTGATCAGGGAGCTCCACCATCGCGTCAGAAACACGCTGGCGACAGTGCAGGGCGTGATGAACACCACGGCGAAAAGCTCCGCGACGATCGAGGATTTTCAGGAGGCCTTCGCCGGCCGGATCGCGTCGCTCGCCAAGACCCATGCGGTCATGACGGAGGAGCTGGATCAGTCCGTCTCGTTCGAGCATTTGCTCGTTCAGGAGCTGGGCTTTTACGCCGATGGTCTTAGCGAGCGGATCAGCCTGCGGGGTCCGGCTGTCGATCTGCCTTCGCAGATCGCCGTTCCGCTCGGCATGGCGGTGCATGAACTCACCACCAACGCCGCCAAATACGGCGCCCTCGCCTCGGAGTCCGGGCGAATCGAGGTCGAATGGAGTCTCGCGGAATGCCCGGTCGGCGTTGCGCTGCGTTGGGAATGGAATGAAACGGACGGGCCGACGGTGACGCCGCCGGGGCGCGAGGGGTTCGGCTCGATGCTTTTGAAGCGCGTCCTGTCGCAGCAGATCGGAGCGGAGGTGAATGTCGCCTTCGAGCCGGAGGGATTCCGGTTGCGGATGCTGGTTCCGATCCGGCCGGAGCGATAGCGCGAGACCGGCTTTCCGCCTGCTCTACACTTTTGGATTCGAGAAACGAAAATCGTGGAGGAGCTGAGCATGGCGGGAAAAGCGGATTTTACGGCGGATGAGTGGGCGAAGATCGTCACCGCGCCTTTGCTGGCTGGAATGGCGGTCACGCTCGCCGAGCCGACCGGCCTGCTCGGGATCCTGAAGGAAGGCATGGCGAGCGGACGCGCTCTGCTTGAGGCGCGGAGCGATCCCGGCGCCAGTGCGTTGAGCAAGGCGGTCGACGCCGATATGGAGACCTCGGAAGGACGAACAGGCGCCCGCGAAGCGCTTCAGGCCGAACTCTCGTCGAACAGCCCGGCGGAGATCAGGCAAAAGGCCATTTCGACGCTGGCCGAGGTCGCCGCCATCCTCGACGCCAATGCGCCACAGGACGCCGCGGGATTCAAGGATTGGCTGAAGCATATCGCCGAGCGCGTCGCCGAGGCTTCCGCGACCGGCGGATTTTTTGGATTTGGCGGCGTCGCAGTCACAGACGCGGAAAAGGCGACGATCGCGGAGATTGCGGCGGCCCTCAAAATTCCGGTCTGACAAGCTGTTCTGAAAGGGCCGCGCGCTGACCGGATCAATTCCGTGAGGGACCGATCCGGTTCGCGTTCAGATTCGATGCGGCGGGCGGTTATTCCGGCTCGCCATGGCCCTCATCGGCATCGTGATCGCCGTGATGGTCGCCGTGCGGACCGAAGGCGCCGAACCCATGCGGCCGGATGCCGTGCAGGAGAAACGGCAGCCGGTGCTTCTGATCGTCGGAGAGGCTGTCGTAGAGCGGGGCGGCGGCGTCGGCGAGAGCCTTCAGCGTTTCGCCCTTGGCGATGTCCTCTTCGCTCAATTTGCGCAGCCAGGCGATGGCGTTGGTCGGATGCGGCGCCGCGTGCGCACTCTCGATGCGCTCCTCGGCGCTCTTCGCGCCTGCGCGCAGCGCGGCATCAACCGGCGGCCATAGTTTTTCCTGCTCCGCCGTCAATTCCAGGCCGGCATGCAGCCCCGCGATATGCGCGTCGAAAAAGGCGGCGCGGTCGGCGGGCGAAAAATGCGGATGGGGCGCCCCATGGCCTTCCATGCCCATTTCCATGCCCATGCCGGGCGGCGGCGGAGCCATGCCTGGGTGCGGCTCTTGCGCATTGACGTCGACGGCGGCGAGGGTGAGGCCCGAGGCGAGCACCGCGGTCATCAAGAGAGACAGGCGCGTTTTCATTATTTTCTCCATTGGCAGCATAGAGCCGGGTTATGCATGGTCCGGTTTAAGGAGGCCCCGTGAAGCTTTGGTTGTGCTTGGGTTCGCTCTCCAAACGGGTCGCGCCGGCGGACCTTATCCTGCCACGATAATCCCGACGAATTGTTGACAATTCCGTGCGCAGCCCGTCGTCGCACCCCATCGTCTTCAGCTTGCGAGGTCGATTTAACGCAAACTCAACCGCCGGCTGGCAGACTGCGAGACGGAATTTTCGAACGGCGTCTGGAGCGGATCAGCGGCCATGGTCAACACGAAGAAGACGAATTCCGCAGCTTTTGGCGAAATCCTCGCGGGGCTTGGCGCGGACGGCGATCACCCGGCGGCCGGGCGCGGGGCGCCGCGCGGCGCCGCCCCGCGCCGCGACGCGAATACTGCCGCCCGCCTGGGCGTAGCGTGGAGGCAATCCGCGCGGGCGCGCGCGTGGGC
>JBKQMI010000149.1:0-21679 GCA_052146775.1 Methylocella sp. | reverse complement strand
ATTACGCCAAAGCGCGGTCGAATCTCGCCAAGCAAATGGGTCTTGGGCAGCAGCGCCGGCGCGCGTAGCCGGCATCTCCGCCGCAGGGCGACCCTGCGGCGCAACGCTTTAGACAGCGATCAAGAAGCGGCCTTCGCCAAGGATTATGCGCCAACCACTGAAGCGCTTTCCGACCGAATGGACCATTCGGTCGACAACAAATCGCTCCAGATTCAAAAGCTTGAGCATATTCCGATCAGATTGATTCAATCTGATCGGAATATGCTCAAGGCCTTCGCGAGGGAAGACGGGGCTCAGCCGGCTTGCGCCGCCGCGAGGCGCGCATCGGCCTTGATGCGTTCGACCATGGCGCGCACGCCATTGCTGCGTTGCGGCGTCAGATGCGCGGAAAGCCCCAGCGTCTTGAACAAATCCTGCGCGTCCGTCGCCAGAATCCGCGGGGCCGGCTGTCCCGAATAGAGCGCGAGAATCAGGGCGACGAGACCGCGCACGATATGTGCGTCGCTATCGCCCCTGAACGTCAGCACCGGCGCGCCCGAAGGGTCGACAGCGGCGTGCGTTTCAAGCCAGACCTGACTGGCGCATCCGCGAACCTTGTTCACATCATTATGCGCGGCCTCCGGGAGCGGCTCCAGCGTGCGCCCGAGTTCGATCAGATAGCGATAGCGATCATCCCAATCCTCAAGATAGGAAAAGTTCTCAACAATTTCGTCGATGCTCATGGCGGCCCGCAACAGATCAGGACAAATTTCTCTTTTTATATGGGCGCGATTGTCGCGGGGCCATCGAAAAATATTTGCGGTCGCGCGTCAGTGCGGCGGCGGACTGGCGACCGCCGCCTTGAGGCGACCGGCTGGCGGCGGAGCGGGTCTCGCCGCGCCTGCGGCGTGAGCGTCATCGTCCGCCCGTCTGTCCGCGGCGAACGGGTCGAGACGCGCCGCCGCTTTGAGGCAGGCGAGGGGCGAATCAGCGCAGATTTTCTCGCCCGCGGCCCGCGCCTTCCCAAGCGCCGCGCCGATGGAGTCGCGCGTTCGCGTCCAGATCGCCGCCGGCGGCGACGAACCGAAGCCAGCGTTATCCGGCCAGGGCAACAAGGCGAACACGATCGAAAGCCAGAACGCGGAGCGGATCAGAAACCACATCGATCGCCCCTCCTTTGATGGCGATCCGGGTTTAAGCGAAATGTCTTAAAATCCGCACAAAACCAACCGCGGCGCGGGCGACTGCCTGTTCGGCCAAGGCGATTCCCGAAAGGATTTTTACACCATAGATAGAGTTTGCCGGCCGCAGCGCGAGGAGAGCGCCGATTTTCCCGGCCGCTGGCGCAAGCCTGCCACAGCGATTTAGGGCGAACTTAAGACGCGGGCGCCACTTTGCCCTTCGAACCGCCCCGGCACGGACCGCGGCGAACCGCGGAGCATGTCGTGGGTCATCCCTTAAGCGTCGAAGACCGGATCGCCAGTCTCAACTGGGCGCCGATCCCGGTCAGCCGCATCCTCGCCGCCTTCGCCGTCGCGGCGCTCGCGCTGTCCAGCGCCCTCGGCTTCTTCAGCGCCGATGCAGGATTTGCGGGCGACGCTCTTTTCGTTGTCCCAGCCCTCGCTTTCGCAATGCTGACTGCGATCTTCCTCAGGCGCCGCGACAGCGGGCGCCTGCGCATCGCGCGAATTCAGGCCGAACGGTTCAGCATTCTGACCGAGACGATGGGCGATGTCGTCGTCACGCATGATCGTTCGGGTTCCGCGACCTCGGTAAGCGGCAATTGCGAGGCATTGTTCGGCCTGGCGGCGGCGCAGCTGATGGGGCGCGGCTTTTTTGAGCATGTTCATGTCGCGGACCGCCCCGCCTTTCTCAATGCGGTCTCCGACGCTTGCGCCGGCGGGCGGACCGTCAACGCGACCTTGCGTCTGCGCACGCCGGGCCTTGTCGACCGCGCGCCCTACGCGGAGCCGGTGTTCATCTGGCTCGACATGCGGGCGCGGCGATGCGTAGAGCCCAGCTGTCGGGGAGGGGCGGACGGGCGGCCGGGCGCGATGGGAAACGGCGCCATCGCCATTTTCCGTAACATCAGCGAGACGAAATGGCGCGAGGACGAACTCGAATCGGCCAAAGCCCGCGCCGAGGAGGCGAGCCTCTCCAAAGACCTTTTTCTCGCCAATATAAGTCATGAACTGAGAACGCCGCTGAACGCCATCATCGGGTTTTCGGAAATTCTCGGCGATGCGGAGCTGACGCCGGACGATCCCGCCAAGCAGCGCGAATATGCTGCGATCATCCACAAGTCGGGGCAGCATCTGATTTCCGTCGTGAATTCGATCCTCGACCTGTCGAAAATCCAGGCTGGCGCTTTTGAACTGCAGCCCGCACCCTTCGCTCTCCGGCCGCTGATCGACTGCTGTTGCGACATGGTCCAACTCACCGCCGGAGAACGCGGCATCGCAATTGCGCGCGCTTGCGAGGATGGGCTCGACGAGGTGATCGGCGACAGGCGCGCCTTCAAACAGATCCTGATCAACCTGCTCTCGAACGCGGTCAAGTTCACCCCCGCGAACGGCAAGGTTTCGATCAGCGCGCGGGCCGAAGGTCAATCCCTGACGCTCCTCGTCGCCGATTCGGGGGTCGGCATTCACGCGCGCGACCTCGCGCGAATCGGAAGCCCTTTCTTCCAGGCGAAGGGTTCGCTCGACCGGCCCTATGAGGGAACCGGGCTCGGCCTTTCCATCGTTCGGGGGCTCGTTGGGCTCCATGGGGGATCTATCGCGGTGGCGAGCGAGCCCGATCAAGGCACATGCGTCCTCATTCGCTTGCCGATGGATTGCCGGGAAGCCGTCGAGAGCGCGGAGACCTGCGCAGGCATCAAAACCATCGCATGCTATCGCTGCGGCGATGAGCAGTGCGACCTTCTCCAACAAATCACGGTGAAGAAAATTGCGTGAAGCTCTCGCCGCCGCCAACAATGATTTCATGCTGACCGAGCCTTCTAATCCGAGGCAGAGGTCAAAACGCGCGAGGCCGCAGGCGAAACGGCGCCGCGCCGGTCTGTCGTCGGCGAAAACGCGGCGCCTCTTCCGCCTCGTCGTCGGCGCGCTGTGCGTCGCGGCGCTTGGCGGAATCGCCTTCAACGCGCTTTCGCTGCAGAAAACGCGCCATCCAGCGCCCCTTTTCGCCCGCGCTCCGGCGACTCTCCGTATCAAGGAGCCGGCCGGCGCCGAGCCTGCGGCGGCTCCGCCCATAGTTCCAGCGTCGAGACCGCAACAAGCGCCGCCCGCGCGGGCGGAGGACGCCCCCGCGTCAAAACCGGCCGCCGAGGAGAAGGCCCCGGCCGCCCCTTCCCATCCGGCGCCTGCCGACGCGTCCGATGCGGCGCCGCGCGATGCGATTTCCCAGTTGCTGCTCGGGAAGGCGCGTGAGCCCGAAACGCCGCAAGCGCCGGCGGCGGCGTCGCGAACCGTGCTCGCGGTGCAGAAGGCCCTCATCAAACAGGGCTTCGTTCTCAAAGCCGATGGCGTCATGGGGGCGACGACGCATCAGGCGATCGAGCGCTATGAGCGCGACCATCATCGCGTCAGCAACGGCGAACTCACGCCCGCCGTGATGCGCAGGCTCGGCGCCGCCTCGGGTGAGCCCGTCAACTGATAAAAAGGGCGGCCATGCCCGGCGTGATCGCCCTTTTTGACGCCGTTTTCGGCCCGCTCCGGGCGCGGCCTACATAAACCCTTCGAACTGACGGAACACAAAGAAAAGGAAGGCCGACAGGGCGATGGCGCAGGGGAGCGTCAGCACCCAAGCCATCGCGAGACTCCGGATCGTCGCCATCTGCACGCCGGAGCCGTTTGCCGCCATCGTTCCAGCGACGCCGGAGGAGAGAACATGCGTCGTCGACACAGGCAGGCCGAAGCTGTCGGCGGCGGCGATGGTTCCCATGGCGACGAGTTCGGCGGCGGCGCCCTGACCATAGGTCAGATGCGTCTTGCCGATTTTTTCGCCGACGGTGACGACGATGCGCTTCCAGCCGATCATGGTGCCGAGGCCAAGCGCGATCGCGACCGAAATCTTGACCCAGTCGGGAATGAACTTCGTCGCGCTGTCGAGATTTTTCTTGTAGGCGGCGAGCGTCGCGAGGTCGTCCTTGGTCAGGTCGCTGGCCTTGTCCTTTTGCAGGACGCGAATGGCCTCGGAGGCGAGATACATGTCGTTGCGGGTATTTCCCGCCAACGCCGCCGGAATCTTCGCGATCGAACCATAGTGCTGGACCTGATCGGCGATGTCGCGGATCAGCACGGCGAGCGACGGGAAGGTTCCTTCGTTGATCTCATGCGTCGTGATGTAGCTCGTCACCGCCGGGCGCGGGTTGCCGAGCACGTTATAACCAGCGGCTTTCGCGTCGACCACTTTCGAGGCCGCCTCCGAATGATCGATGAAGCTGGCGATCTGGCTTTCCGGCATCGACCGGTTGAGGGCGTAGGCGGTCGGCACCGTGCCGATCAGGATGAGCATGATGAGGCCCATGCCCTTTTGCCCGTCGTTCGAGCCATGCGCGAAGGAAACGCCCGCCGACGTGAAAATGAGCAGGGCGCGGATCCAGGCCGGCGGCGCGGCGTTGGCTTTCGGTTCGCTATAGAGCGCCGGGGCCTTGATCAGGAACTTCATGATCAGCAGGAGGCCCGCGGCGCAAACGAAGCCGACAATCGGCGAGAGCAACAGCGCGTAGCCGATCTCGGTGGCCTTGCTCCAGTCGACGCCGGAGGTGCCGTCGCGGCCGCGCATCAGAGCGTTGGCGACGCCGACGCCGATGATCGAGCCGATCAGCGTATGCGAGCTCGACGCCGGCAGCCCAAGCCACCAAGTCCCGAGATTCCAGATGATCGCCGCGATCAGCATCGCGAACACCATCGCAAAGCCCGCCTCGGAGCCGACCTGCAGGATCAATTCGACCGGCAGCAGGGATACGATGCCGAAGGCGACGGCGCCGGTCGAAAACAGGACGCCGAGAAAATTGAAGGCGCCCGACCAGACCACGGCGACGGGCGGCGCCAGCGAGTGCGTATAGATCACAGTCGCGACCGCGTTGGCCGTATCGTGGAAGCCGTTGACGAACTCGAACCCGAGCGCGATCACCAGGGCGAGCCCAAGCAGGATGAAGGGAAGAATTGTCGTGACGGACGTGCCGGACGCCGCGATGTCCCGATAAATATTGAAGGCGGCGAAGAAAAGTCCGAGGGCGATGACCGAGAAAAAGATAAGGAGGGCCAGCGGCGACATCGGCTTGTTGAGATCGGGCTTCGAGCTTACGCTCGGCGTCGCCAGAATGTCTGGCGAGGGTAGGGTTGTCATGAATGTCTCCTCGCGCCCGGGCCGGGCGAAAATCGCCCCAAAAGGGTCAGTCACTGGACCGATTTCGTAGCTTTGACCGACGACGGTTTCATGACTGCGGTCATGACTTTCGCCGCGCCGCGGCCGTTGGGCGTTTACGCCATGGCCGGGAGGAGGACTGACATGCAGGATCTGATAGCGCGCGTTTCCGCCGCCGCGAGAGTTGAGCCGGAAGTCGCCGAAAAGGCGGTCGGCGCGATATTGGCTTTTCTGCGCAAAGAGGGCCCAAAGCCGGAGGTCGACGAATTATTCGCGACGGTGCCGGGCGCCGAAGCCGCTGTGGCGGCCGCCGGACAGGCCGGCGCTGGCGTGCTCGGCGCCCTGATGGGCCTCGGCGGCGGCCTGATGGGTCTTGCCGGACGCCTCGCAGGCCTTGGCCTCGACATGAAGCAGATGCAGGCGATCGGGCATGAACTCTTCGCCTATGTCAGCCAGAAAGCGGGCGATGAGCGCGTGCGGCGCGTCGCAGCGGCAATCCCCGGCCTCAGCCAGTTCCTTTGAACAAGGCCAGCGCTTTTGAAGGGGTGAATACCGAAGCGCAGCCTTAAGCGACGGGTGCGATTGCTCAACTTAACACGCGGGCGCTCCCGCAATGGTATCGCAAGCATGAGCGGCATGGGTCTCTTTTGCGATCCGCGGGTGAGGCTTTCACAAGACTGGCGCAGTAAAGTGATTGCATGAATGAGGCGGGCGACGCCCCGAGCTACCCTCGCGCGGCCCGTTCGGAGACGACGACAATGGGCGAACTGATCGCTTTCAAATTGCCGAAAACCGCGGCGCCGCGCGGGCGGGTCCGAAGGCGCCGTGGGATAATTCTTTTTTTCACGGGCGTTCGGCGCGAAGTTGCGCCCGAGGTCGCCCCGCCGTCGAAGCTTCCAGCCAAGCCATCCGCAAAGGGCGCAGGCCAATCATCGGGCAATGGCCGGGGCGGCGCCGAATTCGAAGCGTAGACGACGATGATTTTTGGACCCGCATCAATCCAAAGTCATGGACGTGATCGACGCCGGGAGTTTAGAGCGGGATGCGGGCGGAAATGCTGCTCCGCTTTTCCTCGTCCCGATGGCGCCCGCCGAACGATCAGAGATTCGGGCCTGTCATTGCGCCGCCGCCTCGGGTTCGCAGGAGATCGCCTTGACGCGTTGCTCAGCCTCGATCCTTTCGCTTGGAAAGGCGGCGAGCGCGTTGATGAGGACAAACCCCTTCGTCGTCGGCGCGACGAGCCGCAACTCCTGCGGCGCCGGTTCGTCCTCGTCGGTTTCCGCCTCAAGATTATCGAGTTGGTCGGCGGTGAGCACCAGCACGTCGATCGCGCCGCGTTGCGCCGCGCGGTCCGTCATCGAATAGAAAATATCCCCGGCAGGGGTGCGGAACGACAGGGTCAGCATTCTGTCGCCATCGATTTCGCCGCGAAGACGCATCGGATTATGCGTGAGATCGAACAGGCACGCGCCCTGCGCCAGGGCGGGATCGGAAAAGGGCGCCCACTCGGCGCCGGGACCGACGCGCGGCAATAGCGTCAGTCCGCTCCCCTTCGTCAAGGCGGTGATGCGGCCGAACGGCCCGTTTCGTTCGAACTTCGGCAGGTTGAAGACGGCGAGGATATGAACCAGCCCGGCGACGCAGAGGACCGCGAGACACCAGAGGATACCGGCGAAGAACCGATCGAGCCCGCTCATCGGCAAAACCCTTTGACGATGACCGGCAGATTCGCCGGATCGAAAGCAAGCGCGCCGGCGCTGAATTCGGTTTCATACAGCCGCAGGGCGAGGATGAAGTCTTTTCTGTAGGCGAGCGGCAGCCAATTGCCGGGCCGCGCGTTGTGCGAGAGAGCGATGGCGAAGCCGCCATCCGCGGCGCGCAGAATTTCGCTCGACGTGAATCCATTGCGCCCGGCTGGATTTGCAATGAGTCGGCCTTCGGGAGTCATGACAGTCAGCGTCCAGTAGCGCGCCTGCGGCGTCTGCCCGCTCACCGTATAATCGCACGCGCCATCAAGCCGGGCTCCGCCGCTGTCGCTCCGTGCGATGAAGCCGAAGCCTTCCGATGCGCCCAAGGGGACTTCGCCCGAACGAGTGAGCTCCGCCCGCAGATAAGGGTCGATATTGGCGTCGCCGGCTCGTGGCCAGGCGGTCCAGGGGCCGGCCTTAACGACGCCGAAGCCGACGCCGTGACGCAGCGCCGCGAAGGTGACGCCAAGGCCGATAAGGAGGCCGATGAGGCCGGCGAGCAGGAATTTGCCGATCAGGGCCACGCGCTCTCGCAATCTGTTCTGGAGGATATTTCTCGACAAGCGCGTCCTGAACCAGATCCTGGATCACGATGATTTTGGACCCACATCAATCCAAAATCATGAACGTGATCGATTCCAATAGTTTAGAACAGGATGCGGGCGGAAAAGTGGTTGCTGCTTTTCCTGCTCTAGCCGCCCCCTGGGGCAGCCGCCGCCCGCGCGGCGCTGGCGCCTGCGTCGTCCCGCGCCTTCTCAGCGGCGGTCATTTCGGCCGCGATGGCGCGAAGGATCTCGGCGGAGCGCGTCGACAGGCTTTCGGGGCGCTGCGGTCCCGGCGCCGCCGCGCCGGCGTCGGCCGTCGCAGGCTCGGCGGGAGCGGCCGGCGGCGGGCGTCCCGGCAGAGGCTTGAGTTCGATCCCCTCATGCGCATAGGCCATCACGCCATGCCAGGTCGCGGCGGGCAGCGTGCCGCCGGTCATGTTGTTCATCGGCGTGTCGTCGTCGTTGCCGAACCAGATGGCGCCGACATAATTGCCCGTGAAGCCGATGAACCATGCGTCTTTGTAGCCGTTGGTGGTGCCGGTCTTGCCGGCAACCTCGACATTGTCGATCTGCGCGCGCCGTCCGGTGCCGGCGAGGACCACTTGCATCAGCATCGAATCCATCGTCTCGATCGTGTCGGCGGGGATGATCCGGCGCAGCGGCGGGGCGTCGCGGTCGTGGCGATAAATCACCTCGCCGCGGCTGTTGGCGATCTCGACCGCGGCGTAGGGCGGCGCGCGCAGGCCGCCATTCGCGAAAGTGCAATAGGCCGACGCCATATCGACGACGGTGACCTCGGCGGCGCCGATCGGCAGGGAGACCGTATCGACGAGCGGCGTCGTCAGACCCATCGCGCGCGCGGTCTCGATGATTTTCGCGCGGCCGCGCTTAGCTTCCTCAAAGACATTATTGTGCCCCGGGACAGAATCGGCCTCGCCGATCGCGATCGACAGCCGCACGGCGACCGTATTCAGCGAATGCGCCAGAGCCGACACCAGCGGCAGAGAGCCGGCGTAGCTGTTCTTGTAATTGTGCGGACACCAGTTGCCGATGCAGATCGGCGCGTCGACGACGATCGTCGTCGGCTTGAACTTGCCGGTCATCAGCGCCGTCAGATAGACGAAAGGCTTGAACGAGGAGCCAGGCTGGCGCAGGGCGTCGGTCGCGCGGTTGAACTGGCTCGCGCCATAATCGCGTCCGCCCACCATCGCCCGCATCGCGCCGGTCGGCTCGAAGATCACCATGGCGCTCTGCTTCGCGTGATAGCTGGGTCCCGATTGGCGCAACGCATCTTCGATCGTCGCATCGGCGTGGCGCTGCAGGCCGGAATCGAGCGCGGTGCGCACGGTGAGCACGCGGTCGTCGCCGAGCTTTTTGGCTTCGCTCAGCTTCTTCACCTCGTCATAGGCGTAATCGAGATACCAGTCGGGGCTGCTCGCCTGGCTGCGGTCGACGGGGGTCGCCGGATTGCGCAGCGCCGCGTAAATCTGCCCCTCGGTGAGATAGCCGGCGTCGACCATATTGTTCAGGACGTCCGCCGCCCGCGCGCGCGCCGCCGGCAGATTGACGTGCGGCGCGTATTTCGTCGGCGCCTTGAACAGGCCGGCGATCATCGCGGCCTCCGCGAGCGTCAGATCGCGCACGGATTTGCCGAAATAAAATTGCGCGGCGGCCTGCACGCCGAAGGCGCCGCCGCCGAGATAGGCGCGATCGAAATAAAGCCGCAGGATCTCGCGTTTGGGCAGGCGGAATTCAAGCCAGACGGCGAGATAGGCCTCCTTGATCTTGCGCTCCAGCGTGCGCTTGTTGGAGAGGAAGATATTCTTGGCGAGCTGCTGCGTGATGGTCGAGCCGCCCTGCACCACGGTGTCCGCGCGGGCATTGACGGTGAGCGCGCGCAACGTGCCGATGAAATCGACCCCGAAATGATCGAAAAAGCGCCGGTCCTCGGTCGCGAGCACCGCCTCGATCAGATTTTCGGGTAGTTCGTCGAACGACACCGAATCATCATGCTTGATCCCGCGCCTGCCGACTTCCTGGCCGTAGCGGTCGAGAAAGGTGACGGCGAGGTCTTCTTTCTTCAGCCAGTCGTCTGTGGTCTCCTGAAAAGCCGGAACCGCGAGAGCGAGCGCGACGAGGCCGGCTCCAATTCCGAGCGTCAGCGTCTCGCCGGCGAGTTCGGTCAGGACGCGGCGAAAGCCCGCGACGTGAAACCTGTCCATGAAGGCGGCGAACGCGTCGTAGCTCTGCCTTGTCCACGCGCCGCCCGCGTAGAGGGACGAGTCGACGAAGGCGTCGAAAGCGAGCAGCGCCCGGGCCGCCCTGCGCCACAACCGCGTCTCGCGCAGACCATCGAACACGCTGATTCGCTCCAGAAAAAAAAGCCGCCAAAACCGGAGCGCAGTTTAGCAAGCCCTTGACGAATGTCATAGGGAGGCGCACCCCCCCGGGCGTCAGACTTTGCCCCGATGACGAAATTGATCTGAAATTCATGTCGCAGCACGTTGATGAACCGCCGCCGACCCCCGCGCGTCGGCCGCCTGCGCCGCGCTCAAGGGAACAAGCGCCGCCCGACGCTCAGCCGTTCTGGCGGCGGAAGACGCTCGACGCCATGAGCAAGGCGGAATGGGAGAGCCTCTGCGACGGTTGCGGGCGCTGCTGCCTCGTCAAGCTCGAGGACGAGGACACCGGCCAGATTCACTTTACCGATGTCGCCTGCAAGCTGTTCGACGCCGCGGGCTGCCGCTGCGCGGACTATGCCCATCGCCGCCGCAAAGTGCGCGACTGCATCAAGCTGACGCCGGAGACGGTGCGCAGCCTTACCTGGCTGCCGCCCTCCTGCGCCTATCGCCTGATCGCCGAGGGCCGCGACCTCGCCTGGTGGCACCCTCTGGTGTCGGGCGCGCCGGCGTCGGTGCATGAATCTGGCGTATCGGTGCGCGGCAGGGTCGCGGCGTCGGAGACGGAGGTCGCCCTCGACGATTATCCGCGCCATATCGTCGCCTGGCCCGGCAAATGGCCTCGGCCGGCGAAGCCGAAGGCGGCGAGGGGCAGGGTGAGGACCGAGGGCGGGCGCGGCGGCGATAAAGTGTGATCGGGACCGCGATCGTTCGTGGCGACGCCTTGACGAACGGATCGCGGAGCAACAGATCTTGGACGAACGGATCGCGGAGAAAACAAGGCGTCCGCGATTTCCGCCACAGTTTGTCGCGGAGTGCCCGAAGGGGGCGCAATTCGCGCCATCATCTTGCCCCCAAATATACGGTAGCTTGGCTGATAATATTAGCTAAGTCAGGACGGCGTTGATGCGCCCGCATCACCTCATCGACAGGGAAATTCGCTTCGGCGCCAAGAATTACGCGCCGCTGCCGGTCGTTTTGTCCTATGGACGCGGCGCGCATCTCTTCGACGTCGAGGGGCGGCGCTACATCGATATGATGAGCGCCTACTCGGCGGCGAGCTTCGGCCATTTGCATCCGCGTCTCGTCGGCGCGATGCAGCGCCAGCTTGAGCAGCTCGATATTGTCTCGCGCGCGTTTCATTCCGATAATCTCGGCGCGTTTTACGAGGACCTGGCGGATCTCGCCGGGCTCGACGCCTGCCTTGTGATGAACAGCGGGGCCGAGGCCGTCGAGACCGCCATCAAGGCCGCTCGCCGTTTCGCCTATGACGAATTGGCGATCCCCGCCGACAAGGCGGAGATCATCGTCGCTTCGGGGAATTTTCATGGTCGGACGACGACGATTATCGGTTTCTCCGACGATCCGGCGTCCCGGCGCGGCTTCGGTCCCTTCGCTCCGGGCTTCGCCTCCGCGCCCTTCGGCGACGCCGAGGCGATCGAGGAGTTGATCGGCCGCTATACGGCGGCCATTCTCATCGAGCCGATTCAGGGCGAGGCCGGCGTTATCGTTCCGCCGAGGGGCTATCTCGCGAGTCTCAGGCGCATCTGCGACCGGCACGGCATCCTCTTGATCTTTGACGAGGTGCAGTCCGGCTTTGGCCGCACGGGGCGCAATTTCTGTTTCGAGCATGAAGACGCAAGGCCCGATGGCCTGATCGTTGGCAAAGCGCTCGGCGGCGGGTTGATGCCGGTGTCCGCATTCATCGCGCGGCGATCGCTGATGGACGTCTTCAGTCCGGGCAGCCATGGCTCGACCTTCGGCGGCAACCCGCTCGCCGCCGCCGTGGGTCGCGAGGCGATCGCATTGCTGCGGGACGAAAATCTGGCCGAGCGCAGCGGCGTTCTCGGCGAGCTTTTGCTTCAGGCGCTGCGCGCCATCAACCATCCGGCGATCATCGAGGTGCGCGGCAAAGGGCTTTGGGCGGGCATCGAACTCGACGCCGCCATGGTCAAGGCCAAGGATGTTTGCCTCGCCCTGATGCGGCGCGGCGTTCTCGCCAAGGAGACCCACGAAAGCGTTCTGCGGCTGGCCCCGCCGCTCGTCATCGCGGAGGACGATCTGATCGAGGCCGTCGCCGCCTTTCGCGCGGCGCTGGACGAGTGCGCGACCCCCTCGGTGCGCCGCGCCGGCTAGCTCACGATGATTTTGGATCGAATCGATCCGAAATCATGAACGTGATCGATTTTAGAAGTTTAGAGCGGGCGGCGCAGGCGGGCCGGAAATCAGGCGCTGGCGCGGTTACGGGGGAGAGGCCAGCGCATATATGCAATGGCCCCTCGCCGGAGACGTCCTTTTGACATGAGGTCTCGCGCGCCATGACATCCGACATCCCGTTCCCTCTTTTCGCGGCGCCCTATGCGCCGGACGACGAGCCCATCGCCGCCCAGCTGCTCAGCGAGGCTCCTCTTGGCGCGCAGGCGCAGGCGCGCGTCGACGCGCTCGGCGAATATCTGATCGCTTCGGCCCGGGGGACGAAAGCCGCGCGAATTGGCGGCATCGAAGATCTGCTTCGCGAATATTCGCTGTCGTCGGAGGAGGGGCTTGCGCTGATGGTGCTGGCCGAGGCGCTGCTGCGCGTGCCCGATTCCTTCACGGCAGACCAGTTGATCGAGGAAAAGATCGGCGCCGCGCGCGGGACCGATTCGGGCGGAGCCGACGCCGGCGCTGGTTCCAGCGCGTCCGAGCCGGAGCCGCTCGTCGTCGCAGCCACCGCCTGGGCGCTCGGAACCACCGCCCGGATGATCGATAAAGGCAAGACGACGGAGGGCGTCATCGCGGCGGCGGCGCGGCGGATCGGCATGGGCGCGCTGCGCGCCGCCGCGCGCCAGGCGATGGCCCTGATGGGGCGTCATTTCGTCTTCGGCGAGACCATTGAGGACAGTTTGCGCCGCGCCTCCGCGCGCGATGCGCGGGCAAAGCGCTATTCCTTCGACATGCTCGGCGAAGGCGCCCGCACCGCCGCCGACGCGGCGCGCTATTTCGACGCCTATGCGCATGCGATCGAGGCGATCGGCGGATCGTCCGCCCTCGCCGCGCCCGAACGGCTCGGCATTTCGGTGAAGCTCTCCGCGCTGCATCCGCGTTTCGAGCCCTTGTCCCGCGCGCGCGTTCTCGCCGAGCTGACGCCGCGCGTGATCGATCTCGCGCGGATGGCGAAGCGGCGTGACCTGCAGCTCACCATCGACGCCGAGGAAGCCGACCGCCTGGAGCTTTCGCTCGCCGTCATCGACCATGCGCTCGCGGATCAATCGCTGAAGGATTGGTCCGGTTTCGGGCTCGCGGTCCAAGCCTACCAGAAGCGCGCCGGCGCCGTCATCGATCATGTTGCGACGCTGGCGCGCCAACATCGCCGGAAAATGACGCTGCGGCTCGTCAAAGGCGCCTACTGGGACGCTGAGATCAAGCGCGCGCAGGAGCGCGGCCTCGCCGACTATCCGGTGTTCACGCGCAAGGCGATGACCGATCTCAATTACATCGCCTGCGCGCGAAAAATGCTGGCGCTGCGCGGCGTCGTCTACCCGCAATTCGCCACCCACAACGCTTTGAGCGTCGCGACCATCGTCGAGATCGCGGGTGGCGTCGAAGGCTACGAGTTCCAGCGCCTGCACGGCATGGGCGAGGCTCTCTACGACGGCCTTCGCGAACGTTTTTCCACCGCTGCCTGCCGTATTTACGCGCCGGTCGGCGCGCATGAGAACCTGCTCGCCTATCTGGTCCGCCGCCTGCTCGAAAACGGCGCCAACTCGTCATTCGTGTCGCGGCTCGGCGATCGCGCGGTTCCAGCGTCGGACCTGCTGACGCGTCCGCAGGCGATCATCGGGGATCCGGCGCACGCGCGGGCTACGGGGCTCGCGCTGCCGCGAGACATTCCTTCGCCGTCGCGCAAGGCCGCGAGCGGCTTCGAATTCGGCGACGCCCAAGCGCTCGACGCGCTCGTCGCAAGTCTGGCCGAGACACCCGAGGCGCGTCGGGCGGCGGCGATTGTCGCCGGCGGCGAGGGACGAAAAGGGGAGGCGCGGCGCGCGGCGCGAAACGGGCGCAAGATCATCTCGCCCATCGATGGATCGACAATGCTGGGCGTCGTCAGCGACGCTGAAGCGAGCGATCTTGCGCAGGCGATGGAGAAGGCCAAAGCCGGCTTTGGCGCCTGGTCCCGCGCGCCGCTCGCGCGCCGCGCCGCATGCCTCGACGATGCGGCGCGACGGCTCGAAGCGGAGGCGCCGCGCTGGCTGCGCCTGCTCCAGGCCGAGGCAGGCAAGACGCTTCCCGACGCCGTCTCCGAGTGGCGCGAGGCGATCGATTTTTTACGCTACTACGCCGCCGAAGCGCGCACGCGCTGGAGCGCGCCGCTGGCGATGCCGGGACCGACCGGCGAGGACAACAAGCTCCATTGCGCCGGACGCGGCGTTTTCGTCTGCGTCAGCCCCTGGAACTTTCCGCTCGCCATCTTCCTCGGCCAGGTCGCCGCCGCGCTCGTCGCAGGCAATAGCGTGCTCGCAAAGCCCGCGGAGCAGACGCCCCTGATCGCCATGGAGGCCGTCGCCCTGTTGCATCGTTGTGGCGTTCCAGAAGAAGTTTTGCATCTGGTCGAGGGGGACGGTGAAACCGGCGCTGCGCTCGTCGCCATGCCGGGCGTCGCCGGCGTCGCCTTCACCGGGTCTGCGGAGGCAGCCGCGAAGATCAACCGCGCGCTCGCGGCCAAGGGCGGCCCGATCGCGGTCCTCATCGCCGAGACCGGCGGAATCAATGCGATGATCGTGGATGCGACCGCTCTGCCGGAGCAGGTGAGCGACGATGTCGTCGCCTCGGCGTTTCGCTCCGCGGGTCAGCGCTGCTCGGCGCTACGGCTCCTTTGCCTGCAGGAGGATGTCGCCGACAAGATGATCGCGATGATCGCGGGCGCCGCGCGCGAACTCAAGATCGGCGATCCGCGCGACGTCGGCGTCGATATCGGACCGGTGATCGACGCCGCCGCGCGCGCGGGCCTTCTCGCGCATATTGATTCGTTGCGCGGCGCCGCCACCCTGCATTTCGCCGGCGAAATCCCAGAAAACGCGCCGAAGGGCGGCTACTATGTCGCGCCGCATATCTTCGAATTGCGCAGCGCTCGCGATCTCAAGGCCGAGATTTTCGGACCGATTCTCCACGTCGTGCGCTACAAGGCGTCCGAACTCGATTCCCTGCTCGACGCCATTGAGGCCAATGGGTTCGGTCTGACGCTCGGCGTGCATTCGCGTATCGAGGGAACGATCGCGCGCATCCTCGAGCGGCGCCTCGCAGGCAATTGCTATGTCAACCGCAATATGATTGGCGCGGTCGTCGGCACGCAGCCGTTCGGCGGCTTCAACCTGTCGGGCACGGGGCCGAAAGCGGGGGGGCCGCATTATCTCGATCGCTTCGCGATCGAACGGACAGTGACGATCAACACCGCCGCAGTTGGCGGCAATGTAAGCCTCATCAACAGCGTCGAATGACGCGGCAGCCGAATTATCGATTGGAGGAGCGCCAGGCAATTCGTCTGGCGCTCGCGGGCAGTGAGGGAGGAACGACGGCGTTCCTCGCGTGGGGACGGCCTATCCCGCCAGCATCTCGGCCAGTTCGCGAAACGCATCCTGGCTCAAGGGCGATTGCGGCGACTGCGCAAGCGCCTTGTAGATTTTGGGGACGAGGGCGACGGCCTGATCGAGTTCCGGGTCGTTGCCCTCGCGGTAGCCGCCCATCAGGCGAAGATCGCGGGTGTCCTCAAAGCGTGCGATCAGCGCGCGCAATTTGACGACGAGGCCGCGCTGCTCGCCGGTCCAGGCGATCTGCGCGAGGCGTGAGATGGAGCCGAGCACATTGACGGCCGGGAAGCGTCCCTCGTCGGCGATGGCGCGATCGAGAACGATATGGCCATCGAGCGTGCCGCGAACGGCGTCGGCGACGGGATCATTGTGGTCGTCGCCGTCGACGAGCACTGAGAAAATACCGGTGATCGAACCCTTGCCCTCTGCGCCGGGTCCGGCGCGCTCCAAAAGCCGCGGGAGATCGCTGAAGACGCTCGGCGCGTAGCCGCGCGCGACGGCCGGCTCACCCGCGGCGAGGGCGACATCGCGGGCGGCGTGGGCGAAGCGCGTCATAGAGTCGACGATCAGCAGAACGGAATCGCCCCTGTCGCGGAAGAACTCGGCGACGGCCATGGCGGTTCGCGGCGCGAGGCGGCGCATCGTCGGGCTCTCGTCCCCGGTGGCGACGATGGCGACCGCGGAGGCGCGATTGGCGGCGAGCGCGTCATCGAGAAATTCGCGCACCTCGCGGCCGCGCTCGCCGACGAGAGCAATCACCACGGCGTCGAAGTCCCGCGAGCCCGCGAGCATGGCGAGAAGGGTCGATTTACCGACGCCGGAGCCGGCGAAAACGCCGATGCGCTGCCCGGCGCAAATCGGGGTGAAGAGATCGATGACGCGGACCCCTGTGCGCAAGGGCTTGACGATCCGCGCCCGGCGCATCGCGGGCGGCGGCGCGGCGTCGATCTCCGCGCATTGGTCGCCGTGCTGGAGCGGCCCGGCGCCGTCGATCGGAACGCCGAGGGCGTTGATCACGCGGCCTTTCCAGCTCGGATGCGGAGCCAGACGCAAGGGGCCTTCGCGCATCACCCTGGCGCCGAGGCTCGTCAGCGTATTCAGCTCGAAGGCCTTGATGCTCGCACCCTGCGCATCGATGCGCACCACTTCGGCGCGATGGGTCGATCCGTTCCCGCCGAAGCTGACGCATTCGCCGAGCTTCAAAAAGGCCGATAGCCCGGCGACGCGTGCGTGCGATGGCGATACTTCGGTGATGGCGCCGCTGATCTGGACGAGAGGCTCGGCGGCGGCCTCCGCCACGCAGCGCTCCAGCTGCATGAGCGCGTTGCCGGCGCCTGGCGCAAGGGTCACGTGGTGGCGCCGAGGGTCTTGATGGCGTCCTTCAGCGTTGTCTCCGAACCCTCGGTCGCTGAAGAGATGCTCTCGAAGGCGCGCGACACCATGATGAGCTTCGCCATTTCGAGGACCGGATTGACGTTTGAGCCTTCGATAAATCCTTGCGCGACGCCATTATTGGCGAAGTCGAGCTCGGCGGTGGCTGGCTTGTCGCTCATGACGCCGGAGTTGTTGTAGCGTTTCAGCTTGGCCCCGTCGTCGATCGCGAAGATCCCGATCGCGCCGATCTGGCGGCCGTTTTGCGTGATCATACCGTCTTGCGCGATGGTCGGCGGTCCGCCGTTCGGATCGAGTTGAAGAGCGGAATTGCCTGCGTCGAGTACGGGATAGCCGTCGACGCTGACGAGAGCGCCGGATTCCTCCATGCGCATGCGGCCATCCTTCGTATAGACGGTTCCGTCAGGCGTCTGGAGCGCCAGCCACCCCCTCCCCTGGACCGCGACATCGAGCGGATTCTCGGTCTTGGTCGGCACGCCCTGCCGGCGCGAGATGAAGGATTCTCCCTGCGAAACGAAGTCGACGGGATTGGCGTCGGCTTTCGAGACGAGGGATTTGAAGCTGACCTCCTCCGCCCTGTAGCCCGGCGTGCTCTGGTTGGCGATATTCGCGGCGATCGTCGTCATGCGCCGGTCGACTGCGACCGCGGCGGACAAAGTGACATAGAGCCCGGATTGCACGGATTATGATCCTCCTTGCGGCAAAGTGGCGATGCTGAGAAGCAGGCTTTGGCTGATGCCCGGCGACGAGACCAGCAGGGCGTTGGTCGGCGTCGTCGTCGTGGTCGAGGGGTTGTTGACGTCGTAATTCGCCGTGAAGCGTTCGATCAGCTTTTGCAGATAGGCCGGCTTCTGCAGATCGGCGATGTTGACCAGTTGGCCGATCGTCTGCGCCTGCTGGTCGATCCCTTGCTGCGACATCGACGTCGAGAGACCGAACGCCGTCTGCACCACGCTGAGCAGAGTCTTGTCGCCGAGAATGTTGTAGGCGCTGGTGATGCTCGGCGCCATGCGCTGGAAATAGAGAGCCATCTTCGCGCCGGGACTGGTCTTGCCGACGTTCGTCTCCAGCGTCTGTTCGTCAAAATTGCTGATCGTCGTCTGCTGCAGCGAGGTCGAACTTGTCGTCGCCGCGCCATTGGCCGCGAAGTTGAAGGCGGTGGCGAGCGCTTTGTAACGGGGATCGTTCAACGTATTGGCGAGACTTTTGCTGCTCGATACCCCGCCGTTCAGGACATTACGAATCAGTCCTTTGGCGTAAGTCATGTCGCTCAGACCGAAAGCGGTCATGACGTAGTTGTAGAGTTTGCTATTGTTCAAAAGCTCGTCGACCGACTTCACTTTGCCGATATTGGCCTGAAAATACGCGGTTTGCCGTTGCACGGTTGGGTCGGCTGCAGTGTTCGCCAAGGATTTCGAATAGTCCCTGGTGAGCATTGTGTAATAGACGGTGGAGTTCAGCATGGCTCGGTTCCCGCAACGCTGGACGCAGTCTCTTCCCGAGGCCTTGCGCGGACCTGACCGCCGCCCCGAAATCCGCATTGATTTTAGCGCAAGGTTCGCAAAATAAATCTCTTCCCAAAGCGCCGCATTTGATCGATTGAGATCGAGGCCGCCCGCGCCCGCGCGCATTCGAGACAGGATATCGCCATGCCCATCGTCAACATCAAAATCACCCGCGAGGGCGCGACGCCCGAACAGAAGGCCGCCCTGATCCAGGGGGTAACCGATGTGCTGGTGAAAGTGCTGAACAAGTCGCCGACGGCGACTTTCGTCGTCATCGACGAAGTCGATCTCGAGAATTGGGGCGTTGGCGGCTTGCCGCTCGAAGCCTACAGGCGCCAGGGCGCCGCCAAGGGCTCGTGACCGCGGCGGTCAGGCAATCGTGCTTTCCGGCATCTCCATCGCGGCGCCGTAATAGCTGATATAGCGCTCCTCGATGTCGGCGAGCGGCATGATGGTGAAAACATCGATCGTGCCGAATTGAGCGTCGATCACCGCGCCGTCGCCGAATTTCGCGCCGACTCGAAGATACGCCTTGAGCAGGGGCGGCAGGGCCGCAACGCTGCGCCGCGAGTCGATGGCGCTCTTGTCGAGGATGTCCATTTTGATCGCGCGCCCCGCGACCGGCCTGACGCTCCACTCCGAAGGAGCGGACGCCTGATGATGCAGGAAGCTAAGCGCCAGGGCGAGCGGGCGCGGATCGGTCCCCGGCAGGCTGGCGCAGCCGATCAGCGCGTCGATGCGATGGTGTTTTGCGTAGAGCCAGAGCCCCCGCCACAACAGTTCGATGGCGCGCTTCGAGCGGTATTGCGGATGGACGCAGGAGCGGCCGAGTTCGAGGAATCGCTTGTCGGCGTGCCGCGCCAGCAAGGGCGCGATATCGAATTCGCGCTGGGTGTAGAAGCCGAGATTGCGCTCGGCGACGTCCCGCCGTAGCAGGCGGTAGGTGCCGACGATCTTCGGCTTCGGCCGGCCGAACCGGTTGACCGTGTCCACGTCGATCACGAGAAGATGGTCGCAGAAAGCATCGAACGGGCAAATGTCGCGCCGCACCAGCGCCGAAGCCTGATTGGCGCTCGCGCCGCCTTCCTCGAAAAATACTTCATAGCGCAGGCGCTGCGCCCTGCGGATCTCTTTCTTCGTCGTCGCCAGCCTGATTTCGAAAGGGCCAAAGCGCCCAAGAACGGCCGGGAGGCCGTTAAGGTCGCGGATGGGGCGGCGCGGCTTGATGAAGCGGGCGGGGGCGTTTGTGATTCCGCTGAAAGGCGTGTCGAGGGGCCACATGAAACGTCGAATCACAAAGAGGAAATATTGCGGCAAATTAGGAGCGCGATGCGAAGCTTTGATGACGCAGCGCACCCAAGTCGGCGCCCGCCGCGGTCAGCTCACGGCCTGGGCGAGCGGCCAATTGATCGGCCGAATGATTGGCAATGTCATGAAACTGCAAGTGTGGCGCGGTAAATTAAGCTTGGCGCTACGAATAACGCCGATTCGCTTTCGGGACTTCGGGCCATCGTGGCTGTTCTGCGCCTTTTCATGATCGGTCTGACGCTCCTTCTCTTTTTTGGCGTCGCGGTTCCGCTGCAATGGATTGCGCTGCGGCTGCGCTGGCCGTGGGGGGCGTCGATCCCCGTCGTGCTTTGCCGCGTCCTGCTCCGGCTGTTCCGGGTGCGCCTTACGGTCAAAGGCGCTCCCGCGCCGGATCGGCCGCGGCTCATCGCCGCCAACCACATCTCGTGGATCGATATTCTCGTTCTGACGAGCGTCGAACCCTTATGCTTCCTCGCCAAGCGGGAGGTCGGCGCCTGGCCGTTCGTCGGATCTTTCGCGCGGTTGCAGGGAACCGTTTTCGTCGATCGCGCACGGCGCCGGTCGATCCCCGGCGCCAATGGCGCGATGGCCGCGCGCATGCTGGAGGCCCGCTCGGTGCTGCTGTTTCCGGAAGGCACGACGGGATACGGGCTTTTGTTGCGGAAATTCCACAGCTCCCATTTCGCCGCCGCGCGAGATCTGCTCGCCAGAGCCGCGGATGTCGACAGCGTCGCCGTCCAGCCGGTGGCGATCTCCTATTCGTCGCCGGCGGCGGCTTGGGTCGGCGACGCCTTCCTGCTACCTCATGTCTGGTCTGTGCTGACGGGCGAGCAACTGCGTTGCGAACTCGTTTTCGGAGAGCCGCTCCGCTACGCGCGAGGGGCTGATCGCAAGCTGATCGCGCAAAACGCGGCCGCGCGAATCGCCCTGATGCGCGCGGCCGCGGAACCCTTGAGAGGGGAGGGCGGCGTCGACGCTTCGGCCTCAGCGCCCGAGCCATTGGCGATGAGAGCCTGATCCCGGGACCAAGCAGGCGCCTGGAATCCGGCAAAGGCTCAACCCCGGACGGGGTCCGTCTCCCGTTCGAGGCGCGCCTCGCCAAAACCCTCCTTCAGTCCGGGCCATCGCTCTCGGAAAAAAGCTGAAACTGCGTCTTCTCGCGCGGCGGCTCGGCGAGGCCGAGATGACGGAACGCGTGCGTCGTCAGCATCCGGCCGCGCGGCGTGCGCTGCAGGAAGCCCTGCTGAATGAGATAGGGCTCGATAATGTCTTCGATCGCGTCGCGCGGCTCGGACAGCGCCGCCGCGATGGTCTCTATGCCGACCGGACCGCCGCCGAATGACAGCGCGATCGTCCCGAGATAGCGCCGGTCCATCTGATCGAGGCCGATCTCGTCGACATCGAGGAGTTTTAGCGCCTTGTCGGCCACGGTGCGGCTGACTTCGGGATCGCCGTCGACGGCCGCGAAATCGCGCACCCGGCGCAGCAGGCGGCCCGCGATGCGGGGCGTGCCGCGCGCGCGTTTGGCGATTTCATTGGCGCCGTCGCCGGAGATGGCGATCGACAGGACGCGCGCGCCGCGCCGGACGATTCGCTCAAGCTCGTCGACCGTGTAGAAGTCGAGCCGGATTGGAATGCCGAAGCGATCGCGCAGCGGCGTCGTCAGGAGGCCCGCGCGGGTCGTCGCCCCAATGAGCGTGAATTTGGCGAGATCGATCTTCACCGAGCGGGCGCCGGGGCCTTCGCCGATGATGAGATCGAGCTGAAAATCCTCCATCGCGGGATAAAGGATTTCCTCGACCGCCGGATTGAGGCGATGGATCTCGTCGATGAAGAGGACGTCGCGCTCTTCGAGGCCGGTCA
>JBKQMI010000148.1:0-23890 GCA_052146775.1 Methylocella sp. | reverse complement strand
ACCCTAGAGCGCTTTCCGACCGAATGGACCATTCGGTCGACAAGAAATCGCTCCAGATTCAAAAGCTTGAGCATATTCTTGTCGATCAGATTGATTCAATCTGATCGGAATATGCTCGAGGCCAAGGCGGGGATTTTGACGTGCAACATATCGGCCGGAATCGGTCTTATCCTCGTGCAGAAGCAGTCGCTGCATTGCCTTTTCACCAATCATCAGGGCGAAGCGCCTGACGCTTATTTAGGCACGATCACGGAATATGGCGTCGCTCTCGGCGAAGTCGCCGCCGGCCACCTCATATGGGGCGTGTTGAGTTCAGTCGACGGCGTTCCGCATGGCGCCCTGGCCGGGACTTACGCCGGCGTTGGGGCGGAAGCCACGGCCGGAGCGGGGATCGGCGCGAACGCGCTCATCGGAGGATCGCAGCGCGCCTCCTCGCTGCAGCCGATCTCTCTCGAAGGTCTGGTCGGGGTCAATCTGGCGGCCTGGATCACAGCTATCAGGCTCGAGGCGGCGCCGCGAGCCATCGCGCGGCGATCTGGAATTTAGCGCATCGGACCCGAAAGCGGGACGCGGTTTTAAGGAAAATTCAGATGCTCTAACAAAGAGATAGAGCGGCGGCTCCGGCTTGACCGCGCTGCCGCGTTCAGCGGGGCGGCTTGGCCGGCAACCCGTCTTCGAAACTCGCCATGCCGACGATATGGGTGATCGCCTGACCGTCCTCCGACAGGGGCAGAAGCAGCCGTTCAAAAAAAAACGATCGTCCCTGTCCGAGGTTGAAATAAGCGTATTCATAGCCGGGCTTCGCCGAGCGGAGGCAGCAGCGGTAGGCGCCGTCCACGGTTCCGAGAATCTCCGCCTCCGTCAGCTCGATCTCCTGTCCTTCGAACCGGTGTCCGAGGCGTTCCGTCAAAGCCTTTCCGATGGACGCCAAGCGGATTTGCGGCGGGCTCGCGCCATGATCGACCTCCGCGACGATGAGATGATCCCGCAGCCCGGTTTGCGCTAACGGCAGCTCCGCAAGACGGGGCAGACGACCGTCCCGTTGCAGATCGATCCAGGCGTCCTTCAGCTTTTCGAGAATCGCCGAACGCATCCGTTCGCCGCGCGGCGGGTCGGCATAGGCGCTGTCAAGGACCGCCGAGCGCGGCGCGCGAAGCACCCAGACGACGCCTTCGGGAAAATAATCCAGCGTCGCTGATCCATTCAGCGATTGTCCGGCGACGCGCTGAATGACGGTCGTACCAAAACCCCGGCGCTCCGGCGCGGAGACGGGCGGCCCGCCGCGCTCGACCCATTTCAGCTGGAACGCCGGCTCGCCGGAGTCGTCGGGGTCGGTCCTCCAACTGATCGATACGCGCCCGGTCTGATTGGACAGCGCGCCATATTTGGCCGCGTTGGTTGAGAGTTCATGCAGCGCCATTCCGATCATCTGCGCGGCGTCGGGCTTCACCCTGACGCCGAGGCCGCTCATCGAAATGCGCCGCTGGCCCGGCTCCCAATGATGGCCGACCTGCGAGAAAATCAGATCGGTCATCGAGACGCTCAGCGAGTTGTTGCGGGCGAGAAGATCATGCGCATTGGCCAGCGCGTGGAGACGTTCGCTGAACCTTGCGACGAAATCCTCCTTCGTGCCTGCGCTTTTGGCGGATTGGCGCAGGATCGACTCGATGACGGTAAGCAGATTCTTCGAGCGATGCGAAAGTTCGCGCAGAAGGATCGAGGCTTGCTCGTCCTTTCGCTTGTGCTCGGTGACGTCATGCCAGACCGAGACGGCCCCGGTGATCTCGCCGGCGACGACGAGCGGCAGTTCGGCCGCGTTGAAATCGTACCGCAGCCCGCTCGGCGAGGTGATCTGGTAGTCCTCCCCGGTCACGACATCGCCGCTCAGCGCGCGCCGCGCCGAGAGTGCAGCGGGATCGATCGCTTCGCCGGCGCCGTTGCGGACGCTGAGCTTTGCGGCGACATGCTGGAAGTCGATCGGATTTCGAGCGTCGGGTGAGATGCCCCAAACCGCGCGCGCGGCGGCATTGGTTCGCACGATTTCGCTTTGTTGATTATACACCGTGATGGGCACATTCAGCACCTCGAAAATGGCGTCGAGCTCCGCGGTTTGCTGCGCCATCCGGGCGTGGGCCTGCTCGAGCTCCGCGAGGACGCGTTTTTCGGCGGTGATGTCGCGCGCCAGCACGGCGACGGCCGTCAGCTCCGCATCGGGGCCGCGCATCGGCGCGAGGTTCAGCAGGACGTCGAGCAGCGCGCCGTCCCGCCGCAGGCGCTGCGTCTGGCGGCGGACGGCGGCGCCCATTTTCGCCGCCTCGAACAAGGCGTCGCGCTCGGGGCCGAGAGCGCCCGGGACGAGGATAGCGTCGCTGGCGCCGATCATAGCGGCGGCGTCGTGTCCGAACATGCGCGCCGCGGACGCATTCCAGCTCATCACGACGCCGGCGGGGGAGAGGCTGTAGATGGCGTCGTCGCTGGCCGCGATGATCGCAGCGAGGTGCGCGTTGGCGGTTTCCGACCGTTTGCGCTCGGTGAGGTCGAGCGCGGCCGAAACGATGATCTCGACGCCGTCGGGCGACAGGAAGGGAAGGCTGCGGTAGACGAGCCACACCCGCGCCTCGCCGCTCCGGGTCCAGATCGGCATCTCCTCGGGCGCAAAGGGTTCGCGCAGGCTCGCCTTGCGGCGCATGAATTGCAGTTGCGCGTCGGCGGCCGCGGCGGAAAGGCGCAGCCCGCGCGTGAGCCACTCCCGCAGATCGAGGAAATCCTGCGGCGCATAGCCGCTCTGCTCGACGAAGCATCGATTGAAATTGACGATGCCGCCGTCCACTGCATGCAGCATGATCGGGATCGGCGCGTCCCTGACGATCCAGCGCAGAAACTCCTCGCGCCGGCGAAGATCCTCCTGCGCGTTCTTCTTGTCTGTAACGTCGAGCATCACGCCGACGCGGCTGACCGCCCGGCCGTTCTCGAAAAACGCGCGGCCCTGCAGCGACACCCAGCGCAAGGCCGCGTCGTTATGGCGGCGAATGCGAAACTCGGCGGCGTAGGCGCCATGCCCTGCGCCTTCCGCGGCGGCCTTGGCGTCGCTCGCGACGGCGAGCGCGTCCCTCACCGGCGGCCGGTCCTCCTCCAGAACCTGCGCGGCGAGGGACTGATACGATAACGCGGCGCTCGGATCGCGGCCCCAGACGGCGGCGGCGCGGGCGTCGAGCGCAAGGCGCTCGGTCATGAGATCGATCTCGTAAGTTCCGATCTCGGCCGCGCCGAGCGCGAGGCGCAGCCGCTCTTCGACCTGGCGCCCGGCGCGCCGCGATTGCGTCAGATCGCGGATGACGGCCCAGACCATCGTCGCGCCCGACCCGTCGAATTGAGCCTTCGCGTCGATCCCGGTTTCGACAAGGGTCCCGTCCTTACGGCGCAGCAGCGTCTCGAACGCGACCGATCCGTCGCCGCGCAGCGCGGCGATAGCGGCCCGGGCCGCCGCGGCGAGGGGCCCCGCAATGATTGAATCGATGTTGCGGCCGACGATCTCCTCGCTCGCATAGCCGGTCAATGATTCCGCGGTCGCGTCCCAGCTCAAGACCTCGCCCATGGGCGAGAGACCCACGCGAATGTCGCTGACTGGCGGGACGGGCCTCTCGGGCTGCAATTTGGTTCTTCTCCTCAGCGCGATCCTGCCGCCCCGGACCCGCGCCGTGAAAAAATGTGAGCGGCGCGATCAGCCGGTTGGGGCGGCGAAATCCGTTCTTCGCGCGGCGGATCAAGTTTCGCCGTCGCGCGGAAGACCAAATCTAAAACATTATAGACGTTTCCGAACGCCGAATGCTGCGAAGAACGAAAGAATTATCGGCTGTCACGCAATCCGCAGGGGGGTTCTGAAGGGGGGGGGGGCGAATGCTTGAGCTTGCTTCGCGGACGCCGTCGGAGCTAACTTCGGGAAGTCACTTTGACGCAGGGTCCGGGGGCGGGTCTCGGCGAAATCCCTCGCCCGCCTCGCACGCGTCGCTGGGGACTTGGGCGTGACCGCGGTACGATCGTGTGAAGCGTGCGATCAACCAGGCAACTGTCATGATTTGGTCAATTGGAAAGGGCAAACTCGATTCGTATCGAGCCGATTTGATTGCCGAAGTCACGAGAGGCGCCGTCGTGCATGATTGAGGATACCTCGATCGACAATCGAGCCAAAGCCGAGCTTGATCTCGCGGGTCGGCCTGTTCCGCCTTCTTTGGAGCAATCCGGACGCTGCGCGGCGCTTTGGGCGTCGTCCAAACAACGGCTGTCCGCCGCCGACCTCGTTGCGGTGCATTTCTTTTCGCGTTCGGCCAGATGGAAGATCGGCCGCTCCTCAGCCTTCATCATCAGCAAACTCGGCAATGGCTGGCTCTACCCGCTTCTGGCGCTGACGATCTTCGAGCATCTCGGCGGCGGCAAAGCCATCCGCGTCAGCATTGCGGCGGCGCTCAACGCCGGGGTGCTGCATTGCCTTTATCCGGTGATCAAGCGCTACATCGGGCGCCCGCGTCCGTTCCGGACCGACTCCAGCCTTTCGTCGCTTTTCGGCGTTCTCGACGAACATTCGTTTCCGAGCGGGCACGCGATGACTTTGACGGGTGTTCTCGTCCCCATCGTGCTCGCCTGCCCCGGTTGCTTCGGCGCGGCCGTCGCCCTCATCGTTTTGATGGGCTGGGCGCGCATCGCTTCGGGGCACCACTATCCGACCGACATTTGCGCGGGCGCCGCCCTCGGGTTGGGTCTCTCTTATCCTCTGTCCGTCTGGATCCTCGCCGCCTGATCGGAATGCTGCTCGCGCGTCATGCCGAAAAACCGCAGCGTTCTCCGCGAGAACAGGGCGCGCTCAAATACACAGATCGAGAGTGTCGAATATTCCGGGCCCTTAAAGCTCCGTCACTCTGCCAGTCCCGATTTCCGCCAAAAGAGCGAGGCGATAAGCCCGCAGTTCCGGATCCGTTTTTTGCGGCTCGATTTCCAGCTGGCGCCCGAACTCGGCGAGGAACGCCGCGGATCGACTTAATGCGGCGGCGTTAGCTGCGCCTTGCCGGTCCCCTTTGGCGCCCCGGGAATTTTCCTCGCGACGCGGTCGGTTCTGGCGAGCTGGAGCGTGACAATTGTTGAGGGCGGAGAAGCCATCAAAAACGCGCCGCTCGGCGACGAAGACGGCGCCGGCATCGAAAGCGATCTTCGCCCGTCGGAAATAATGGCGGCATTTATTGTCGCAGAGGCCGTCTTGCGGGTCGGTTGGGACATCCATCGAAAGCTCCCTTTCTCCAGATCAAAAATGATAACGCTTATCGCCTCCCGATCGTTTCGGGCCTCTCGACGGCCGCGCGATATTTTTGTCAATGAGCCTTTTAAACTTACGAATGCAGTCCAATCAGTCGCCCCCGGCGCCGGCCGCCGTGACGCGGGGGTTTAGCGCACATGCATTAACCGTGCCTCAGTGCGTCGCGGCGCCTTGGACCCCGCCCCCGCGGCGATACCCGTGTGAGGCTCGCGCCGGAGCGGAGCGCCAAAAACCAAGAATACGCGGGGAAACTTGCGCCGGTCTTGACCCCCAGTCGCGAAACCCGTCGCGGCGGACTTGACTAATTGAATCCGCTCCGGCGCAGCCGCACGATGGCGAGATCGAGCGCCGACAGAAAGGCGGATCGGTCGCGCGGCGAAAACGGCTTCGGGCCGCCTGTGACGTCGCCCTGCGCGCGCAGATCATCGAACAGATTGCGGGTGGCGAGGGCAAGGCCGATCGAGCTTTCCGTGAAGGCCTTGCCGGCCGGGGCGATGACGTCGGCGCCTGCCTTGATGCAGCGGCTGGCGAGAGGAATGTCCGCTGTCACGACGATGGCGCCGCGGGCTGCGCGCGCCGCGATCCAGTCGTCGGCGGCGTCCGGCGTCGCCGCGACGACGACGCGCTCGATCCAACTCTCCCGCGGCGTCGCGATGAAGCTGTTCGCCACCACGAACACCCTCAGCCCCAAGACCTGCAGCCGATGGCGTTCGGCGACGCGGTAAATCTCGGCCTTCACGGGACAGGCGTCGGCGTCGACATAGATCGCCATCGATCCCTGCGCCGGGGCCGTCCTGAACGAGGACGGCAACCCTTTACTCCTTTTTGAATTTTTTGCGCGGCGGCTTTTCGGACGTCGACATCGGATCATAGCCGCGCCGCGCGGGCCGATCCGGCGCCCGCTCAAACCCTTCCGCGTCCGGTTCGATGCGGATCGGATCGCCGTCCGAGCGGCGGACATTGGCGAGGAACTCCCTGGCGGCGGCTTCCGACACCTCGAATTTTGTCTCCCGTTCGAAGATTCGGATCGCGCCGATATCCTGCTTTGTGATCTTGCCGCGCCGGCATAGCATCGGCAAAAGCCATTTCGGATCGGCGTTTTTCTTTGCGCCGATGTCGAGCTTGAACCATACGCCATTCGTGCGCGTTCGCCCGCCGGGGCGCCTCTCCGCCGGATAAGCCGCGGGCTTCCCCCCGCGCGGCGCGCGGGGCTCGGGGCCTTGCCCGGGGTCCTGGACTTCTTCGGGGCTCGGCAGCCGTGCGCGATAGACCCGCACTAGCGCCGCGGCGATATCCTCCGCAGATCGCTGCGTCAGCAGCGCGCGCGCCATGGCGAGATCGTCTTCGCTACTTTCTTCGGCAAGGAGCGGATCCTGCAACAGGCGTTCCTGATCAAGTTTGCGGATGTCCTCGGCGGTGGGCGGTCCGCTCCAGACGGGACGCACGCCCGCCGTCGCCATCAATTGCTCGGCGCGGCGGCGGCGCGCATTCGGGACGATGAGGGCGCTGACGCCCTTGTGTCCCGCGCGCCCGGTGCGTCCGCTGCGGTGCTGCAGGACTTCAGCGTCATGCGGCAAATCGGCGTGAATGACGAGGGCGAGGCCCGGCAGGTCGATGCCGCGCGCGGCGACGTCGGTCGCAACGCATACGCGGGCGCGCCCGTCGCGCAGCGCCTGAAGCGCGTGGTTGCGTTCGTGCTGACTGAGTTCGCCGGAGAGCAGCACGGCGGCGAAACCGCGTTCGAGCAGGATGGATTGCAGCCGGCGCACCGCCTCCCGCGTATTGCAGAACACCAGCGCGCTCGGCGCCTCAATGAAGCGCAGCATATTGACGACCGCATATTCGACTTCATTGGGCGCGACCCGAATGGCGCGGTACTCGATATCGGCGTGTCCGCTCTCGCCGCTGGCGACTTCGATGCGCAGCGCGTCGCGCTGGAAGCGCTTGGCCAGAGCGGCGATTCCCTTCGGCAGGGTGGCCGAGAAGAGCAGCGTGCGACGCTCCCGCGGCGTCGTCTCGAGGATGAATTCGAGATCCTCGCGAAAGCCGAGATCGAGCATCTCGTCGGCTTCGTCCAGAACCACGGCCTTCAGTTTCGAGACGTCGAGGGCGCCGCGCTCGATATGGTCGCGAAGCCGTCCCGGCGTGCCGATTACGATATGCGCGCCGGCGGCCAATTCGCGCCGCTCGCGCCGCGGCTCCATGCCGCCGACGCAGGAAATCACCCGCGCGCCCGCATATTGATAGAGCCAGGCGAGCTCCCTTTGCACCTGCAGCGCGAGTTCGCGCGTCGGCGCGACGATCAGCGCGAGGGGTTCGGCCGCGGGCCCCATCGATCCCGCCTCCGCCATGAGGTTGACGGCGATCGCCAGACCGTAGGCGACGGTCTTGCCGGAGCCGGTCTGCGCCGAGACGAGAAGGTCGCGGTCCGCGGCGTTGGCCTCCAGCACCGCCGTCTGCACGGGCGTCGCAGAATCGTAATTGCGCTCCGCGAGCGCGCGCGAGAGGGCCGGGATGGTTGAAAGAAACGTCAAGTCGTCATCGCCTTTGCAGGAGCATTTTCGGCAAAGCCGAGGCCGGGTCGCACAGGGAGCGCGCCTCAACTCAAGCATACACGCCAAAGGCGCGCCGCCGCTGCGTCATACGTCGAATTCGGCCAAAGCGCCAATCTCGGCGCCCTGGGGCGCGGCGAGGCCCGCTTTCGGACCCCGCCTTCGGCCTTTACGCCGTCACCGGCGCGGCGCCGGTCGGGGGCTCTCTGCGGTCGGTCGGCGTCTCGATCGCCGCCGGCGCCGCGGGTTTGCCGGCCAGCGCCGCCTTGATAGCGTCCTCCTGGCTCTTGTCGAACGACGTGCGCAAAACCGTTCCGCCGACGCCCCGCAAATCAGCCAGCACCTTGTCGGTCGTGATCTTCTTGACGAGCAGGAAAAGCGCGGCGCCGCCGGGCGGCACGGCTTCGGCGACCTGCCGCATGAAGCCGTCGTCGATGCCGAAGTCGGACAGCGAGCCGCCGAGCGCGCCGGAGGCGGCTCCGATCGCCGCGCCGACGAGCGGCAGCGCGAACAGCGTTCCGATGAGAAGCCCCCAGAACGCGCCCGACGCCGCCCCGGCGGCGGTCGTGTTGATCATCTGATTGAGCTTGATCTTGCCGTCCTCGTGCTTGACCGCGACGACGGCGTCGCCGAGTTCGATGAGGTATTCCTTCTGCAGTTCAAACAGTTTCTGACGAACCTCCTCCGCCTTTTGCTCGGAGGGAAAGGCGATGACGAGAAGATTGCTCATTGGCGCGCGCTCCAGTCTTTTTGCGTTGCTTCGCTTCATGGCGTTGGCTGGCGAAACGCCCCGCGCAGCATCTAAAACGTTTCCAAAAGCGGGGGGCGCCGGGATCAGGGACGCAGCGCTCCAAACCGCCCGCTCAAAGGCGACGCCAATCCGCCGCTACACTAGCGCCAATCCTTTAATCTTCAACAGGCGCGGAGCGAAACGGGGAAAATTCACGCCGATGGCTGCGCGGACGACGCGAGCCTTGCCGGACGTCTCGCGGAAATGACGTTTTCACGACGGCGATCGCCCGCCTTTTCAGGCGCGCGTCGCCGCGTCCTCTGCTATGAGTTCGCACCGCGTCGATCGCATCCGGCGCGCGGCGTTTCCGAGCGAGGACCCATGGACTTCTACAGGCGTTTCACCTTCCTCGTTTGCGCGCCGGCCTTCGACGAAAAGGACCTCGAAGGCCTGCGGCTGCAGCAGATCATAACGGCCATCGAAAAGCTCGGCATCGAGGTTGTCCGCGCGCGGCGGATGGAGGACGCCGAAATGGCGGTCCAGACCGACGCCGCCATCGGCTGCATGGTGATCGACTGGGGCAAGAAAGGCGTCGAGGGCAAGACGGCCGCGCTGATCAACCTCATGCGCCGCCGCGGTCTTGAAATGCCGATCGTCATATTGGTCCGCCGCAAGCAGTTCGAGGATATCCCCGTCGAGGTGCTGGACTATATCGACGGCTATGTCTTTCTTGCCGAGGAGACGCCGGAATTCATCGCCAAGAATCTCGTCAGCCGACTGAAGCAATACGCCGAAACGCTGAAGACGCCCTTCTTCGGCGCCCTCGTCGATTATGCGGAGGAGGGCAATCAGCTCTGGACCTGCCCTGGGCACAATGGCGGGATTTTCTACAGCCGCAGTCCGATCGGACGCATCTTCGTCGAACATCTCGGCGAGGCGGTGTTTCGCGACGATCTCGACAATTCCGTGCTCGAACTCGGCGATCTCCTCACCCACGAAGGGCCGGCGCTGCGCGCGCAGAAGGAGGCCGCCGCCATCTTCGGGGCGGAAAAGACCTATTTCGTCCTGAATGGCACCTCGTCGTCGAACAAGATCGCGCTGTCGGCCCTCGTCGCCGAGGGCGATCTCGTGCTGTTCGACCGCAACAATCACAAGGCTGCGCATCACGGCGCGCTGACGCTCGCCGGCGGCATGCCGATCTTTCTGGAAACCGACCGCAACCCCTATGGCCTCATCGGGCCGATCTACCCGGAAGCGTTCGACGAAAAAAGCATCCGCGAGAAGATCCGCTGCAATCCGCTCGTAAAGGATAGCGAGGCGTGGCGCCGCGAGCGGCCGTTCCGCGTCGCGGTCATCGAGCAATGCACCTATGACGGGACGATCTACGACGCTAATACGATCCTCGAGCGGATCGGTCATTTGTGTGACTACATCCTGTTCGACGAGGCCTGGGCGGGCTTCATGAAATTCCATCCGCTCTACGCCGGCCGCTTCGCCATGGATCTGCGCGGCCTCGGTCCCGATTCGCCGGGGATCATCGCGACGCAATCGACGCACAAGCAGCTCGCGGGCTTCTCGCAGGCCTCGCAAATCCATGTGAAGGACAGCCATCTTCGCGGGCAGGAGCGTTACGTCGGCCACCGCCGCTTCAATGAATCATTTCTCCTCTACGCCTCCACCTCGCCTTTTTATCCGCTGTTTGCCTCGCTCGACGTCGGCGCTCAGATGATGAAAGGCCGCTCGGGCGTCGTGCTTTGGGACGACACCATCCGGCTCGGCATCGAATTGCGCAAGAAGGTGCGGGCGGTCCGGCATGAGTTCGAAGCGAACGAAAAGGATCCCGCGCGCAAATGGTTCTTCGACCCCTTCGTGCCGGACCGCGTTAGCTATGGCGCGACCGCGGGCGAGGGCGGCGCGCTGACGCCATGGGAGGACATCCCGACGGAAGAACTTGCCGCCGACGCGCGCTATTGGGCGCTCGCCCCCGGCGCGAAATGGCATGGGTTCGGCCATGTCGCGGAAAATTTCGCCATCACCGATCCAAACAAGCTGACGCTTTTAACGCCGGGCTTCGATCGCGTGACCGGGGCTTATGAGGCGCATGGCATTCCGGCGCCCGTGGTCGCGCAATATTTGCGCGAAAATCGCATCGTCGCGGAAAAGAACGACCTCAACTCGCTGCTGTTTCTGCTGACGCCTGGCGTCGAATCCAGCAAGGCCTGGACGCTGCTTGGCGCCCTCGTCGCCTTCAAGAAGCTGCATGACGACAATGCGCGACTCGTCGATGTCATTCCGGAATTCGTCAAGGCGCGGCCGCAGCGCTACGCGGGTCTGCGCCTGCGCGATCTCTGCGGCGAGATGCACGCCTTCTACCGAAGCTGCGGCGTCAGCGAGCTGCAGAGGGCGCAGTTCGCGCCGGAGCATCTGCCCGAGATGGCGATGGCGCCGCAGGAAGCGGTCCGTCAGATGGTGCGCAACAAAATCGATTACCTGCCGCTCGACAAGCTCGCCGGACGGATTGCGACGACTCTCTTCGTCGTCTACCCGCCGGGCATCGCGACGATCGTTCCTGGCGAACGGCTCGGTCCGCGCGCGGCGCCTATGCTTGACTATCTGAGAATGTTCGAACGAAGCGCTAATCTATTTCCCGGTTTCGAGGCTGAAATTCAGGGCCTCTATCGCGAGATCGAGCCTGACGGTACGGTGCGCTTCTACACCTATGTGGTGCGCGAATAGCGCCGGGAGCTGTCAACCCCGGCCGTCAATGGGCGGTTTTCGGACCGGCTTCTTCGGCCGCATTTTCGAGCCTGCCCGGAAGCGACGCATCGCCATCGCCGAGCGGACGCTGCAGCAGGATCGTGTCGGTCCACCGGCCGAAACGGAAGGCGACAGACTTCAGGACGCCAGCGCGCGCGAAGCCGAACGCCTCGTGCAGGCTGAGCGAGGGCGCGTTCTCGCCGTCGATGTAGCAGACCATCTGGCGGTAGCCGGCGGCCGCGCAGGCGTCGATCAGGGCCGGCAGAAGCTTGCCGCCGACGCCCGCGTGACGATGATCCTTGTGCACATAGATCGAATGTTTAACGGCGTAGCGGTAGGCGGGCCGCTTCAGAAAGGGAACGGCGTAGGCGTAGCCGATGACCGCTCCGTTGAGATCGGCGACGATATGCGGCAGGCGGCGCTTCAGCATCGCCTTGCGCCGTCGCTTGATGTCCTCAGGATGCAGCGGTTCAGGGTGGTAATCGCCGAGGCCGTTCTGGACATGATAGGCGTAAATGTCGACCATGGACGGCACATCCTGCTCGGTCGAAGGACGCACGACGACGGGCAGGGGCTGATCGAGCATGGGGCGGGTTTTTCCAACAGGATGGCGGCTGGTACGATGCGCGTTTGGCGTGAAACGGCGCGGGATTGAAGGCCTTTCGATCATTGCGAGATGAAGATTTTATGACGCCTGCGCGAGGGAGGCCATCGATGTCGGAAAGTTGGTGGCGGACGGGCGCCATTTATCACATCTATCCGCGCTCGTTTCAGGATACGAATGGCGACGGAATCGGCGATCTCGAAGGGATCAGGCGCCGGCTCGATTATCTCGTCTGGCTCGGCGTCGACGCCGTCTGGATTTCGCCCTTCTATCCTTCGCCGATGCACGACTTCGGCTACGACGTCGCCGATTATTGTAGCGTCGATCCGGTGTTCGGGTCGCTCGAAGTTTTCGACAGGCTCGTCGCCGACGCCCATGCGCGCGGCCTCAAAATCATCCTCGACTTCGTGCCGAACCATACCTCGATCGAGCATCCCTGGTTCAGGGAGAGCCGTGCCGGGAAGGGGGGCAAGCGCGACTGGTATATCTGGCGCGACGGCGCGCCAGGGGGAGGGCCGCCCAACAATTGGCTCGCCCACTTCGGCGGCAGCGCCTGGACCTTCGACGCGGCGAGCGGCCAATATTACTATCACGCCTTCCTGCCCGAGCAACCCGATCTCAACTGGCGCAACCCACACGTGCGCGAGGCGATGTTCGACGTCTTGCGTTTCTGGCTGCGGCGCGGCGCCGATGGGTTTCGCGTCGACGTGATCACCCATCTCATCAAGGACGAGGGGCTACGCGACAATCCGCGTAATCCGGCATGGACGCCGATGCGGCCGAAAGTCGAGCGGCTGTTGCAGACGCATTCGGCGGATCATCCTGAGGTGCATGGCGTCATCGCGGAAATGCGCGCCGTGCTGGAGGAGTTCGACGACCGCCTTCTGATTGGCGAAATCTATCTGCCGATGGAGCGGATGATCGCCTATTACGGCGAGGCGCTTGAGGGCGGAGGTCTTGCCGGCGCGCATCTGCCGCTCAATTTTCAACTCATCGAGGCGCCATGGATCGCGGGCGCGATCGGCGATCTCGTCGAGGCCTATGAGGCGGCGTTGCCGGAAGGGGCCTGGCCAAACTGGGTGCTTAGCAACCATGATCGTCCGCGCGTTGCGGCGCGGGTCGGCGAGGGCCAGGCGCGCGTCGCGGCGATGCTGCTCCTTACGCTCCGCGGCTCGCCGACGCTTTATTACGGCGACGAACTTGGGCTTGGCGAGGTTGAGATTCCGCCTGGCCGCATTCGCGATCCGTGGGCGCTGCGCGAGCCGGGGCTTGGCGTCGGCCGCGACCCGGAGCGCACCCCCATGCAATGGGATTCCAGCGCCTTCGCCGGCTTTTCGACGCACGAGCCATGGTTGCCGCTGACGCCGGACTGGCCGAAGCGCAATGTCGCGAAGTTGAGCGCGGATCCGGCTTCGCTGCCATCGCTGGTTCGCGCGCTTCTTGAGGCCCGCCGCGCGCATGAATCATTGTCGCGGGGGAGCTGGCGGCGACTCGAAGGCTCTGGCGATCTCCTCGCCTACGAGCGGAGACATGAGGATGATCATAAGATTGTCGTGCTGAATTTCAGCGCCGCCGCCCAGCTTTGGCCAATTCCACCTGCCGCGCCCAAACTAACGATTGCGCTCTCGACCCATGGCGATCGCAAGGGCGAGGCCTTGGCGGCGGCGCTGAGCCTACACGCGGATGAGGGAGTCGTGCTTGACGCGAGAAAAGGCTAAACTCTAAAAGCGGCTTGGTGGCCGCCAGCAAAAGTGGGCTTAGAAATGAAACTGTCCTTGATGGCTCCGGCGGTCTTCGTCGCAATGTCGAATTTCGCAATGGCCGACGATCTGAGTTGCGTCAGCACGACGTTCAACCTGCTCTCGCCCAACGACAAAGTATGCGTGACGAATTTTGAGGATCCGAAAGTTTCGGGCGTCACCTGCTACATCTCGCAGGCCCGGACGGGCGGATGGGGGCAGCCGCTCGGTCTCAATGAAGATCCATCGAATTTTTCCGTCTCCTGCCGTCAGACAGGCACCATTACCGTCGACCTCTCCAAACTGCCAGACAATGAAGAGGCGTTCACCGAGAAGACGAGCATCTTCTTCAAGGCCACGCGCATTTACAGGATCGTGGACAGGAAGCACAGCTCTCTGGTCTATCTGGCCATAAGCTCGAAAATCATCAACGGTTCGCCGGCGAACGCGATCAGCACGGTTCCTGTCTTCGTCGCGCCGCGGGCGCCCCAATAGCGTTTGCGCCTCTAACGTCTCATTCCCCCAAATCCGCCGGGTCCAGCGCCGCCCGGACCGCCGAAGGCGCCGGGTGGGCCAAATCCGCCGGGTCCAGCGCCGCCCGGACCACCGAAGCCGCCGGGTGGGCCAAATCCGCCGGGTCCCTCGCCGCCGCCGGGCGCGCCGAACCCACCGGGACCGCTGGGTCCCGCGCCGATCGGCGCTGCTGGACCGCCTGATGCGCCCAGGCCTGCGGGCTGACCTGGCAGGCCTGGGGCTCCCGGAGCGCCGAATGAGCCATGCCTACCAAAGGGCGCTCCGGCCGGCGCCGTGTGAGCGCCGGGACCGTCCGGGCCGCCGTCGCCGGGATGCCGAGGTCCTTGCATTCCCGCCGGCGCTCCCGGCGCGCCGGTCCCGTTGAGACGGATGGAGTTGACGCGCCATTCGCCGCCGCCGGGCGATGTTTCGAGCACCACGCGAACCGTCCGGTTGAGCGGCAATCCGGCGTCGTCCCCCCCGCTGACAGGCAGCCCCGAGCCGAGGCGAAGGCCATTGGCGCTGCGCTCGACATAGGCTTCGATCGACAGGGTTTTAAGGCCGCTGCCGAGGAGCGTGCTCTCAGCTTTCGCGTGGACGACATCGAAGGCGCCGTCGGCAAGGTGGCCTTGCAGCACGGCGCGCTGACCGATGAGGGCCGGATCGACGCGGCTGAGTTTCAGGCCGCCAACCATCGGCGCGCCGTCGGCGCCGACCGCGACAGGCCCCGCGACCTGCTCGAGACCCGGCGCCCGCCTCTCGATGAGGCTCGCGACGATGACGCCGTCCGGCCGGCGCAGCCCGCTCACCGCGACAGTGTCGCCGACGACATAGCGGGGTTGTGACTTGGAAAGGCCCGCGAGCGAAACGCTCTGGCCGAGCACGGTCAGGCTCTTCGCGCTTGCCTTCTCGACGCGGCCGACCGCCTCGCTCGTCACATTGATCGCATGCGTCGAAAACTGGCCCCCGGTCTCAAGCGCGATGACGCGGACGACCTGGCCGATCCGGAGGGACGCGGGGGTCGCCGCTTCGCCGTCGATGCGCACAGTTGCGTCTTGCGGATAGGCGATTCGCAGGCCGTTGACGACGATGCTGCCAAAGCGCCGGATGGTGCCGATGACGCCCGTTCCGCCAATGCCGCGGTCGCTCTCGCCATCGTCCTGGCCCTCGGCCGGCGTGATCGACGCGCCGGTGCCGCCGATGCCTTGATCGCGCGGGCCCGCGCGCCCGCGCGGCGCAAAGGCGAAGGCGGGAAAACCGGCGAGCAGCGCCAGCAGGCTTCTGCGGCTAAGCCGCGGCGGCTTGATCACGGCCCCTTGTCTCCATTCGCCTCAGACGGGATCTCCGCCGCCGGAAGCGCGTCCTCCGCCTCACGATAAATGTAGATCCCCATCGTCCAGCGTTGATGACCGCCGGAATCGGCCTCACACGCCGCATGCGCCTCGCGATTGGCTTCATGCAAAGCGGCGAGTGCGATCTCGCGCGAGCGCCGTTCGAGAGTCTTCGCCAGTTCGTCCGACAGGCCGTCGTAATGCACCGCGCGTTCGAGAAAGCGGGGGGCTTCGCCCAGCACATTGCCGACGGCGGCGGCGATATGGTCGTGCAGGTTGCGGCCGAAATAATAGAGCTGCTCATCGGCGCCCGCCTGCGGCACGAACGCCGATTCGGTGAGAACGATGCGTCCCTCGGCGTCGATCGCGACGAGCTTGCGGTCGAGCCATTCGTCGAGCACCGCGCGGGGGCGGACGTCGCGGGTTACCGACGCGACCAGCTGCTCGAACGACGGCTCGCCCCCGCCTTGATCGGCGGCGCGCGCCAGCGGGCGCGGGCGTCCGTGCGCATCGGTGAATTCGCGCGCCGCCAGCCAGCGCGCGATGATGCGGCTCGTGCGCGACACCGCGGCCGGCGTCGCGCTGATCGGCGCGCCCGCACCGCGCAGGCGCCGCACCTCCTTGCGATGAATGCCGGTGAGCAGGCTGACGCGGCTGTCGGTCTGCTCCTTGTCGGGCAGGGCGAAGTCATATTCGGCCACGTTGACGTAAAGCTCGCGCAACAGATCGGCGAGGCAGGGGAATGTCATCCCGCTGCGAATGAACAGCCGAACGAGCGGGCGCAGAATCCGGGCGATCGGCGATTGCAGCCTGTCGGCGCCCGGCGGCGGGTGGTTCGGCGGTTCATCCATTGCCTGAGCATATGGCGGAAATTGACGTGGGATACAATCCCACAAATCGCTTGACGTGGGAAAATGGCCCACGTATTAATTGCGTGTGAAATGTTCCCACGACAAGGAGCCGCACATGCCGCGCCAGTTTTATCCCCAGCTTGTCGAGACGAAGGCATCATCGGATCGCCCCGTTCTCCGCCACCCCGAACGCGCGTTAAGGGCGAAACCATCGTCCTTTTCGCATCACCTTCTGGCGCTCCGGCGGAGCGTCTTTTTCGTGGCCGCGGCGATCGTGCTGGTCGCACCGATGGCCGTCGCCGTGCGCCACGCCGAAGCGGAAATCACGCTTGCACGCTGTTGGCCGCTCGATCTTTCCGTGGTCGGGCCTCGACCGATTTCTTTGCCGGCCCTGCGCGCCGACAGCGAGGTCCGCTAGATCACGATGATTTTGGATTGAAACAATCCAAAATCATGAACGTGATCGATTCCAAAGGCTTAGAGCGGGATGCGGACGGAAAGCGGTTCTACTTTTCCGCATCCCGCTTGGCGCTTCCGCCGAAGGTCCACCCCCATCATCGGCCTTGCGCCTCGCGCGCCCTTCGCGGGCGGCGAATGCGGACGGCCGCCCGTTTCGAGGACGTCGCCATGCTCGCTCATTTCTTTCATTTCATCGACGCGCAAGCTGCGTTGCTCCCCCATGCGCCGGACGTCCTGCGTTTCGCCGGGCGAGAGGCCGCTGCCCGGCCACTACTGATCCGCGCTGCAGCGAGCGCCGGGAGAAACGCCCTGCGCCTGCCGCTCGCGCTTCCAGATACGTTGCGCGATTTTCTACTAGCCTGGTTGGCAAGCGTCGCGCTCCACTTCGCGCCGCAGCTGGGTGAACGCCGGCCCTGGCGCGACGCTTCCGGTCCGAGCGGCCGCTCCCTTCCGGAACCCGCGCTGCTTCTCGATCCGGATGCGCGCGAGGCGCATCGAAGCGACGCCTCTGCGAACATGGTCGGACGTCGCCAACGATCTCGAAACCCTGATCCCCGAGAGGCGGCCCCTCAGCGACGCGCTTGAGCAACGGGAGATCCGGCCTCCGTCCGGGCCGGAGATTGAGGGTCGCTCCATATCGCAGCCAAGCCAATAATTTTTTCCGGGGTTCGCATGCCTGTTCGTTCGCTACTGCAATATTCGATCAAAATTATCCTCGACGAGGACAGCTATCCTGCATGCGAGACGCATGACGTCGTGTTGCGAGGGAATTTGCCGCACATAAAACGCTTGTTGAACAATCGTTTCGCCTATTTTCTATTGCGCGAGATTCAAAATTTCTGTTGGACGATCGCGCGTCTTTCACATCGCCAAAAAATTCCGGCGGCGGCGGCGCGACGGTCGCTGGCTAAGCAATTCAAGCCCGAGAGACCGCCGCGGCCGCTGTTGCCGACTGATAGCGCCTTGACTCAATGCAAGGACCGCCCGCGGTTCTGGATCGACGTCACCAATACTTACCGAACAGGGGTCGGGCAGGGCATCGCAAGGGTCGCGCGCGAAATGGCTGCGGCTGCGGCGCGAACAGGATTGGCTTTGCCCGTCATCATCGAGGACGGCGCCTTATATTCCTATTATAGCTCGCCAAATGAATCCGGACCTTTGACCCTCGACAAAGACGTCACCTATATTGTTTTAGACGCATTCTGGCATCCGCTTGAAGAATATATAGATATATTCACCAAAGCGAAATCGGCCGGATCGCGAATTGTCACCTGTTTTCATGATGTCATTCCGCTCTACGTTCCTCTGATTTACAATCCTTGGTACACATCGCTCTTTATCAAAAGTTTCATTGAGGCAGTGAATCACAGCGAGGTCTGCATCGCCGTATCAAGATACAGTCTGAAAAGACTTGCCGAAAGCATAAGCGCCTACAACCTGCGGGTGACCGATCCGCCGGCTTTAGGGTGGTTCCATTTGGGCGCGGATTTTAGCGCGCCTCAAACGGCGGCGGCGCGCGATGAGATCCGTCGTTTGTTTGACGATCGGGCGGTCTTTTTGAGCGTCGGCACGATAGAGCCCCGAAAGGGATATGGCGTCACGCTCGATGCGTTCGAGCTGATTTGGAGCAAAGGGTTGGAATGCCGGTTCGTGATCTTCGGACAAAAGGGTTGGCTGTCGAGCGCGTTGCAAAAACGCATCCTGACGCATCCGGAATACGGCCTGCGGCTGCATTGGTTCGCCGACGCGTCCGATGCAGAGGTGCTGTTCGCGTATAAAAACGCGCATTGCGTCATACAATCCTCGATCACGGAAGGTTTCGGGCTGCCTCTCATCGAGGCCAGCGCGGCCGGCGCCCCGGTCATCGCGGCGGATATCGAGGTCTTTCGTGAAATCGCCGCCGATGACGTTATCTATTACACGCCATTCGACAGCGAAGATCTCGCGAAGAAAATTGAAACGAGCCTGTTCGAACAGCCGAAGGCAGCGTCGATAAAATATCTTGGCTGGGACGACAGCCTGCGCCAGATGATCGCGATGCTCGAAATCGTCAGGAGCCCGGCGGCCCAGCTCTACGAGCTTAGGCGCAATCAGCGCGTCTCCTGGCGCCATCCAGACCGAAGTCACTTTTGCGCGGCGTCTACGTCCCCACCTCCTGCTCGGCAAGCGCCTCATGATATTTAAGCCGGATCTGCTCCAGATCGACAGTTGGTTCGGGAAAGCGCATGTGGAGATCATCCATCGTATCCGCGACGATCTGGGAGAGAGCGAGGTCGCTGAACCATTTGCGGTTGGAGGGGATCACATACCAGGGCGCGGCCGGCGTGCTGGTCGCGCTCAAGGCGTCCTCATACGCATTGACGTAATCGTCCCAGAAGGGCCGCTCGGAATAGTCGGCGTCGCTGATCTTCCAGTTGCGTTCGGGATCGATCAGCCGCTTCTCGAAGCGGGCGAGTTGCTCCTCCTTGCTGATATGTAGGAAGAACTTCAAGATCACCGTACCGCTTTCGACGAGCAGGGTCTCGAAGTCGCGAATGCGGGCGAAACGCGCGATGGCCGTCTTGTCGTCGATGATCTTTCGCACCCGCGCGATCAACACGTCCTCGTAATGCGAGCGGTTGAAGATCGCCACATCTCCCTTGGCCGGGACACGCCGATGGATGCGCCAGAGAAAATCATGCGCGAGCTCCTCCGCCGTCGGCTCCTTGAAGCTCGTGACGTTGACGCCCTGCGGATTGAAGCAGGCGAACGTCCGGCGAATGGCGCCATCTTTCCCCGACGCATCCGATCCCTGCAGGACGATGAGCAGCGAATGTTTCTTTTCGGCGTAGAGCAGACTCTGCTGGTGGGCGAGCGCCTGCCTATAGGCTTGGACGCCAGTGGCGGCCGTCTCTTTCGAATCGCAGCCCAGCGTCGAAGCCGGATCGAAATCCTTCAGCTTGAGCTTGCGGCCAGGGTCGACGAAGAACGTCTGGCGATAGTCCATGCTCCCTCCCGCGCGATTGACCGGACCGCGGCGGATTCGCGTCCGCCGTTTTTGTGGGCCGGCGCCAAAACTGGCCGTTACCGAATCGGAACAGACATCCTAAACTTCTGATCCATCAGGTGGGAAGCCATGCAAGATCAGCTCTGGCGCGCGCGGGAGACGGTCAGCTTTCGACGCAGGATCTGGAGCCGCTGCGCCGGTAAGGATTCCGAGGCGCTTCAGGATGGGTAGAATCTTTTCGTCAAAATGCGCCAGCCCCTCGCGAAGCGACTCCCGCGGCGCCGGTCCGGCGCTCGTTGAGGTCGCCGGATTGTCCTTCAGAATCGCGGCGATAAAGTCTTCGCGTTTGTAAACTCCCTCGTGCATCGCGAGCAATGCGAGCTGGCCTACTCTGTCGACGCCGACGCCGGCGCCCGTCACGGGCGAGGCGAGGAAGCCATAATCCGCACCCCGCCGGGCGCGCGCCAGAATGGCGCGATTGAAGGAGTCCGTTGATTTCATTCGCTCCGCTCCGCCCTGATCGGAAAGCGCGAGCTGGCAGGTCCCTTGCCCAAGCAGCATCAGAAGATGGTTTTGAAGAACCGCGAGGCCGAGGGCCCTGAACTTCGGCAGGGCGATCAGCTGCGCGAGGCTTGCCGGACCCAAATCAAGCTGTTCGAGAAGCGCGCCATAGGTCTCCGGTGCGAGCGTCGCCTCCGCCAGCTGGCCTTTGATTTTCAGCGGAACATCACGCGCTCTGGCGGCGAGCGCAAAGCGCAGGCTCCGCCAGCTTTCGAGCGGGCTGGCGGCGGGATCGGAGGCGCCTTTGATGAAAATATCGCGCCGGAACTCCTGGTTCACGATGAGGTCCCGAAGCGACTCCCGGCGCATGGGATCCTTGACCTGATTGAGGAGGAGCTGTTGCGTGTCCGTCAGGTTCAACGGGTCGAGATGATCCAGTATTCGAGCCGATCCGACGAAAGTTAGTTTGGCCTGCGCCATGTCGCGATTGACGTCGGCCGAGTGAAAAATCGTCCAGTTCGCGTTCAGCAACTCATGCGCGAGATAATTGACCGGGAGCTGCTCCAGCTGGCTGAAGCGCTCGACCACCGCGGGGTTGGCTTCAAGGCAACGCGCGCCGATCCTGCCCAGCACCTTGAAGATCTGGAAAGCATTCGCAATTCGAACGTCGACCGGTTCGTAAGGCGAGCCGGCGGCGACATCGGCGAAAAGCCGGTGAATCGGCACGGATGACGCCCAACCCGGATAGCAATTGTACGACACGTAGAGAATGCCGCCGGGACGCAGTTTTTCGCGCGCGATCCTGATCACCTGCGCCCGGTGTTCGGCCGAAACCCAGCTGTAGACGCCATGGAGCGTGATGATGTCGAAGGGACCCTCGCCCTTATCGTCAGCGAAGTCTTCAAACGACGCTTCGCTGAAGCGCACATTTTTTGTCCCGGCCTCGCGGGCCAATGCGGCTGCGCCCGCGATATGGGCTGGGTTGAAGTCGATCGCGGTGTAGTCGATCGCCGGATTCGCTGCCGCGATGAGATTGGCGGAATAGCCTTGTCCGCAGCCGAGCTCCAGCACCCGCACCGGGCCGCCGTCGAGGCCGGGTGCAGCGATCCCTTTCGACAGCGCGGCGAGCGCCAGATTGTGCGGCGTCAGATCGCGATAATAGCCGTAGGGGTAGCCAACCTCGGTGACGTAGCCGGCGCTCCAGTCGCTCATATTCGGTTCTTCTCCTGTCCAAAGGAAACGCATTCCATCGGAGGCGTCGGATATCACGCCGAAATGTCGCGGGGCTGGCGTCACGCGGGCGCCGCAAATCGCAAGACAATCGCAAGAGATGTCCCAAATGCGGTTAGAGTGTTTTCCGATCCGATGAATCGGAAAACACTCTAACTTTTTTGTCGCATTTTCTTAACGCGAACGGATATCCGCTTCGCTCGAAAATGCTCCAGCCTCGCGCCAGACGCCATGCGCAAATACATTTTCGCTGCGTATTGATCGCGCACATTGAACTTGATCGACGGAGGCGGTTTCTTGGCGGGCGAAAAGGGGAGGATGATCGTGCCGAGCTGGTTTCGCCTTCGCTGGGCCCGCCCGCGGGTCGGGCCGCCTCGCTTGCGATTCCTCGCCCAAATCCTCGCAGTGGCGTTTTCAGGGACGCTCCAGCTGGCGCCAGGCCTCTGCGCCAGTCTCGACGCGGACAAGCTTCCGCCCTTTCCGCCCGATCCTTCGGCGCGCCTTTCGCAAGCGAGCGTCTCCGCCGCGGCGGCGGATCAGACGAGCCTGCTGACGGTCGAGGCGCCGGGGCGGTTTTCGATCCGCGCGCAAAGCGGCGGCGGCGTCGCCCTCCAGCTTGTCGACATGATGACGGGTCCAGGCGAGGTCTCGGGCAAGGCCGGCGTCCGCGATGGCCGGCTCGACGTTCTTCTTGATCGCGGCGTCTACAGGCTCCACAGCCTCGGCGCAACCGGGGCGGCCGGCGAGGCGAAGCTCAGCGTTGCGCCATTTCACAGCGTCGGCGCCGGGCAAGCGGAAGTCCTGCGCGGCGGCGCGGCGAGCGGGGAACTGGGCGATCTCGAACAGCGCTCCTACTGGATCATCGTCAGCCCGGGCGTCGGCGTCTCGGTGGAGGCCGTGGGGCGGGCATTGCAGGATCTAAGGCTCTGGCGCAATGGCGGCGATCTTGTCGATCTAAAGCCGGATAGCGCGGCGCTCGAACCGGTCGCAGGCCATCCGATGACCCGGCTGCGGATCGAGGGCGCTGTCGAGCCCGGCCTTTATCTTGTCACGGCCTATGGCGGGGCGCCCGCCGTCTGGGCTGATGGGAAGGCTGGAAATCCGTTTCGCATTCGCGTCGGGCCGCCGCAAAGCCTCGCCGGCGGCTGGTTCGAGGGCGTGATCGACGGCTTCGGTTCGGCCCGGTTCGAGATCCCGCCGCCCGCCACCTATGCGCGGCTTGAACTGCCAGATCCCGCGCCGGCGCAGCTCAGCGTGGCGCGGGGCGGCGCCGCTCCCGCCAGCGCCGCGATAACCAAAACGAGCCGCGAGCCTATCGCCGCGGTGAGCGTCCCCGCGAAGGGAAAGGAGCCGGCCTTCGCCGAAGTCGTCGGCTTCGAGGGACAGGCGTTTCGCCTGCGCGCGCTGAATCCCTCCGACACGCTGAAAGTCGATGATCCCGGCCCCTATCTCATCGCCGTCGACGTCGCGGGCGAAGGCGGCGACGAACTGCCGGCGACCGTGCTGCTCGCGCGCTTCGCCAAGGGCGCAGGGGTAGTCGTCGCGTCGAAAGCGCCGCGCATCGGGCGCGGCGAGGCCTGGCGCGGAAAATTCAACCTGCGCGGCCCCTCGAGCCTGATTTTCGAGATCGCGAGTTCTGGTCCCGTCGCCCTCAGCACCTCAGGTCCCGGCGTCATCCCGACTCTTGAGCCTTTGCTCGGAACCAACGCGCCGCGCGCGGATGGCGAAATTCCGCAGCAGTGGGACGTCGAGGCGGGCTATTACACGCTGAAGCTCGATCCAATTCGCGACGCCGCGGGCGTCATCGACGTCACCTTCGGCCAGCCGGGCCTCGCGCCGCAGATTTCGCCGGCGCCGAGCCGCACGACGATCGATTTCCGCCTGCAAAATATTGGAAAGGGCGCCTACTACCAGATTTTCGCCAATGCCGGGCCGGCCCTCACGCTAGGGCCGCGCGCGCGAAAACTGCCCGCCGATCTTGCCGCCGCGCCGCTCGTGCTTGAACAGAAAAGCGCAACGACGCCCCCGGAGGCTCCGGCGCCGCCGATTCCGCCCAAAAGACCGGCCGCCGCAGAGAAGAGCGCCAAGCCTGTCGATAAGCCTGTCGATAAGCCTGTCGACAAGTCTGGGGACAAGTCTGCTGCTAAGCCCGCGCCGAATTCCAAACCGAATCCAACGACCGCACAAGCCTCGCCGCCGGGCGCCCTGACGATCCCGTTGCGCGTCCCGCCGGGCGGCGTCATCGCGGCCGCCGAGGTCAACGGGCAGCCCGTCGCGCTCGCCTTCTCGAACGAGACCGTCGCCGGCGCAAGCCGCACCCTCGCAGCGACCA
>JBKQMI010000147.1:0-7801 GCA_052146775.1 Methylocella sp. | reverse complement strand
ACGTCGATATTGTCGACGCCGTTGCCGAAATTGGCGATCAGCTTCAATTGCTCGCCGGCAAGGCCGATCAGCTCCGCGTCGATGCGGTCGGTGACGGTCGGAACCAGCACGTCGGCGGCGGCGAGCGCCGCGGCGAGTTCGCTGCGCGACATCGCCTTGTCGTCGATGTTGAGCCTTGTGTCGAACAATTCGCACATACGCGTTTCAACCACGTCCGGCAGTTTGCGCGTGACGATCACGAGCGGTTTTTTCCGGGCCATCCTGTTTCCTGTCCCCCCGAAATCATGCGCACGCGGCGCCGGGCGCGCAAACAGCCGAGCGCCGTCGAGCCTGGCCGAACAACGCGCCGATTCACCCGGCCTTAATCATAACGGGCGCAAGAATCAGGGCGTCACGCGAGGCTCCTTGCCTTCCCGCCATGGTCTTCGTAGCAGATGGCTTGTCAAAGACAAGAACGCTCGGAAAGCCCGGCCGACCGTGCGCGCCGCGCGCCAAAGGGATCAGCCCGACATGAAAAAGGACATCGCCGCGTCTTTCGAGCGCCCGCCGAAGCGATGGGCGCCGCCGCCGCGCTTCGCCGCCCTGACCGGACTTGCTTTTCTCGCCGCGGCGGCCTTGTCGATCGCCCCGGCGGCTCCGGCGCTCGCCGATCCGGTCGGCCCGGTCAGCGGCCTGCCGCTGCCGCGCTACGTCAGCCTCAAATCGGATCGGGTCAACCTCCGCGAAGGCCCGTCCAAGGATCACCGAACGACCTGGGTCTTTCTGCGCGCGGGCCTGCCTGTCGAGATCACCGCCGAATTCGACATCTGGCGCAAGGTGCGCGATTCGGAAGGCGCCGAGGGTTGGGTCCTGCACTCGCTCCTGTCCGGGCGGCGCACCGCCCTCGTCACGCCCTGGAAGAAGGGCGTCGACTCGACCCTTCACGCGGAGCCGAACGAAAAATCCGCGTCGGTCGCGATCCTGCAGCCGAATGTGATCGCGAATGTGCGCAGCTGCGACGGCTCCTGGTGCCGCGTCTTCGGCGAGGGTTTCAAAGGCTATATCCAGCAGTCCGATCTCTGGGGCGTTTATCCCAACGAAAAGATCGAGTGAGCCGCCGACGGGAGCGCCTTCGCCCGAGCGCGATGAGGAAAAGCCGCCTCCGCTTTTCCGCCCGCATCCCGCTCAAAACTACCGGAATCGATCGCGTTCGCGATTTCGGATTGATTCGATCCAAAACCATCGTAATCCAGAGACTGCCCGTCTGACCGCTCTATTCCGCTTTGCGGCCGGTGAGACGGGACCAGCCATCCTGGATGTTGCCCGACAGAATCTTCAGTTGGGCCTGGACGACGTCCCAGTTGACGATCTGCCGCTCGGCGCCATTTGGCCCTTCGCCTTTACGGGTGGCGTCGAACAAATAGGCGGAGCCGGCGGTGAGTATGATGCCGACGATGATTCCAAACAAAAAGCGCATCGGGGCCCTCCGCGCGGTGAGCCGGCCTGCGAGGGGCGTGCGCTCGCAAAGCAATCCGGCGCATCGACTCTAGCTTTTGCGCGCGGGCGAGGCAAGCGTTCGCAAAGGTTAAGCTAAAGATAGAACGCTTGGCCGCCGCGCTTCGAAATATTTCAGCGTTGGAACAGATCTCCTTTTCGGACGTTGGCAAGAGATCGCTGTGAAATGACGCGCAGCTTGACCGCTACATTTCGGCTATAAAGGGGCAATGCATTTAGCGTCTCCGTTGAACAGGGCCAAACGACTTCGGATCGCCTGAAAATGACCGAGAATGATCTTCTGAAATGTTGACGCGATTCAAAATAAAGACGGCGCTGGAGAAATGGCGGGAAAAGGAAGGTTGAGAACGACATGAACCGCGAAACGCGCTCATTTGCTGAACTTCAGGCGGTGTGCCTGCGGACGCTCAGGCAGTGCCAGGGCTTTGAAATGGTGAATGAGGTGCTGGTCCAGCCCCGCGAACATTGCCTCGGCGCCGCGAACTGGACGCTGGCGGCGGTGCGCCCGCGCGTCGACAATAACGCCCTGCGCGCCGCGCGCGGGACCATCGATTTCCTGCAGAAGACCTACTGGCTGGACGAGGCCGAAGCCGAGGCCGCCGCGCGGGCCTCGCGCCGTCGGCGCTAGCAGCTTCGCCGGTCTTCCGCCTCAAAGCGTCGACGCCAAAGGCGCGAAGCGAAGATCGCCTTATGCGAACCCCGCTCCTCCCCGCCGAACGGCCGATATTTCAATTTATGAATGACAATTGATGGCTTGCCGCCGGTTCCCGAGCAAGATGGCTGGGCAAGCCAGGCGTTTGGGCTTATCCCTTTGCGCGCAAGCCGCTTCACGCGGCCTCTGTCCGTTTTCCAACGCTGGCGCAATTTCGAGCGAAACGGGTCCCGCTTCGCGTCAGGAAATGCGCCAAAACAGGAGGCTGGGCCCGTTTGCGATTCCGTCGGGATCGGACGCGCTCCACCGGAAAGGGCGAGGTTGATTCACTCCCAGATTCTCGGGACCGGCGCCTATGCGCCAAAGCGCGTTCTGACAAATAAAGACCTCGAAACCATGGTCGACACGACGGACCAATGGATCAGCGCGCGGACCGGGATCAAGGAGCGCCGCATCGCGGCCGAGGGCGAAGACACGTCGGACATGGCGGTCATCGCCGCAAGGCACGCGCTGGCGATGGCCGGTTGCCGCGCCGAAGACATCGACATCATCATCGTCGGCACCATCTCGGCCGACATGCCGCTCCCGTCATGCGCTGTGATCGTTCAGGCGAAGCTCGGCGCCTCGCGCGCATTCGCTTTCGATCTCTCGGCCGCCTGCGCCGGCTCCCTGTTCGCGCTCAGCATCGCCAACCAGTTCATCGCCACCGGCAGCGCGAAGCGCGTTCTCGTGATCGGCGCCGAGCTTTTGAGCCGTCTCGTCGACTGGACCGACCGCAACAGTTGCGTGCTGTTCGGCGACGCGGCGGGCGCGATGGTTGTGGGGCCGGCGACGGACGCCGATCGCGGCCTGCTCTCGACGCATCTGCACTCCGATGGAACCGCCGCCGACATTCTCAATATCCCCGGCGGCGGCAGCCGGCATCCGCAGTCGCACGAAGTCATCGACAGGAACATGCACAAGGTCCACATGAACGGGCGCGAGATCTATAAATTCGCGGTGCGCGTTCTACCGGCCGCGATCCTTGAAGCGCTCGACGCCAACGGCCTCTGCGTAGCGGATGTCGACCACATCGTTTCGCATCAGGCCAACGCCCGCATCGTCGAATCGGTGCTGGAGCGGCTCGGCGTTCCGCTGGAGAAATGCTGGCTCAATCTCGATCGCTATGGCAACACGTCGAGCGCGTCGCTGCCGATTTCGCTGGATGAGGCCAATCGCGCCGGGCGCCTGAAGAAAGGCGATCTCATCGCGATGATGGCGATCGGCGGCGGCATGGCCTGGGGCAGCGCCCTGATGCGGTGGTAGAGGCGCCGGGCCGCTTCATAGCTGATTCCAGGCGAGCCGCGCGGCGAGCAGCAGGCAGATCGTCACCAGCATCGGCCGGATCAGCCGCGCGCCATTCCTGATCGCAGCATGCGCGCCGAGCCGCGCGCCGAAGAATTGCCCCGCACCCATGGCGAAGCCGAGAGTCCAGTAGACATGGCCGGTCGCGCTCAGCGTCGCCAGCGCCGCGAGATTGGAGGCGAAATTGGCGACCTTCGTGTAGGCCGTCGCCTTGACGATCCCAAAGCCGAGAAGCGCCACGAAGCCGAGCATGTAGAATGATCCGGCGCCGGGGCCGAATACGCCGTCGTAGAAGCCGACCAGCGGTGCGATCGTCAGCGTGAACGCCTTGACGCCGAGGCGCGGCCGCGTCGCGACATCGCCGATCCGCGGCGCCAGGCCAAAATAAAGCGCGATCAGGATCAGCGCGAAAGGCATCGCCGCGGCGAGCCAGCGCAAGGGAACATGCGAGACGAGAAGCGCGCCCGCGACGCCGCCAAGGCCCGCGAGCAAAGCTAACGGCCACGCCGCGCGCCATTGCAGGTGACCGGCCTTCGCATAGGTCCGCATCGCGGAGCCCGCGCCGAAAGAGCCCTGCAGTTTGTTGGTGGCGATGGCGCTGACCGGATCAAGCCCCGCGAGCGTCAGCGCCGGCAAGGTGACGAGGCCGCCGCCGCCCGCGATCGCATCGACGAAGCCCGCGACGAAGGCGGCCGCGACGAGCGTCATAAAGGTTGGCGGCGAGAGCGGGCTCATATTTTTTGATGGCGCGAGCGGGCGTCGATCGCCGCCGCGCGCCGGGAGCGTTGATCGCAGCGGGGGAGGGCGGAGGCTAGCCTATTGCGTGAGGCCCAGCCGCGCTATTTCGCCACATAGGCCTTGGCGGCGGCGGCGACGACGGCTTTCTTGAAGGCGCCTTCGATGGTCACGGCGAAATTATAGTGCGTCGTCGAAAACGGCGCGGAATGGAACGGCTTGTTGCTGCGCCAGCCGACCAGAATCGCGCCGACGACCGGGGCGCCGGCGCCGACGATAAGCGCGCCGCCGGAGGCGCCGTCGCCGGTTTCGCAGTCGAAGGAAAACTCGCGCGTGCCTTCCTCGCCCACCGTCAATTGATCATGCAGGCCGCATTTCTCCATCGAGAGTTCGCGCCCCTCGCCCCAGTCGATATGGCCGCGCGCGACGAATTCGACCGGCGAATTGGGGCTCGCCGCGCCCGCCAGCCCATAGGGCGTCGCCCCAGCGATCGGCCGCGTCAGATGCGCCACCGCCCAGTCATGCACGGCCGCCACCGCATAGGGGTTCTTGCTGCCGGCGACGATCGAAGCCGTGTCGATCGGCGTCCGGATCTCCCTGCCGTCGACCACGTTGACGAAGGTGCAGGTCTTCGCGCGCGGCGCGCCGTCTTCATCGAAAAAGACATGCGCCGCGGTCGTCACGAGATCGTCGGCCAACGTCAATTGGCCCGCGCCATGCGCGGCGCCGCACTCGATGAGGCCCGAAGCCGCGAATTTGCGATGCAGTTCGGCGGGATCGAGCTTTTGCTCGGCCGCGAAGGCATCGACAGTGCGCCGGCTGTCGCGGCCGAACACGACGACGCGTTCGAGTTGGGCGCCGACGAAGGCCGGCGAGTCGCCGTCGATTTTTTGTGAGGCGAAGGGAGCTGCGGAAGCGGCGGAGACGCAGAAGGAGGCTCCAAAAAGGAAGACGCAAGCGGCGACATGCTTTCTGCCTTTAAGACTCATCCGTCCGATCTCCTGTCACCGGCGCCCGCCGAAGCGGCGCAATCAAACGCAAAGCGCCCTCACCACAAAACTTGTATTTTCCGAATGCGAGCAGAAAAAGGCAGGATGGCATTTGATTCATTTGCCGCCGGACGCGTTAAGATTTGCTGAACCTCGCGCGGGATGTACGATGGGGATGGTTGACCGCCGCCGCGTTGCTTCGCGCGGGAGCGGATTTCGCGTCGACACGCCGCCCCGAATCATGGGGTTCAACCTTGGGGAGAAAGTTGCGGCGGCAAGCTTGCGCCACGATGGCGCCGGAGTTTTGGCGATGCTGATCCCGCCTGTTTTTGATCGCTGACCCGTCGGCATCGTCGGGTTTCGCATGGGAGCTGAATTGAGAATGAACTTTGGGAATTGACGTGTCCGCCTCCCTTTTCACGCGCTACAAGGACACGGTCGGCCGAGGTCTGATCGAGAGCGACGAGGGACAGCATCTCGTTTTGCGCAAACTCGAAAATTTGCGCCTCGCCCTCGCCGATTATCAGCCGGCGCCAAGGCCGAACGGCCTCTCCCGCCTGTTTCGCGCGCGCCGCGACGAATCCTTCCTCCCGGGCCTTTATATCTGGGGGTCGGTCGGACGCGGCAAAACGATGCTGATGGATTTCTTCTTCGAGGAAGCCCCGCTGCAGCGCAAGCGCCGCATCCATTTTCACGCCTTCATGGCGGATGCGCATGCCGCCATTCACGCCTGGCGGCAGGCGGACAGGCAAAAGAAAGCGAAGGGCGACGATCCGATCGCCGCGGTCGCCGATTCGATCGCCGCGGACGCCCTGCTCCTCTGTTTCGACGAATTCCACGTCACCGACATCACCGACGCGATGATTCTCGGCCGGCTGTTCACGGCCTTGCTGGAGCGCGGCGTCGTCATCGTCGCGACCTCCAACGTCGCGCCTGACGGGCTTTACCAGGATGGTCTCAACCGCGCCCTTTTCGTTCCCTCCATCGCGCTCATCAAGGCGCGCATGGAGGTCGTCGAACTGACCGCGCGGACCGACTACCGCCGCGAAAAACTGCAGGGCCAAAAGACCTGGCATGCGCCAGCGGATGAAAAAGCAGCGGCGGCCCTCTCCGGCGCCTTCGAGGCCCTGAGCGGCGCCGAACGCGGCCAGCCGATGGTGCTGCGCGTGCTCGGCCGCGCGCTCGCCGTCCCCGAGGCGCACGCCCATGTCGGGCGATTCTCCTTCGCCGATCTTTGCGAGGCGCCGCTCGGTCCCTCCGACTATCTCTATATCGCGCGCTATTTTCACACGCTCATCATCGACGACATTCCGGTCATCGCCGCCGCGCGCCGCGACGTCGCCGCGCGGTTCATCACGCTGATCGACGCGCTCTATGAAGAGCATGTGAAGCTGATCGCCTCCGCCGAAGCCGAGCCCGCCGGCCTTTATCTCGGCGTCGAAGGAAATCAGGCGTTCCAGTTCGACCGCACCGTCTCGCGCCTCATCGAGATGCGCTCGGAAGCCTATCTCGCCCTGCCGCATGGCTCGGTCGCCTCGCTCGCCACCGGCAACACGAGCGGACTGGTCGAGACCTGAAGCGATCGATCCGCAATCGGCGCGCTCTCATGCCGGCGCCCCTCGCCTGCGATTTGCGGCTGGACTCGGCGGCCCGCCTTCTCGAAGTGCGCTTTGCGCAAAAATCCGCCAGACCTTCGCCACGCCCGCGCTGGCGGCGCGTTTTGAATTCCGATAAGGTGCCGCGTAGAGCCTGAATCGCCAAGCCGCGATCGCGGAAAGAGCGCCAGGCGGCCAAGACCGGGGGCGGCGTCCGTTTCGACCCGAAAGCGCATTCGTCACGAAAGAAACAGCCTGATTCCATCGGCTCGCCGCGTTCAGCCCCGCAACGGCCCGGCGGCGCGAAGGAAACGGCCGATCGACCCTCCACGACATCCGCCCATCAAGACATCGCAGACTGGCGACCGATGAGGAAATAGAGAAAATGGCGCGTAGCAAGATCGCATTGATCGGAGCCGGACAGATCGGCGGCACACTGGCTCATCTCGCGGCGCTGAAGGAACTCGGCGACATCGTCCTGTTCGACATCGCGGAGGGCACGCCGCAGGGCAAGGCGCTCGATCTTGCCGAATCGGGTCCGGTCGAAGGCTTCAACGCATCGCTCAAGGGGGCCAATTCCTATGCCGACATCGCCGGCGCCGACGTCATCGTGGTGACGGCGGGCGTTCCGCGCAAGCCCGGCATGAGCCGCGACGACCTGCTCGGCATCAATCTCAAAGTGATGGACGCGGTCGGCGCCGGCATCAAGCAATATGCCCCCGATGCTTTCGTCATCTGCATCACCAATCCGCTCGACGCAATGGTATGGGCGCTGCAAAAAACCTCAGGCCTCGCGCCCGCCAAGATCGTCGGCATGGCCGGCGTTCTCGATTCGGCGCGGTTCCGCTATTTCCTGTCGGAGGAGTTCAATGTTTCGGTCGAGGACGTCACCGCCTTCGTGCTCGGCGGCCATGGCGACGACATGGTTCCCTCGCTGCGCTATTCGGCGGTCGCCGGCATTCCCCTGCTCGACCTCGTGAAGATCGGCTGGA
>JBKQMI010000146.1:0-65550 GCA_052146775.1 Methylocella sp. | reverse complement strand
GGGAGACGACCAGGAACAAGCCGACGTCGAAGGCGGAGCGGGAGCGGTTCTGCGTCTCCGATCAAGACGTCCTCGCCCTGACCAGCCAAGCGATCGCCATCGAAGACCATTATTCGCTGAAGGCGGGTCGGCTTATGCCTATGGATATCGAGTGGGCCAAGGACGGGGCGGACGGCGAGCTTTACATCGTTCAGGCCCGGCCGGAGACGGTAGCGTCGCGCCGCGCCGCAAATACGCTCCAGACCTATACGATCAAGGGATCCGGGCCGGTTCTCGTCACCGGACGCGCGGTAGGCGAGAAGATCGCAACCGGGATCGCGCGCGTCATCTCCTCCATCAAGGACCTCGACACCTTCCGTCCCGGCGAGATCCTGGTCGCCGAGACGACGAGGCCCGACTGGCAGACGGTGATGAAGACGGCGAGCGCGATCGTCACCGACCGCGGCGGGCGCACCTGCCACGCGGCGATCGTGGCGCGCGAACTCGGCGTGCCGGCGGTCGTCGGCGCGGGCGACGCCACCTCCAGGCTCAAGACCGGCGCGACCGTAACCGTATCATGCGCGGAAGGCGACGTCGGGCAGGTCTACGAGGGCGCCGTTCCCTTCGAAACAGCGGCGATCGATCTTGGCAGCCTGCCGACGCCGAAGACGGAGGTCATGGTCAATCTGGGTGATCCCGATTTGGCCTTCCGAACGGCCGAGCTGCCCGCCGCCGGCGTCGGTTTGGCGCGCATGGAATTTATCATCGAAGAGCATATCGGCATCCACCCGATGGCGCTGGCCGAGCCGGACAAGGTTGCGTCGGCCAAGGCCAGGGCGGCGATCGCGCGCGCCGCCCGCGGCTATCCGCGACCGGCCGACTTCTTCATCGAACGCCTGTCGGAGGGCGTGGGGACGATCGCGGCGGCGTTCTATCCCCGCCCGGTGATCGTCCGCCTCTCGGACTTCAAAACCAACGAATACGCGGGCCTCATCGGAGGCGCCGGCTTCGAGCCCAGGGAAGACAATCCCATGCTGGGTTTCCGCGGGGCCTCGCGCTACGATCATCCCGCCTACGCCGCGGGCTTCGCTCTGGAATGCGCGGCCTTGCGCCGCGTGCGCGAAATTATGGGCCTGACCAATCTCAAGGTCATGGTCCCGTTCGTGCGCCGCGAGGAGGAGGCCCGACGGGTGATCGCGGCGCTGGAGCGCAACGGGCTGAAGCGTGGCGAGAACGGGCTGGAGGTCTTCGTCATGTGCGAGATCCCCAACAATGTGATCCGCATCGACGCCTTCGCTGCGCTCTTCGATGGCTTTTCCATCGGCTCCAACGATCTGACCCAACTCACCTTGGGCGTGGACCGCGACTCCGAGATCGTGGCCTTCGATTTCGACGAGCGCGATCCGGGGATGCTTGAGATGCTGCGTCTGGCGGTCACGGGCGCGAGGCGCAACGGCCGGCATGTCGGCATCTGTGGCGAGGCGCCTGCGAATTATCCCGAGATCGCCGCCGCGCTGGTCGGCTGGGGGATCGACTCAATCAGCGTCAATCCATCCAGTCTGATTGGGGCGCTGAAGGGGGTTGCGGACGCAGAGCGCCGGGCCGCCGCAGCGTGGCCCCAGAGTGAGAGAGACTAACCCATGCAACTCAGATCGAGCGCCTTTTCTGATGGCGGCGCTATCCCGCGGCATTTTACCTGCGAGGGCGAAGACGTGTCCCCGCCGCTCCATTGGACTGGCGCCCCAGAAGGGACGCGCAGTTTTGTGCTTCTTTGCGACGACCCGGATGCTCCGGCGGGGATCTGGCGTCACTGGGCGGTTTATGATCTTCCCGCCGACCGCACCGCGCTCCCAGAAGGCGCGGGTCGGCGCGGGGGTATAGATGGCTTCAGACAGGCGCTGAATGACTTCGGTCGACCGGATTACGGCGGCCCCTGCCCACCACGCGGCCATGGATTGCACCACTATCATTTCCGGCTGCTTGCGCTCTCGATCGACCGCCTGCCGGTGCGCGGGAATCCATCATGCCGAGACGTCGAACGAGAGGCGCGCAAACATCTTGTTGCGGAAGCTGGTCTTGTGGGATCGTATCAGCGATGATGAGCCCGGTCATGTTTCCTACATGAAGCTTTTCCGGAAGATATGAGCGCCTGTTGGAGAGAATGATCGGTCGATCGCCATCGTGAAGGATTGCGATGTCGTTGCGCGCCCACGCAGTCCCTTTTGCCGGTTGCATCAGAACCGCGAGCAGAGCATGCGGCCTTTGATCGCGGGAAACTGGAAGATGAACGGCCTGTCGTCGCAGCTTGGCGAGATCGAGGCGATTGCCGCCTCCGTGAAGGCCACGCCGCCGTTTGTCGACGTTCTGATCTGCCCACCTTTCACCCTGATCGCGCGCGCCGCGCAGAGGGCCGCCGGCCGCATCGCCATCGGAGGGCAGGATTGCTACAAGGAAGTTGCCGGCGCCTTCATAGGAGGCGTCAGCGCGGAAATGCTGAAAGATGCGGGCGCCTCCGCGGTCATTGTCGGACATTCGGAACGCCGTCAACATCATTGCGAGACGGATGCAATGGTGGCGGCGAAGGCGAAAGCCGCCTGGCGCGCGGGCATTCTGTCAATCATCTGCATCGGCGAGACGGAGCCACAGCGGCGAAGCGGCGCGGCGTTTTCCGTGTGCAGAGATCAAATCGCGGGAAGCGTTCCCGAAGGCATGGTCTCGTCCGCCAACGCGATCGCCTATGAGCCGCTGTGGGCGATCGGAGCCGAGGGCGCGGCGACTCGGGAGGTGATCGTGGAAATGCTCGCCCATATCCGCCACTGCCTGGCGGACCGTTTCGGGGAGAAAGGGAAAACGGTGCGCATCCTCTACGGCGGATCCGTCAACCCATCCAACGCGCGCGAGATCCTGGCGCTGCCTGAAGTCGGCGGCGTGCTGGTCGGTCGCGCAAGCCTTAAGGCCGCGGAGTTCGAAGCGATTTTCAGGGCTGTTTCCACGGAAGCTTAGCCTTGGCTCCATTCAGGAGACACGCACGAAATGAAATCACTCATCATCCCGAACGATCCGATCGGCGGCGACGAGGCCCGCGCCGATCGCGAGCCACACGAGATGCGCGTCGGTCTTGGCTCCCGTTTTGGACTTGATCTGATAATGATAGTTCTGAACCGTCTTTGAGCTGAGGTTCAGCGAATTGGCGATCTCCTCGGTCGTTTGTCCCGACGCAACCAATCGGAGAATTTCGGTTTCGCGCGGACCGAGTTCATCGACGAGCGAGCGTTCGCTCGCAAGCCGCTCGACGGCGATCTCGCGCGCGATGTCGCTGCTGAGCGCCCGGCCGCCATGCGCAACGATCGTCACGGCGCGGACGAGTTCGGCGGCGTCGCTGCTTTTCGTGACGTAACCGGCGGCGCCCGCTTCGAAAGCCTTCAGCGCGAAGGCGGCGCCGCTGTGCATCGTGAAGACGAGGACGCGCGCCCGCCGATCCCACTGCCGGATGCGCCGCATGGCCTCGAGCCCGCCGGCGCCGGGAAGGGAGAGATCCATAATGACGACATCGGGCGCCGCCTGCCGATAAAGCTGGTAGGCGGAGGCGGCGTTATCCGCTTCCGCGACGACCTTGAACCCCTCCTGCCGCTCGAGCAGCCGACGATACCCCTCGCGGACGACGGGATGGTCGTCGACGAGGAGGATCGTCGTCTGCGTCATGACAGTCCCATCGCCAACGCTGGCCCCGGCGCCATAAGGGGGATGCTTGCGCAAATGCGGACGCCCTGCGCGGCCTGCCCTATCGCGAGGCTGCCGCCCGAGGCTGCGATCCGCTCGCGAATGCCGAGGATGCCGTGACCCGTCGCCACTTTGATGCGCGAGGGGTCGCCGCCGCCATTGTCCTCCACGGTCAGCGCGACGGCGCCGCCATCCGACGCCGTTCGCTCGACGCGCAGATAGACGTCGCTCGGCCTGCCGTGACGCACCGCATTGGTCAGACACTCCTGAGCGATGCGATAGACGCTCATCGCGATCGCCCGCGGCACGCCTGCGAGGTCTCCCGCGAGATCGAGATGAAACACCGCCTTTGGCGCGGTTTGCGCGTTCCAGCCGGCGACGAGTTGCGCGAGGCTCGCCTCCAGCCCGAGTTCGTCGAGATCCTGCGAGCGCAGCCGCGCGAGCGCCTCTCGCAGGGTCGACATCATCCGCCTGGCGATGCGGGTGATCGAGCGGGCCTCGTCGGCGAGGTCAGGGCGATCCGTCGCGGCGCCGGCCTCGATCGAGGCGGCGAACGCAAGGGTCGCGGTGAGGCATTGGCCGAATTCGTCGTGGAGATCGCGCGCCAGCGCGCGACGCTCTTCCTCCTGCACCTCAAACAGCTTTTTCGTCAGTGCGACGCGTTCGGCGGTGGTTCGCGCGAGACGATCCGTGAGGTCGTTCACAGCGCGCGCGATATGACCGAATTCAGCAGCGCCATAGGCGGGGAGGCGGTAGCCGTAATCGCCTTTTTCGAGCCGCCGGAGCCCGGCGACGATCATTCGCGTCGGCGCCAGCGCATGCACGATGGCGATGGCGGCGAGAAGGCAGATGCCGATCGCCATCGAGGCGGCGACGCCGAGGACGATCGTAACCTCTCGCCACGCCTGCCGCACGGCGGCGTCTGGCTCGGCGCCGATCGTGATGACGCCCGCATCGGGTTGCCTGACCGTCATGGGACGCGTGATCGAATCGGGGCGCCCGAAGAATCCATTATAGACTGCCGCAAACCATTCCGGCGCCGGCGTGCCGACGCCCTCCACTTGGCTGCACAGGCTTCGCGGCTCCTCGCCTCCCGGGGCGACCATAATGCAGAGGCCCGGCGAAATGACCCGCAACGTATTGAGCGACTCCCAATTGGGCCTTGGAAGGAGACTGTCCTTGCGCATACCCCCGCGCCACAGAATTTCGCGCCAGTAAAGGTTCGCCAAATCGCGCGTGACCCGGTCGGCCGAGGCGGTCGTTTCGGCTTCGATCGCGCGATGCGCATCCACCATGACCCAACCGACCGTGGCGGCGAGGCATAAGAGCGTCACGCTTACAAGACGCAACACGAGATGCAAAATGAGCTGCATTTGGCGCTCCCGACCCTTGGCGAAGAAGGCAATCTAGGCGGTTTTACCCGCCTCGCCAACGTGGTCGCCGCGGAATTGGGCAAAATCCGCCCGCCGCCGCGAAGATTGGGCAAATTGCCCAATAAAATCCGGGCAAGGACCCTCTGAATAGGCTGCGCGATCCCCTGTAGGTTGAAGCGGTCGAAGACGCCCCATCAACACAGTCTCGGAAAGCGCGCTTATGAGATCGGTCGAGCCAGTCCGTTCCGACAATCAGAGCCGGGAGGAACGCGCCCGCGCGCGCCTCGATGATGTCAGAGCCTTCCTCGAAGCCAGTCTCGTTGACGGCGGCGCGCTCGTTGAGCGGTTGCTGATCGGTCTCCTCGCGGACGGACATTTGCTCGTCGAAGGCGCGCCGGGCCTCGCGAAGACACGCGCGGTGAAGCTGCTCGCGCGCGGCTTGAACGTCGCCTTCGCGCGGGTCCAGTGCACGCCCGATCTCATGCCGGCGGATGTAACCGGAACGTCGATATGGCGGCAGGATCGAGGCGTCTTCGAATTTTCCGCCGGGCCGGTGTTTCATTCCCTCGTGCTGGTCGATGAAGTCAATCGCGCGCCGCCCAAAGTGCAGTCGGCTCTGCTGGAGGCGATGGCCGAGCGTCAGGTGACCGTCGCCGGCGTGACGCATAAGCTGCCCGATCCGTTCATGGTTGTTGCGACGCAGAACCCGATCGAACATGAGGGCACGTTCCGGCTCCCCGAGGCGCAGCTCGATCGCTTTATGCTGCATGTCGAACTCGATCTGCCGGACGCCGCGACCGAACGGAAAATTCTCGATCTTGTCGAACGCGAGGCCTCGCATGAAGCTCCCGGCCTCGCCGCGCCGCTGAGCGCCGCCGAAATCGCCGAGGCGCGCGCCGCCGCGTTGCGCGTTTTTCTTTCGCCGGCGGTGAAGGATTATATCGTTCGTCTCGTCACGGCGCCGCGCCGCAGGGACATTGCGCCGGAGACGAGCGCAAAAATCGAACATCCCGCCTCGCCGCGCGGCACGCTCGCGCTCGCCATGGCCGCCAAGGCGCGCGCCTGGCTCGCCGGGCGCGATCATGTCCTGCCGGACGATGTCGCGAACCTTGCCGTCGACGCACTGTCGCATCGGACCATCCTCACCTGGCGCGCGCTCGCCGACGGCGCCTCCGCGCGCAGCGTGATCGGCGAATATCTCGATTTGATCGAGCATGTGTGATCGCGATGGCGACAGTGGGCGTTGATCTCGATGTCGAGGCGCTGCTGCGGCTGCGGCTTCTTGCGTCCTCGATGCGGCGCGTGAGAAAGCCGCCGCGGTCCGCATTGCCGGGCGCCGTCATGCATCGGCGGCGCGGACGCGGCCTCGAAGTTTACGACATCAGGGCCTGGTCGGACGGCGACGACATTCGCCACCTCGACCGCAACGTCACCGCGCGCACGGGCGCGCTGCATGTGCGGACGTTTCGCGACGAACGCGAGCGGGCGGTCATGCTCGTCGTCGATTTCCGGGAATCAATGATGTTTGGAACGCGGCGCGCCATTCGGTCGGTCGCCGCCGCGGAAGCGGTCGCGTCGCTGGCCTGGCGCACGATCGACGAAGGAGGAAGCGTCGGGCTTCTCGCGGCGACTGCGCGAGGCCCGCATTTTCTTGGCCGGGCTCGGGGCGTCCGCGCGATGATCTCCTTGGTCGGCGAACTTGCGGCGGCCCATCGCGCCGCCAAAGATCATCCCGGCTTGTCGGAGCCGCCACTCGCCGGCATTCTCGAAGAAGCCGAAGGGTTAGCGCGTGACGGCGCAATCATCGTCGCGACGGCGCTCGATGCGCCAGGCGATGGTTTCGATGGCGTCGCGGAGCGCCTCGTCCGCAAACGCGATCTCTCCGTTGTGCTCGTCGCCGATCGTTTCGAAATTGAACCCGTGCGCGGCGTCTATCCCTTTACGACGCTCGACGGCGATGCGGGGTGGCTGCGCGTCGGACAGGACGCGAAGCCCGACGGCAGGCTTGCGCGGTTGCGGCGGCTTGGCGTCAACTTCCTGCAACTCGATGCTGGCCTTGGCGCGGAAGCGATGGCGAGCGCGCTGGAGCAGCTCCATGGCTGATCCCGTGGCTCTCCTCGACGAGCTTCGCCCACTCCACAATGTCGCGAGCGGGGTTGACGGGGCGGCGCCGATCGTCGCGATGACTCTGCTTGGATGCGCGGCGGCGCTCATTCTGACTTTCACGCTTGGTCCTTGGCTCGCCCGACGGCGTGCGCTGCGCCGCGAGGCGCTGGAGAATCTCGCCGCGACCCGCGCCCTTCCCGCGCCGGACAGGCTCGCCGCGCAAGCGGCGATTTTGCGGCGCCTGGTCAGGTCGGTGAACGGCGCCGCCGCGCGGGAGCGAGGCGACGCGTGGCTCGACTCCCTCGATCTGACTTTCTCGACGCGCTTCTTCAGCAAGGAGCAGGGGGAAGCCTTCGGCGACGCGCTCTACCGGCCGGTCGCGGATCTCGACGTCGCCGCATTGGACGCAGCGCTCGAACGGCTGTTCGCGAGGATCGAGCGATGAACGGCTGGAGCTTCGCATTGCCGGCGGCGCTGACGTTGCTGCCGGCGCCAATCCTGGCCGCGCTGGCTCGTCCCGCCCGGCAGACGTCGCCAAGCGGCCTGCGCATCCCCGCCTCGATTCGCGACAGATTTTTGGCGCGCGGGAATTCAGGCATCCGGCGCACCGGAGCGCCGACGCTCGCGTGGTTCGCCTGGATCTGCCTCGTCGTCGCGCTCGCCGGGCCGCGCGTCGTCGCCGCGAACCCCGCGCTTCCCGCATCGGGGCGCGACATCATGTTTGCGCTCGACCTCTCCGGCAGCATGACGATACCCGATTTCACGCTTGACGGCGTCGCGGCCAGCCGTCTCGACGCGTTGAAGCGCGCCGGTTCGGAATTGATTCGGCGGCGCGAGGGCGACCGCATTGGCGTCGTCATCTTTGCGGATACCGCCTTCGCCGCCGCGCCTCTCAGCTTCGACGTTTCCGCCGTCGGCCAGACGTTGAACGAGATGGAGATCGGGCTCGTCGGCCGTTCGACGGCGATCGGCGAAGGTCTTGGGCTGGCGCTGAAACGTCTCGCGGAATCCAAGGCGCCGACGCGCATCATCATCCTGCTGTCGGACGGCGCCAACGACGCAGGCTCCAGCGATCCGGGCGCCGTCGCCGCATTGGCGAAGTCGCTCGGCGTAAAAATCTTCACTATCGGTCTCGGCGCCAATGACAGTTTGAGCGCTCCAGACGATCCCGACGCCGTCGATTTTGTCGCCCTCCAGAAGCTGGCCGAAATTACCGGCGCCGCCGCGTTCCGGGCGCACACCACCGATGAGCTGGCGGTAGCGGCTCATGCGATAGAAGCCCTCGCGGCGGGTCCGGCGCTCGCGCCGCCGACCGTCATATACCGCGATCTGTGGTCCTATCCGGCGGCGCTGGCGTTTGCTGCGTGTTTCGCTATCGCCCTCTCGCAAAGGGCGCCGCGATGATCGCGCTCGGCTCCTTCGCTCTTTTGCGGCCCTGGTGGCTGACGGCGTTTCCGCTTATGGCGGCGGCATTGCTCATGACGCGGCAAAGCCACGCCGGCCTTGGTGACTGGACGCGCGCGGTCGACGCGCCTTTGCTTGCCGCGATGCTGCAACGGCGCGGAGCCGTCGCCAGGGCGCCAAAGGATCACGCTATTCTCTGGGCGATTGCGCTGACGGCGCTGGCGCTGAGCGGGCCCGCCATCAAGCGCGGCGACGCCAACCAGTTCCGCAATCTGGATGCGACTTTGATTGTCCTCGACGCGTCCAACGCCGCGTCAAGCGCCGCTCGCTTGCAACAGGCGGTCGCGGCGGCGCAATTCATTCTTGCGCAAAGCGGGGCGCGGCAGCTGGGACTCATTGTCTACGCGGGCGACGCCTATCTGGCGAGTCCCCTGACCGATGACGCTTCCGCGCTGGGCGCGCTGTTGTTCGCTGTTGACGATCACACGGTGCCTGACGCCGGGGCGCGGCCGGATCGCGCGCTGTCTCTGGCCCGGCGCATATTGCGTGACGCGCGGATCGTCGGCGCCGACGTGGCGCTGATCTCCACCGGCGAAGGGCTTGGCCCGGCGACGACGCGCGAAGCGGCCCGGCTGGCGAGGGATGGCCACGCGCTGCACACACTTTTCGTCGCTGGGCGGGACCCAGCCGACGCGTCCGACGCCGCGCGCTGGGGCGCCATGATGGCGCTCGCGGTTGCGGGGCAGGGGATTGCGGGAGACGCCGCGCGGCCGGATGGCGTCATCGCAAGGATTTCAGGCCGCGCCATCGCGCATATGGCCGGGAGCGCCCTGCAGATTCTCGCCTGGCGGGACTTTGGCCGGTTTCTGCTCTTCGCCGCCGCCGCGCCGCTCCTTTTTTGCTTTCGCAGGCCCGCGCGATGAGACGCCTCGCCGCTTCCATCGCCCTGCTTGCGCCTTGCGTCGCGATCTGGCTGATCGGCGCATCGGCGGTTGGACCCGCTCTGCAGGCGCTCGGTTTTCCCGCGGCGGCCGCGCGCTTTTTCGAGGATCCGGCCCGCAAGGGCGCCGCGCTCTATTCGGCGAAGCGCTGGAGCGAGGCCGCCGACGCTTTCGGCGGCGACCCGGCGAATGCTTACAACCGCGGCGATGCGCTGGCCCACGCCGAACGCTACACTGAAGCGATCGCCGCCTATGAACAGGCGCTCGCGGCGAACCCCGACGATGAAGACGCAGCTTTCAACAAGGCCCTTCTGACGGCTTTGGTCGATGAAAAGGAGGCTGCGGCCGGCGCCGACGCGATCGCGGCGAATTCGGCCGCGACCCGGGCGCGGAATACGCACGATGAGCCTCACGCCGATGGCAAGACCGGCGGGTCGGGGGATGGCTTTGCGGGGAGCCAGCAAGGCGCCTCGGCGCCGGGCGCGCAAGGCGGCAGCAAGGCCGGAAAATTCGACAAGGGCGACGTGAAATCCTCGGATGCGGGGCAGGGGCAGGGCAAGGGATCGGCGGGCGACGCCGGAGGGGCTGGCAGCGCCGGCGGCGAGCTGGTGGATGTCGCCAGGATGATCCGTGATCGCGATCGGCGCGCCGCGCGCAGAATGGACGCGGCTTCCGTTCTGCCGACTGTCGAATGGCTTTCGACGCTGCCCGACGATCCGGGCCGATTCCTTAAATTGCGGATTCTGGCGGAAAAAGCGCGTCGAAAGGAACACCCCGCCGAATCGGCGGAGAGTGACGATCCATGACCGCGCGTCTCCTGCGCCTCGTCATCGCCATTTTTCTTGGCTGCCGGTGCGTGCATGCCGAGCTGGCCGTCGCGCCGTCAATCGGGCGAGTCGAGGTGAAAGCGGAGCTGCCGAACGAGCCGCCCTATGTCGGCGAGCCGATCCTCCTGCGGGTGCGTTGGAGCATTCGAGCGAATGTCATGCTCGACAAACTGATTCAGCCGACGATGACGAATTTCGACTGGCAGCAATTCGGCATCGATGCGTCGACCAATGAAATAGTCGACGGTTTCCCGACACCCGTCTTCGAGCGCGTTCTGATGGTCACGCCGCTCAAGACCGGATCCTTGACGATCCCGCCTTTCGTGCTTCGCGCGACGATCGTGACGGCGAATAACGAACGCAGCGAGATGGATTTTTCGTCTCGTCCCCTCGTCGTCGAGGTGCGGTCGCATGAGGGCGTCGGCAAGGCGGGCGACCGGTGGCTGCCAGCAAAATCCGTCAAGATCGCCGACAATTGGGAGACGGCGCCGGACAAGATCCCTTTCGGTGAGACGGCGCGGCGAACCGTCACGATCGAAGCCGTGGGCGCGACCGCCGACCGGCTGCCGCCGCCGCCGGATATAAGGGCGGAGGGGATTATCGTTTTCGAAGGCCCGGTCGGTCGACAGACGATTGTCACCGACGAAGGTCCGATCGCGCGCGCCGTGTACCAGTGGAGCGTGCGTCCAGTGTCGGCCACGCCGGCGAGCGTTCCCGCCATCCATATTGCGTGGTTCGATGTCGCCGCGCGAAAGATGCGCGACGCCGCGGCGCCCGAACGCGAAGTCTCTTTCCTCCAGGCCGCGCGCAAGGCGCGCCAGCCATTGACGAAAACGCCGGGCTTGCTGTCGGCGCGGCCGCTTGCCGCGGGCGCGGCGAGTTTCGCCTGGACCCTAGCCCTCGCCTATCTGATCGCCTCGTCAAAACCCCGCCGCGTCGGCTGGCGAGGCTTCATCGAGCCGACGCCGAAAGCGATCCGGCAATTGAGAAGCGCGGCGCGTCGCAACGATGCGCGGGCATTCAGGCGCGCGGTCGCGGACTTGTCACGCGTCGATCGCGACCGTTGGCGCCGGGTTTCCGTCGAGAGCGGGGTCGAAAGCGGCCTTGCTTCCGTCGACGCCGCTCTGTTCGGCGCCAACGCCGCAACGGCGCCCTCCCTCCCGTCCTTGGCGCACGCAATCGCGACCGCATGGAGGAAAAAGGCGCGTTGAAATGACCGGGGCGGCGTCTCGCAGACGAGTTGAGACTGGAATTCTCACCTAAGGCGTGGCTCTTGGCATCGCGACTCTCTCTCGCGAATTCGCCCCTTGAGAGATGCTGTATTGTGTGGCGGCATTGACATTGCCCGACGGCGCCCCAATACTTGAACTGTCAGATAACCTTCCAGCGGAAGAGTCCGATTCGAATGATTGTTCGATTCGGCGCCGAAGGCGAAACCGCCCCGGAAACGCTCAGGCCCACGGACCGCTGGAAGATGACGCTCTGGAAAGCGATTTCTCGCCTTTTGCGGGAAATCCACCGACGGAGGTAGTCCCGTTCTCGCTCGCGGCCGATACGCCGTGGGCCGAGCGGGAGAAAACTCTCAGGTCACAGGACAGAGGGGGCAAGGCGTTGCGCTTGGTAAGAGCGGCGTCTTTGCGCTCATCCGACTGAGGGTCCCGATGTCTGATCATCCAACCGTCTTGGCTTATCCAGGCGTCTTGGCGCCTCGCCTCGCCCAAACGCCTCTGCACGATCTGCATGTCGCACTCGGCGCGCGTTTCGCGCCATTCGCCGGCTATGCAATGCCTGTGCACTATCCCGCCGGCATCATCAAGGAGCATCTTCATACCAGAGCCTGCGCAGGCCTATTCGATGTCTCGCATATGGGGCAGGCCATTCTTGAGGGCGAGAAGGCCGCGTGCGGGCTGGAGAGCCTGACGCCGGGCGACATCGAAACGCTGCGTCCGGGCCAAATGCGCTATACGCAATTGCTCGATGAAAACGGTCATATCCTCGACGATTTGATGGTCACGCGCCTCGACGACGAGAACGGGCGTCAGCGCTTCTTCCTTGTCGTCAACGCCGCCGCCAAAGCCGCGGATTTCGCTCAAATCGCCGGCGCCGTTCCGAATTGCGAACTGACCATTCTGGACGACAGGGCCATGCTCGCCTTGCAGGGTCCAAAGGCGGCGGCGATTCTCGCGCGGCGCGTCGCGGGCGTATCGGATATGGCTTTCATGTCCGCGCGAGACTTCGACGACAAAGGCCTAGCCCTCAAAATATCGCGCTCCGGCTACACCGGCGAAGACGGCTTCGAGATTTCAATTCCGACCGCCGGGGCGACGGATTTCGCGAAGAGCCTCTTGGCCGATCCCGATGTGCTTCCGATTGGTCTCGGGGCTCGCGATTCGCTTCGGCTTGAGGCGGGCCTTTGCCTTTGCGGCCATGATATCGACGCGACGACGGATCCGGTTGAGGCCGGTCTCTTGTGGTCGATCTCGAAACGACGACGCGAACAGGGCGGCTTTCCCGGCTTTGCGCGCATCGCTGAAGCGATCGCTTCCGGTCCATCCCGGCGCCGCGTCGGCTTCCTCATTGAGGGCAAGGCGCCCGCGCGCGAAGGATCGGACATTGAAACGCCGGAAGGTCGCCGCATCGGACGCCTCACCTCGGGCGGTTTCGCGCCGAGCCTTGGTCGCCCGATCGGCATGGGTTATGTCGAGGCCGGCGCCGCGAAGACCGGCGCACCGGTCAATCTCATCATTCGCGGCAGAGCGGCGCCGGCGACGATCGCCTCGATGCCTTTCGTGCCGCACGCCTACCATAGGGAAGCCTGATGTCCGCCATTTACTACACGAAGGACCATGAATACATCCGGCTCGAAGACGATGGCGCCGTCGTCGGGATCACCGACTACGCGCAGGCGCAATTGGGCGACGTCGTTTTCGTCGAGCTTCCCGCGTTCGGCAATCACTTGAATCAAGGCGACGAGGCTGCAGTTGTCGAAAGCGTCAAGGCCGCGAGCGGCGTCAACGCTCCGGCGTCGGGCGAAGTGGTGGAGGTCAACCACGCGCTGGAGGAAGCGCCCGCGCTCGTCAACGAAGATCCGGCCGGCAAGGGCTGGTTTCTCAAACTCAGGCTCTCCGACCCCGCCGAACTCGAAGCGCTCATGGATGAGGAGGCCTACCAGGCTTACGTCAGGACGCTCGCCTGAGAGAGTTCACCGCCATCAACCGCGCGACCACCAAAGATCGTAACCCGATTGGAACTCCATGCGCTACCTGCCCCTTACGCCCGACGATCGCACCGACATGCTGGCCCGCATTGGCGCGCCTGACATCGGCGCCCTGTTTGCTTCGATTCCTGCGAGCAAGCGGCTTGCCCAAGACCTCGATTTGCCTCAGCGCAAAACGGAGATCGACGCGCAGCGGCTGTTGTCGAATATGGCGGCGAAGAATGTCGCCGCGGGATCCGCGCCATTCTTTATCGGCGCTGGAGCTTACAGGCATCATATTCCGGCCAGCGTCGATCATCTGATCCAGCGCTCGGAGTTCATGACGAGCTACACGCCCTATCAACCTGAAATCGCACAAGGCACGCTGCAGGCGATTTTCGAGTTTCAGACCCAGGTCGCGGCCTTGACCGCGATGGATGTCGCCAACGCCTCGATGTATGACGGCTCCACCGCGACAATCGAGGCGGTGCTGATGGCCCATCGCATCACGAAGCGCCGAAAGGCGGTGCTCTCGGGCGGCCTGCATCCGCATTACGCCGAAGTCGTGCGCACCATTTCGCGCATGACGGGCGATGACGTGGTGAGCCTCCCGCCCGATGTTCTGGCGCAGGAGAATCTCGCAGACGAAATCGATTCCGGCGTGTCCTGCGTCGTCGTTCAAAACCCCGACGTCTTTGGCAATCTGCGCGATCTTTCCGGCCTTTCCGCGATATGCAAGGCGAAAGGGGCGCTGCTCATCGCGGTGTTCACCGAGGCTGTGTCCCTCGGCCTCATCAGGCCGCCGGGCGAGATGGGCGCCGACATCGCCGTCGGCGAAGGCCAGTCGATCGGCAACAGCCTGAATTTCGGCGGGCCTTATGTCGGTCTCTTCGCGGCGCGATCGAAATATGTGCGGCAGATGCCGGGGCGCCTTTGCGGCGAGACGATCGACGCGGATGGGCGTCGCGGCTTCGTCCTGACGCTGGCGACGCGCGAACAACACATCAAGCGCGAAAAGGCGACCTCCAACATCTGCACCAATTCCGGCCTCTGCTGCCTCGCCTTCAGCATTCATCTGACGCTGCTTGGCGAGGCCGGGCTGCGGCGGCTCGCGCGCATCAATCACGCCAACGCCGTCGATCTCGCCAATAGGCTCTCGCGCGTCAGCGGCGTCGAAGTGCTCAACAGAACCTTTTTCAATGAATTCACCATTCGCGTCCAGGGCGACGCGGCGGAGGCGATCGAGCGTTTGGCGGCAAAGGGCGTGCTGGGCGGCGTGCCCGCATCCCGGCTGTCGCCCGGCGCAGGACTGGACGATCTCATTATCGTCGCTTCGAGCGAACTCAACACCGATGAAGACCGCGCCGCCCTCGCATCGGCCCTGCAGGGAGTCCTTTGATGATGAATCGACCGGAACACCCGATCCAGACGAAGGATTCGGCGCGGCTGCGCACAGGAACCTTCACTTCGAATCGCGGCTTGCAGATCGAAGAAGGGTTGATCTTCGAGACGGGGCGGCCCGAAGTCACGGGCGTCGATCTCGATGAGCCGGCGCCCTTCCAGTCAAGGCTCGGCGGCCTTGAGCGCGAGGCGCCGATCGGCCTGCCCGGACTCAGCGAGCCGGAGGCCGTGCGCCATTACGTGCGCCTGTCGCAGAAGAATTATTCGATCGACACGGGGCTGTTTCCGCTCGGCTCCTGCACCATGAAGCATAATCCGCGGCTCAACGAGGCGATGGCGCGGCTGCCGGGCTTCGCCGACATCCACCCGCTTCAGCCGCAATCGACTGTGCAGGGTGCGCTGGAGTTGATCGGCGAACTCGCCCGCTGGCTGATGGAGCTGACCGGCACGGTGGCGGTCGCGTTATCGCCAAAGGCCGGCGCGCACGGCGAGGCGTGCGGCATGATGGCGATCAAGGCCGCCATCGCGGCGAAAGGCGAGGGCGCGACGCGCCGGATCGTCCTCGTGCCGGAATCGGCGCATGGAACCAATCCGGCGAGCGCCAGCCTGATTGGCTTCGAGGTGCGCGCGATCCCGGCGAGAGCCGATGGCGCGATCCACCTCGAAGAGCTGAAAGCGCGGCTGGGGCCGGACGTCGCCGCCATCATGCTGACCAATCCAAACACCTGCGGCCTGTTTGAGACGCAGGTCGTCGAGATCGCCGAGGCGATGCATGCAGCGGGCGCTTATTTCTATTGCGACGGCGCCAATTTCAACGCGATCGTCGGCAAGGCGCGGCCCGGCGATCTCGGCGTCGACGCCATGCACATCAATCTGCACAAGACCTTCTCGACGCCGCATGGGGGCGGGGGTCCCGGCGCCGGGCCGGTCGTGCTGTCGGCGCGGCTCGCGCCCTTTGCGCCAGTGCCATTTCTGCGCGCGGATGACGCGGGGCTGCGCCTCGTCGAGCATAACTCGGAGGAGCCGCGCTCATTCGGCCGGATCGCCGCGTTCCACGGCCAGATGGGTATGTTCGTGCGGGCGCTGACCTATATGGCCTCGCATGGAGCGGACGGCTTGCGGCAGGCGTCCGAGGACGCCGTTTTGAACGCAAACTACATCCGCGCCAGCCTCTCCGATCTGATGTCGCAGCCTTTCGGCGACCAGCCCTGTATGCATGAGGTTTTGTTCGACGATGCGTGGCTGAAGCCGACGGGCCTGACGACGCTCGATTTCGCCAAGGCGATGATCGACGAGGGCTATCATCCGATGACGATCTATTTCCCGCTTGTCGCGCATGGCGCCATGCTGATCGAGCCGACCGAGTCCGAATCCAAGGCGTCGCTCGATCTGTTCATCGCAACCATGCGCGATCTCGCCATGGCGGCGCTCGGCGGCGATATGGAGCGCTTTATCGGAGCGCCATTCGACGCGCCCCGCCGGCGCCTCGACGAGACCCGCGCGGCGCGCAATCCCATCCTCAAATGGACGCCGCCGGCGCCGCGTTAGGTCGCGTTCCGCTCCAGCGGAGGTTTGATCAAAAGGATCTTGTAGGAAATATCGAAAAAGCTTGGCACGGCGCATCGTTTGACTTTGCTTCCGCGTAGCAGGATTTCGGGAATCCACGCCGATCCCAGTCCCGCTTTGACTTGCGCCAGCAGCGCTTCCGCGGATGCGCTCTCGCAGACCGGCGAATCCTGGATGTGAATGCGATGCTTGTTCAGCATAGCGGCTATTTGCATGCCGTAGGTCGTGCCGGGCGTATAGACCATTATTGAGCCGCTCAGCCTATTGTTGGTCAAAGCCGCCACGCGTTTTTGTGTCGGAACGCTTACCAGGATCAAACGGTCCACGCCGATTTCCTGGATCTGCAAATCAAGCAGATCCTCATCGCCGCCAAAGTGGGGGATTAGGGCGATGTCGGCGTGCTTGCGTTTGATTGCTTCGAGGCAGCCCGCAATGGACGCGACGATCAGCGAGTAGTTCTCCAACCTGCTTTCGATCAGCCACGCGGAAAGGAACGTAGCGGCAAGCGTGTTGGTCGTGTAAATGCGCAGGGTTTTTTTGAAATGGCTGGACGTGCTCAAAACCGCGCGGCGCGCGTCGAAGATGTCTTCGCGGAGACGATAGGCGCGGGTCAGAAACTCCTCTCCCGCGGGGGTAAGGCTTAGGGGACGCGATTCGCGGTTAAACAAGGGCGCGCCAAGCCATTCCTCAAGCCTCTGCACGCGGCGACTATAGGCGGATTGCGTCGTGCAACGCGCCTTCGCCGCGCGGGTGAAATTCCGCGTTTGGCAAAGGGCGAGAAAGTCGTCGATCCATTGCAGCTCCATGATGCATAAAATGCATCATGCGATCGGAAATGACAATTTGATTTGAGAGCCTTGCGGCTTTTAGATGAGCGAAGCTTATCTGAATATGAGGGTTGCGATGGAACGTGATGGAGGCGCTGGAACTCGGGAATTCAGAGAGCAGGGCGCATCTTTAAGGCGATTGCCGAAAAGCGTCCGATTTCTCGGCAAATGGCCGGCGGACGCAGATTGTGCGCCCGACCGATCCTCAGGGATGTACGAGTTCGAAGTCGTAACGGGAAATGCGGCGTATCAAGAAGGCGAGCGTTTCTATTTGACCCATGGCGAAGCGCAGCGCGTCTACCGCGTGTTCGACAATGTGTAGGTAGAGTTACACGCGATCATGGCGCCACAACGAGACGGGTGATTGTCGCAAAGACTCGCCATAACGGTTCGCATGAGGCTCGCGAGACGCTAATCCTCGCGCCAGTCGAAAGTGCGGCTCACGGCTTTCTTCCACATCATGTAGCTTTTGACGCGTAAGCCATCGTCGGGCGAGGGTTTCCACGTCTTCTCCACACCCCAATTCCGGCGCAGATCTTCGAGGCTGCGCCAGTAGCCGACCGCGAGACCTGCGGCGCCGAGGGCGGTGCTTTCGGAGACTTTCGGCCGCTACACCTGTACGCCTAGAACGTCGGTCGGTATCTGCATCAGCAGCTCGTTGGCGATCATCCCGTCGTCGCCCGCGCGAATATTTCACCCGGGAGGGAAATCCAAACGCCGATCCTATGGTATATCCTTGAACCAGCTTCGGAAAAGGGACGAAGATGCGCCGGTCGCCTCAACTTCTTGGATTTGCCGCCATGGCCGTGCTGATTTCAGCGCATGATGCGTCGGCTTTCGGCGTCGGCTTTTCGTGGTCGGGGATCAGCGCTTGCGGCCGAATCTCCCCCGCCTTCACGATCCGCGATGCGCCCAAGGACACGGAGCGCCTGCGTTTCGCGATGGCCGACAAAGACGCCCCCGGCTTCCATCACGGCGGCGGCGCCGTTCCCTACGATGGCGGGGGGCGGGTGCCGGAGGGGGCGATCAATTACATCGGACCTTGCCCGCCGGCAGGCGCTGTTCATCGCTACGTCTGGACGATCGAGGCTTTAGACAAGAGCGGCAAGATACGCGCGCGGACGACCGCCGAAGGCCGCTTCCCCGAGCGCTGATTTTGAAGGCGTCCGACATTCAGGCCGAGCGACCGGGTCCAACGCGGATCTTGTCGACCCCGGCGATGCGGGGCTCGCTTTCCTCGCGGGGATGCTGCGGCCTCGGCAAGATTTGACCATAAATCCGAGTCTGCCGTCGCCCGTTGCTCCGCCAAACCAAGACAGCCCGGCCATCGCTGGCCGGGACATATTTTGTCTTCGGCCACGAAAGCCGAATTCGGCGGGTTCGACCTCCGCGTTTCGATCTCAGTATTTGGCGACCGCCGGGGCGGGCGCCGCTGTATCGAATTTGTAGCTGAAGCCGACCTGCACGCGGTTCTCGGTGAAGTGCCGGTTGATAAAAGCGCCAGTGTCGCCAAGAGCGGCGAAATTGACCGGGTAGACCGTGTATTGACCAAAATCGGAGTAGCGATATTCGGCGCGGATCGACCAGTTGTCGGTGACGGCGTATTCGAGGCCGCCGCCGACAGTCCAACCGACGCGCGTGTTCGAGGCGGAGTCATAAGAGCCGCCGAGCAGGGAGTTCGTCTGAAGGTTGGAGTTGACTCCGACGAAGGCGACGCCGCCGGTGGCGTACAATAGCACGCGGTCCCAGGCGTAGCCGACGCGGCCGCGGATCGAACCCTGAACATTGGCGTTGGAGTTGAAGCTTGTGTTGACGGGGCCAAGGGCGCCGCCGAACGGAAAGATGACGCCGGAGACGCTCTTGCTGATGCTCGAGCCGTCGACATCGCCTTCGAGGCCGATCACGAACTGGCTCAGTTGCAGATTATAGCCGACATGGGCGCCGCCGATGACGCCGTTGCCGCTATAGCTCGCGTTTTCGAACAGGCCGAAACTGTCGCCGAAATTGGCGCTCTGGTTGCCCCAGGCATAGCCGATCTGGCCGCCGACATAGACCCCGGTCCAGGTAAAGATCGGAACCGGGGGGACATAGACGGGCGGCGGCGCGGAGAAGTCGGCCGCGAAGCCAGATCCGGCCAGCGCGATGGCGCCGACCGAAGCCAGGAGAAGTTGACGGTACATGACGCTTTTTCCTTTCAAGTGTCTGGCAGCGCCTGCAGCTTGCCCCTTTCATGCGGTCAAAACAGGGAGCGGGAGCAAAAACGGAGACTTTGCGGTTGAATTCCTCTTGTTGTGGCTTCCGCGCAACGGAATTTGCGTCTGAGTTGGAGGACATTCCCTTAAAGTTCGCCGCCTGGTTGTAAAAGATGCGGATTATCGGAAAGACCTCCTGCGACTGAGCGAAAGCGCGGCGCGGCCCTCGGCGGCGTCGCCACGGCGAATTTTCTGTCCAAGGCTGTTTGGCGGCGCGATACTCGTTGAGCTTGTCTCCGACCGGGGGCAGATTCGGCGCCCCAACCCTACAGGAGACGGCATGCTCGGCTTTGGCAAAGGCTTCGTTCTGATTGCGGCTCTTGCGATTTTCATAAGCCCCGCGGCCTATGCGAACACCTATCTGTTTCGCGTAGACTGCAAGGGCGCACAATATGTCGCGCAATGGGACAGCGGTCCCGTTGATCCCGGCCCTGACTACTTTCGCATCGCGACGGGCGATCGAAATAGCGACTGCTCGATCTACGGTTACAATGCCGGGACAGACCGGGACTTGCCCCGGCGCTGGTGCAGCGGTCCCAACGGAATCATCCGGGCGTTCCCGCCGATTTTGATTCCGCTCGGCGCGACTCATTGTCGGTAGGCGCGCGACGCAGGCGCCCTTGCCGCGCATTTCGACGTGGGAAGCGCGAGATTGACCTCTCGCACGCGCATCGAAGGCCTTTTTCAACCGTTTTGCGGAGGGTTCGGCCGTTGTTGGCCGTTGTTGGGCCGAGGTTGGGCATTGCCAAATCGATGCGAAAGCAGCACCCTTGTGCGAGTTTGGCGCGCCATCGGATGGATGGCGGCCCGAAAAACCGGAAAAGGCGGGGGCCATGGAACAGCAATTCGATGTTTTCGTCGCGGAGGCGCCGGGCAGCCTCTCCGTTCATTGGGGTTGGCTTGTTGCGCTTGGGGCGGCTCTCGGCGTGCTTGGGGCCCTGGCGATCTGGCGTGCGCGGACCGCGACGCTGGTCTATGTCGTGTTTCTCGGCGTCCTGCTGCTCGCCGCGGCGCTGGCCGTTTTCGCCGCCGCGTTCTCGCTCACGGGTTACTGGACCGCTTTTTTCATCCACGTCCTTTGGGCCGTGCTGCTGGCGATCATCGGCGTCGTCCTTGTGGCGCGTCCGGCGACCAGCGCCGAGGCCCTCACGCTCGTCATCGCGTTCTATTTTCTCGTCACAGGCATTGTCGGCATCGGCTTCGCCCTGTTCTCGCACATTCAGGGCGAATGGCTCTCCATTCTCGACGGCGTTGTGAGCGTCGCGCTTGGTGCGCTGCTCCTGTCCGGCTGGCCCGTCACTGGCTTATGGGCGATCGGTCTCTTCGTCGGGATCGAGCTGATCCTCAGGGGCGTCGCCATCGCCGCCTTGGGCCTTAGCCTGCAGTCGCTGACCCGTTAGAGCGCAATTGCTCTGGCCAATATGACGCCTTGGTCGAAGCCCGCGGCGGCTTCGACCTGAGGGAGGCGCGCCCGAATTGCGACCGCGTCGCGGAGCCCCCCCCCCCGCGCGGCGAATCTTGACAACCCGCACGATGGCTCCTGCCTGCCCCTCGACGCGTTAGCGCTCGCCGCGGAAGAGTGCTAAACTCGCGCCTTCAACCTGTGCGTCCGCCGCGGGATTGGTCCGGGCGGCGAATCGGGCGATCCAGAAGGGGAGGACAAGACATGGCGTTTCGTCCCTTGCACGACCGCGTCGTGGTCAAGCGCCTCGAGGGCGAAGAGAAGACGAAAGGCGGCATCATCATCCCCGATACCGCCAAGGAGAAGCCCCAGGAAGGCAAGGTGATCGCCGTCGGCCCCGGCGGGCGCGACGACAACGGCAAGCTCAGCCCCCTCGACGTCAAGGCCGGCGACCGCATCCTGTTCGGAAAGTGGTCCGGGACCGAGGTCAAGATCGATGGGGAGGATCTGCTTATTATGAAGGAAAGCGACATATTGGGCGTCGTCGCTTGAGCCGAACGCCCTTGCATCTATTTTCTCTCTTGCGGAGGTAAAGACAATGTCTGCCAAAGACGTCCGCTTCTCGACAGATGCGCGAGATCGCATTCTCGCCGGCATTGAAATTCTCAACAATGCGGTGAAAATCACCCTTGGTCCGAAAGGCCGCAACGTCGTCATCGAAAAGGCGTTTGGGTCGCCGCGCATCACCAAGGACGGCGTGACCGTCGCGAAGGAGATCGAGCTTTCCGACAAGTTCGAGAACCTCGGCGCGCAACTCGTCCGCGAAGTCGCTTCGAAACAGCATGACAACGCCGGCGACGGCACGACCACCGCGACCGTGCTCGCGGCCTCGATCGCCCGCGAGGGCGCCAAGGCGGTGGCGGCGGGGCTGAACCCGATGGATTTGAAACGGGGCATCGATCTCGCGGTCGAAGCGATCGTCGCAGATCTCAAGAAGAATTCGAAGAAAGTCTCCTCGAACGAGGAGATCGCCCAGATCGGTCGAATCTCGGCCAATGGCGACCGGTTCATCGGCGACGAAATCGCCAAGGCGATGCAGAAGGTCGGCAATGAAGGCGTGATCACCGTCGAGGAGGCCAAGAACCTCGTGACCGAGACGGAGATCGTCGAAGGCATGCAGTTCGACCGCGGCTATCTTTCGCCCTATTTCATCACCAACGCCGAGAAGATGATCGCCGAATTCGAAGATCCCTACTTTCTCATTCACGAAAAGAAGCTGTCGTCGCTCCAGGCGCTGTTGCCGATTCTCGAGGCGGTGATGCAGACGGGCAAGCCGCTCGTCATCATCGCTGAGGATGTCGAAGGCGAGGCTCTGGCCACTCTCGTGGTCAACAAGTTGCGCGGCGGCTTGAAGGTTGCCGCCGTGAAGGCGCCGGGCTTCGGCGATCGCCGCAAGGCCCTGCTCGAAGACATCGCAATTCTCACCGCGGGTCAGCTGATCTCCGAAGAAATCGGCGTCAAGCTCGAAAGCGTCACGCTCCTGCAACTCGGCCGCGCCAAGCGGGTCCGCATCGACAAGGAGTCGACGACGATCATCGATGGCGCCGGCGACAAGAAAGACATTCAGGCCCGGATCGCCCAGATCAAGGTGCAGGTCGAAGAAACCACGTCGGACTATGATCGCGAAAAGCTGCAGGAGCGCGTCGCCAAGCTCGCAGGCGGCATCGCGGTGATCCGCGTCGGCGGCGCGACCGAGGTTGAGGTCAAGGAGAAAAAGGATCGGGTGGACGATGCGCTGAACGCCACCCGCGCGGCCGTGCAGGAGGGAATTTCTCCCGGCGGCGGCGTCGCTCTGCTGCGCGCCATTCCGGCCCTCGACGCGGTCAAGGCCGGCAATTCCGATCAGCAGACCGGCGTCGATATCGTCCGCAAGGCGATTCAGGCCCCGGCGCGCCAGATCGTCGACAACGCCGGGGCGGATGGCGCGGTGGTGGTCGGCAAGCTGCTCGAATCCAAAGAGTACAGATATGGCTACGACGCCCAGACCGGCGAATATGGCGATCTCGTCGCGCTTGGCATTATCGATCCGACCAAGGTCGTCCGCACCGCCCTCCAGGACGCCGCCTCCATCGCGGGGCTGATCGTCACCACGGAGGCGACGATCACCGAGCATCCGAGAAAGGACGGGGGCGCGCTCCCGCCGGGCGGCATGGGCGGCATGGATTACTGAGCCGTCGCGCGGCGAAGAGACGGCGAAGGCCCCGGGGTTTTCTCCGGGGCCTGTTTCGCGTTTGCTCCGCGCCGCCGGTTGCGCCGAAAGGATCGGCGTGGTTTGGTGTCCATTAGTCTGAGCAAGGTTTCATGCCACGCTTTTGCGAAGCCGACGCCCCTCCGCAAGCGTTGCGGCGAGCCTATCTCGACGGACTCGCCGAGCCGCAGGAACTCTATTTGGAGCGGCTCGTCGCGGCCGGGAAAAGCTGGCGCTGCGACGAGATCGCTTATGCCGTCGCCAGTCGCGGCCAGCTCGTCGAATTTTTCGTCAGAGCGGAGCACGCAGCCGATACGGTTGCGCTTTTCGACGCGGCCATGGAGGCGTCGCGCGCCAGCGGGGTTCTGTGTAAATCGTTCGATCGGCAGCTTCTTCATGCGGCGCTGTCGCGGCTCGCCGAGGCGGCGCCCATCGGACTGCTGTTCCGGCGCATCGTCGATGCGTCATTCGCTCCTCGGGAGGCGCTGACGTTTCGAAAAGGGGACGGCGGCGACGCGATGGCGATCGCAAGCAGAGACGACGGCTTTTTCGACGGCCCGGACGAAATTCAAGCCTATGCGGCGGCCGGCGGCTTGTTTGTGCTGAGCGCACACGGCGAGACCGTTGGTTGCGGCGTCGCGGCGCCTGTCGTCGCCGGCCGCGCGGACATCGACATTGGCATGTGGGTGGCGCCCGAACACCGAGGCAACGGCTACGGGACGCACATCGCGGCCTATCTGAAGCATCGCTATCTTTCGCGGGGCCAGCGCCCGATCTGCGGCTGCGGCGCGGAGAACGCGGCGTCTTATCGCGCCCTGAAAGCCGCCGGGTTTGAGAGCGAACACCGGATATTGGAGATTGTCGGAGTCGCCCAAGCCTCCGCGAGGCGTCGAGAGCGGCGGCCCGCTTTCACAGCCCCTATTTCCGCATCGGGCGCAGCGATCAGCCGATCGTAAGGATCGCACGCCGTTGCGATCTGCGTTGTCGATCCGCCTCCGCTTTGGGCTAACCGTCCTTTTCGCCGCCTTCAATGTGACGCGCCGCCGTTCGCGCCTCGACGAAGCCTCTGTTCTTTTGCCCCGTCGCGGGGTATTTCTGCCGTGCGGCCGATTGGGGGCCGCGCCGCGACGGCCTCAAGAGCGAACGGACTGTCATGAGCGAACCCGAACTGGCCGGCGACCTCGAAGGCCGCGCGCCTTCGCCCAAGGCGAGCTTCTGGCTGCGGGAGCTCCCCTATCTCATCGTGCTGGTCCTGACGCTGATCGGCGTCGGCATGACGACCGTCTCGCGGGCGCCTCCCGTCGGCTACTGGGAATTCATGGCGCTCGTCCTCTGCGTCTCCGTGATCGCCACCGCCTGGGCCGAGATGGTCGGCGGCAAGGCGCGCTTCCGTCTGATCCTGACGCAGGCGCTGCACTGGACCTCCTTTCTGATCGCCATGAACATGACGCTGCTGCCGAGCGTGCAGCGCCTGCTCAACCCCGAGGCGACCGGCGTCGCCGTGCTCCTGCTGCTCGCGCTCGGGGCGGTCACCGCCGGAATAAACATTCTGTCCTGGCAGATCGCCTTCATCGGCGTCGTGCTGGCGATTTCCGTTCCGCTCAAGGCCTGGCTGCAACAGGGCGCGGTCGTGGTCGTCCTCGGCCTTGTGGTCGCTCTGGCCGGACTTGGCGTCGTCTATTCCTGGCATCGGAAGGCGGAGCGCGCGCAGGGCTCGCCCGTCGCCGTGAGCAAAAGAGACTGAAGACGCGCGGCGGCTTGGCCGCAATGGACGGATGGGGTGGGCGACAGGCCATGACCGATTATCACCGCGAGCCGCCGACGGGGCCGGGCTTCTGGATCAAGGAGCTGCCCTTTCTCATTATCCTTGGGCTGACCCTTGGCGGGGCCGCCTACACCAGCGTGGCCCACCGGCAGTTTGCCTATTGGGATTTCCTCGCGGTGGTCATCGCCGTCGTCTGCATCGCATCGGGTTGGCCTCACGCCTATGATGCGGGGGCGAGATGGCGGCTGATCTGGACGCAGGCGCTGCATTGGGGCGCGTTTCTCGTCGCCATGAATCTGGTGCTTCTGCCAAGCGTGCAGGCGATCGCCAACAGCGACTACACGAGCCTTACTATTCTGCTGCTGCTTGCGCTCGGCACCTTCGTCGCCGGCGTTCACACCGGCTCATGGCGAATGGGCGCCAATGGCGTCATCATGGCGCTCAGCGTTCCCGCGATCGCGTGGCTCGATCAATCGGCACTGCTCGTCACGCTCATCGCGGTCGCGGTCATCGGACTGGCCGCGGCGTTTTTCTGGTGGCGGCGCACCGCCGTCGGAAGCTAGTCATCAGGAACTGAAGTTCGTTTCATCGCAGCATGGCGCTTTCCCATGAGAGTGGGAGCGAGGTTAAGGCCAACGCGGCGGGGCGTCCGATTGCTCCCTTGGTTCCGAGTTCGGATGACCGGGCCTATCTCGAACGACAGGTTCATCGCCATCGTGTGGCGTGGTCTTTGTCCGAACGCTGTCGCGTTATCCTTCGATGCGCGGATGGCGTGCCGAGCAAAACCGTTGCGAGCGAACTCGGCGTCCATGGGATCGACCGTCTTGACGAGGCGACGACCGTGGTCCCGCCACTGCGGCAACCCGCGGGCCGGCTGGACCTTCACCCTGACCGCCGCCGCCTGTCACCTCGTCAGGATGCCGAAACTGCTGACGGTGGCCTAATCATGCCCGCCAAAGCGCTCGCTTTCGAGCAAATCTGGCGGGATCCATGCGGTGAGCCTACCTTTTTCCGCACCATGTTAGTCTGCGGCGAGGATGACGTGGGAGGCGTTGAAGAAGGCGGCGAGCCTGTCGCCTGGCGCGATGCGCAAATCTTCGGCGCTATCCTTTGGCACGACGGCGGTCAGAATCTTGCCGTCGCCGATGTCGAGTTGAATCTCGCTGTTGTTGGCGCCGTCGACGCGACGCGTCGCTCGTCCCAAAAGTCTGTTGCGGCCTTGAACGCCGATCGTTTCGCCGGGCGGCGCGAGCATCACGAAGGAGGACTTGACCAGGGCGACGACGCTGCGTCCAGGTGCGAGGCGCAGGTCCGCCGCGGCGGCATGGGTGATGATGGCGGAAATATCGTTGGCTGAGGAGACCTGCAAGGTCACGGTCGCATCGACGGGATCTTCGTCGATCTGAACGACCGTGCAGCGAAACGCGTTGCGGACGCTGATCTTGACGGCGAGGCCCCAGAGCAAAAGATCGTCAAAATTATCGAGGCCTTCGGCGGCGATCGCGCCGGAGATGCGGGCGAGTTTCTCTTCAAGCCTGTGGAATGCGGCGATAAGCTTGCGGCCTTCTTCGGTGACTTCGGCGCCGCCGCCGCGTTTGCCGCCCGTACGCGTGACGAAGGCCGGACGGGGCAACAGATTGTTGATCGCCTGGACAGCGTCCCACGCCGCCTTATAGCTGAAGCCGGCGTTTTTGGCCGCCTTGGTCATGCTGCCATGCTCGACCACGGCTTCAAGCAGTGCGATGCGGTCGCGCCCAACGAGCAGCCGTCCGTCGCTCCGCAAGCTCAGCAGGGCGTCGATCTGATTGGCCAGCATAAAAGTCTTTCTGCGCCGTGATTGGGTGCGACATGGTCCGGACGGGGCGGACGAACGGGCAATGTTAGGGCGCTTCGTGGACGACGCCAAGGACGTTGGCTTGTCTGAAAAACCGCGGAGCGCGTTTTGAAAGCGCGCAACGCCTCTCGCGCGCCAATATGCGTGCGCCATTTCGCCGGATGCCTTGGGGAGCGTCCGCGCCAATGAACTGCGGATTTCGATCTCGTTTGATCGCGATCAAATGAATATGCGGACGGCGAATTAATTTATTTCGCCCGGGCCGCGGTCTTTGATTCCGTCTTTCGAGGATACGCATTTTGCTGCGACGGCGTTGACTCGTTATATAGCTTGGATATATTAAATGCGGGCTCGATGGCGCGGACGCCAAGGGATCAGCGTGGAGAATTTGAATGATTTCGGAATTTGAGGGGGATTGCGCAGTCGCGGACGCCGTCGATACGGTGGTTGACATTCGCTCTGAAGCGGCGATCAACGCCGGCGGCGGGAAACGCGACGAGGTGAGCATTAATGTGCGTTTCCATCCCGATGGCTCCGTCAACACGATCGACGCCCTTCCTCGGCAGTTCGGGCGGCAAGAATGGTTTTATCGGCTCTGCCGCGCCGAAGATTCGAAGTATCAGGTTTTTGCGGGCGGACGCGGCCGCTTTCGCATTCAACGCGACTCCTTCGAAGCCATTTTGATCCAAAACCCGAACTGAATGCGTCGCTGCGGCGCTCGATTGTTCGAGGCGCCTCACATTTCGGCTGGGCCATCCGGCTCTTTTGGAAGGGGACATCGACCTCTGCGTCCTAGAGCGCTTTCCGACCGAATGGACCCTTCGGTCGATAAGAAATCGCTCCAGATTCAAAAGCTTGAGCATATTCTTGTCGATCAGATTGAATCAATCTGATCGGAATATGCTCTAGCGTTCCGGCCAAGAAAAATTCGCCTCGACTGTGAGATGTTCAATCCGGCCGAACGGGTCTACCATGGCGACCCCGCAACGAGCCGCGGCTGTCCGCATCATGTCCACGCCGAGGAAGCAAACGCGCGAAAAGGCGCTGGCGTCAGCCGGCAGCCTCGCCGTCTATGAAACAGAGGGCATGGACGCCGAGCAGGCGTGGATCGCCGTCATCCGCAAGATGGACGAGACCTACGCCGAACTGCTGACCCAGCAGGTGGAGCTCGAGACCAAGAACGAGGCCCTCGAGGAAGCCCAGGCTTTCATAGCCGGAGTCATGGCCTCCATGACCGACGTGCTGATCGCCTGCGACCTGACCGGGCGCATCGAGCAGGTCAATGTCGCAGCCGAACGCCTGTTCGGCCGCTGCGGATCGGCGTTGCTGGAGCTGAAGCTCGCGGACCTGCTGGCGCCGGGTTCGCCAACCAGCTTCGGCGACGTTCTCGCCATCGTCGCCAAGCGCCAGCGCATTCTCGACCGGGACTTTACTTTTGCGACGCCGGAAGGGCCGTTTCCGGTTTCGGTCAACGGCGCCATCCGTTTCGATTCGCGCGGGCGCGCCGTCGGCATGGTCCTCACGGGCCGCCCCATGGGCGAATTGCGCAAGGCCTATCGGGATCTCGCCGCCGCCCATGAGCGGCTGAAGCAGACCCAGCAGCAACTCATCCAGGCGGAGAAAATGGCCTCGCTCGGCCGGTTGGTCGCCGGCGTCGCCCATGAGCTGAACAATCCGATCTCGTTCGTCTACGGCAACGCCCACGCCATGAAGCGATACAGCGAGCGGCTGACCTCCTATCTTGACGCCCTGCATGGGGCCGCGGAGCCCGACCAGCTGGCCAGTCTGCGCGCGGGCCTGAAGATCGACCACACCTTGACGGAGTTGGCGCCGACCCTCGCCGGGATGCTGGAGGGAGCGGAGCGCGTCCGCGACATCGTCGCTGATCTGCGCCGCTTCTCCTCCGACGGCAAGAAGGCGCGCGAACCGGTGGACATGGCGGCCCTCGTCCGCTCCGCCCTCGACTGGGTCGCCAAGGCGCAGAAGCTTGTGGTGGAGACGGCCGTCACGCTGCCCGAGGGCCTCGCCGTCGTGGGTCATCGGGGCCATCTCCACCAAATGGTGATGAACCTGATCCAGAACGCGGTGGACGCCATGGAGGGACGCCCCGAGCGCCGACTCGAGATTGAGGGCCGCCGGCTCGACGATCGGATCGTCGTGACGGTGCGCGACACCGGCCCCGGCATCCCTGCCGAGACCGCCTCGCGAATTTTCGATCCCTTCTTCACCACCAAGCCCGTGGGCAAGGGCACCGGCCTTGGCCTCTCGATCAGTTACCGCATCGTGCAGGAGCACGACGGCGCCCTTGAGGCCGGCAACCACGAAGGGGGCGGCGCGGTCATGACGCTGACGCTTCCCGCCGCCCCAGTGGCGCAGACGGGAGGCGGTTTGTGAGCGAAGCCTTCAACGTCCTCTGGCTGCAGTCGGGCGGATGCGGCGGCTGCACCATGTCGCTGCTCTGCGCCGAGGCCCCGGATCTCACTGCTACTCTGGAGAGCGCCGGCGTCCGCTTGCTCTGGCATCCGAGCCTCTCGGAGGAAACCGGCGTCGAGGCGCTGGCGCTGTTCGAAAGCGTGCGGTCCGGCGCGCTGCGGCTGGACGCCCTGTGCGTCGAGGGCGCCTTGCTGCGCGGACCAAATGGCGCCGGCACGTTCCATGTCTTCGGCGGCCGGCCAACCATCGACTGGGCGCGCGAATTGGCCGCGCTGGCGCAGCACGTGGTCGCGATCGGCTCCTGCGCCGCCTATGGCGGCGTCACAGCCGCCGGCGTCAATCCCACGGACGCCTGCGGGCTGCAATATGACGGGCGAAGGGAGGGCGGCGCGCTCGGCGCCGCGTTCCGCTCGCGCGCCGGCCTGCCCGTCATCAACGTGGCCGGCTGCCCGACCCATCCGGGCTGGATCACCGAGACCTTGATGCTTCTCGCCGCCGGCCTCATGACGGCGCCCGATCTCGACGCCTACCGCCGGCCCCGCTTCTACGCCGACCAACTGGTCCATCACGGCTGCGCGCGCAACGAATACTATGAGTACAAGGCGAGCGCCGAGAAGCTCTCCGACCTCGGCTGCCTGATGGAGCATCTCGGCTGTCTCGGCACGCAGGCCCATGCGGACTGCAATACGCGCGCCTGGAACGGAGAGGGGTCCTGCACGCGAGGCGGCTATGCCTGCGTCAACTGCACCGCGCCCGAATTCGAAGAGCCTGGCCATGCGTTTTTGGCGACGCCCAAGATCGCCGGAATCCCGGTCGGCCTGCCGACCGACATGCCCAAGGCGTGGTTCGTCGCCTTGTCCTCATTGGCGAAAGCCGCGACCCCGGAGCGGCTGCGGCGCAACGCGGTCAGCGACCGCGTGGCGATGGCCCCGACCGTGCGCGACTTCAAGCGGAAATGACCGGCGCGAACGAAAAGGGCGCGAGAGGCGAGAGCGTCACGCGTCTCGTCGTCGGTCCGTTCAACCGGGTCGAGGGCGACCTCGAAGTGCGCCTTGATGTGGCGAATGGGGCGGTGACGGCGGCTTACGTGACCGCCCCGCTGTTTCGCGGCTTCGAGCGCATCCTTGAGGGGCGCGATCCGGGCGACGCCCTGATCATCGCGCCGCGCATCTGCGGCATTTGTTCGGTTTCGCAATCCCAGGCGGCCGCGCTGGCGCTGGCCGGTCTTCAGGGGCTGTCTCCGACATCCAACGGGCGCATCGCGACCAATCTCATCGTCGCAACCGAAAATGTGGCGGACCACCTCACCCACTTCCACATTTTTTTCATGCCCGATTTCGCCCGCGCGGCCTATGCCGAGCGGCCCTGGTTCGCGCGCGCGGAGGCGCGATTCAAGGCCGGGCGCGGCGCGGCGGCGCGGCGCATGCTTGAGACGCGCGCGACGCTCCTTCATGTGCTCGGCCTGCTCGCGGGACGCTGGCCGCATACGCTCGCGATCCAGCCGGGCGGCGTCACGCGCCGCGCGGGGCCTCACGACAAGATGCGGCTGCTGGCGATCCTTGGCGCGGTGCGCGCAAGCCTCGAGGAGCAGCTCTTTGGCGCGAAGCTGGAGCGCGTGGCGGCGCTCGCCGCGCGCGAGGAGCTGGACCGCTGGCGCGCCGGAGGCCCCGACGGCGACTTCCGTCTTTTTCTGGAAATCGCCGCCGATCTCGGCCTGGAGCGTCTTGGCCGGGCTTATGACCGTTTCCTGAGCTATGGGGCCTACCCTTCCGACGCCGGCCCGCTTTATCCGCGGGGGACCTACGCGGGCGGAAAGACGGCGGCTTTCGATCCGGCCGGCATCGCCGAGGATCATACCTTCGCCCGGATGACGGAGCGCGGCCGGTCCCACCATCCCTTCGAGGGTTCGACCACGCCCGACGCCGAGGACGAGACAGGCTACAGCTGGTGCAAGGCGCCTCGCCTTAACGGCGCCCCGTTCGAGACCGGCGCGCTGGCGCGGCAGGCGATCGACGGACAGCCGCTGGTGCGGGATCTCGTCGCGTTCGCGGGCGGAAACGCGTTCGCCCGCGTGATCGCGCGCCTCGTGGAGACCGCGCGCACGCTCATCGCCATGGAAGGCTGGGTAAGGGCGCTGGAGCCGGACGGACCCTGGTGCGCGCAAGCGAAAACGCCGGCGCAGGGACAGGCCGCCGGACTGACCGAGGCGGCGCGCGGCGCGCTCGGACATTGGCTGCAGGTGGAGGGCGGCAAGATCGCCCGCTACCAGATCATCGCCCCGACCACCTGGAACTTCTCGCCGCGCGACGCGGCCGGCGCGGCGGGGCCGCTCGAAGCCGCGCTGGTTGGCGCCGCCGTGCATCCCGGCGAGACGACGCCTCTCAGCGTTCAGCATATCGTGCGGTCTTTCGATCCGTGCATGGTCTGCACGGTGCATTGAGAGCGCGATGTCCGCAAAGCGGCAGGGGATCGAAATCATTGTTCGCGGCATCGTGCAGGGGGTGGGATTCCGGCCCTTCGTCTGGCGCCTCGCCCAACGCCTTGGCCTCGCCGGCGAGGTGCGCAACCTTGGCGATGTCGTGCTCATCCGCGCCGCCGGTCCGCCTGCGGCCCTCGATGCGCTGACGCATGCGCTGGGCGCCGAGGCGCCGGCGCTCGCCCGCGTGGAGCGGATCGAACGACGCCCCGCCGAACTGCCGGAGGGGGACGAGTTCCGCATCGTTGGCAGCGCGTCCGGCGCGGTGTCGGTGGGTGTCGTGCCGGATATCGCTGCCTGTCCCGCCTGCCGCGCCGAGATCGCCGATCCCGCCGCCCGGCGCTTCGGATACGCCTTCACCAATTGCACCGATTGCGGCCCGCGATTCTCCATCGTGGCGGGCCTGCCCTATGACCGCATTCGCACCACGATGAGCGGCTTCGCCCTCTGCCCCGCGTGCCGCGCGGAATATCAGGACCCGGCGGACCGCCGCTTCCATGCCCAGCCCATCGCCTGTCCCGCGTGCGGCCCGCATCTGGCCTGGGAGCCGGCCGCCCGCCTCGCGCATGAGGCGACCCTTTGCGCCTCGGACGCGGCCTGCATCTCGACCGCCGCCGACTGGCTGCGGGCCGGGCGAATCCTGGCGGTAAAGGGGATTGGCGGCTTCCACATCGCCTGCGACGCGACCAATCCGGAAGCGGTGCGGGAGTTGCGGCGGCGGAAGCTCCGTCCCGCCAAGCCGCTGGCCGTGATGGCGGCGGATGTCGCGGAGGCCTGCGAGCTATGTCATGTCGGGCCGGAAGAGGAAGCAGCGCTCGCCCATCCCGCCGCGCCGATCGTGCTTTTGAAGCGCCGCCGAGGCGCCCGTCTCGCTCCGGAAGCAGCGCCAGGGCAAGGTCCGGTCGGTTTGATGCTGCCCTATACGCCGCTGCATCATCTGCTGCTGGCGAAGGTCGGAAGTCCATTGGTCATGACCAGCGGCAACCGCTCCAGCGAGCCGCAAATATTTCGCGATGCGGAAGCGCGCGAAAAACTCTCCGGCATCGTCGATGGTTTCCTGTCGCATGACCGGCCGATCGCCCGGCGCCTCGATGATTCCGTCGTCCGGCTGATCGACGGGCGGATGCGGGTGCTGCGCCGGGGACGGGGCCTCGCGCCGCTGCCGCGCGACCTCCCCGCGGACTTTGCGGATGCGCCGCCGGTGCTGGCCCTCGGCGGGGAGCTGAAGAGCGCCGCCTGCCTGACGCATGGGCGCAAGGCCCTGCTGACGCACCATCTCGGCGACCTCGACGAGCCGGCGACGGGCGACGCGTTCGAGACCGCCCTCGCCGATTACGCGGCTCTGTTCGGTCACAACCCGGCGGCGGTCGCCGTGGACATGCATCCTGGCCTCCGCGCCACGCGCTATGGTTCGGGACTGGCGGAAGCGCGCAACCTGCCGCTGATCGCCGTGCAGCATCACCATGCCCATATCGCCGCCGTGCTGGCGGAGAACGGCTGGCGCCGCGACCAGGGGAAAGTCGTGGGCATCGCGCTGGATGGGCTTGGATTTGGCGCGGACGGCGCCCTCTGGGGGGCGGAAATCCTCCTTTGCGACTATGAGACGAGCGTGCGCCGCGGGCGCCTGCGTCCGATCCCTTTGGCCGGCGGCGACGCGGCGAGCCGCGAGCCGTGGCGGGTCCTGCTCGCGCATCTTGACGCCGCTCTGGGGCCTCAGAGCGTCCCGCCCGATCTTTTCGTGGGCAAGCCGGCGGCGACCCTTCGCGCGATGATCGCCAAGGGCCTTAACGCGCCGCTCGCCAGCTCCGCCGGGCGGCTGTTCGACGCCATGGCCGCGCTGCTTGGCCTTGCGCCCGACCGCCTCAGCTTCGAAGGCGAAGCAGCCATGGCGCTCGAAGCCTGCGCTGGCGAAGCGGCGGGGCAGGGGGAGCCCTACGCCCTCGCCGCAACCTCCTCGGAGGGCCTGCTGGAACTGGACCCCGCGCCGCTGTGGCGAGCCGCCCTCGCGGACCGCGCCGCGGGCGCGCCGGCGGCGATCATCGCGACCCGGTTTCATGACGGCGTGGCGGCGGCCTTCGCAAACGCCGCCGGCGCGATCGCGCGGGCCGGGAACATCGGCGTCGTCGCACTGTCGGGGGGCGTATTCCAGAATGCGCGCCTGCTGGAGGCGACGTCGCGGCGGCTTCGCGAAATCGGTCTTGAGGCGCTGACGGGAGCCGATGCGCCGGCCAATGACGGCGGCCTCGCGCTGGGCCAGGCGGCGGTCGCCGCCGCCCGTCTTTTGCGGCGAGCGGAACCGGTCACGCGCTTTCCGCCCGCGCCAAAAAGCGAGGAGGCGCTTTCCGCCTCGCCACTAGGCGATTCCGCTTAAGGCGCTGATCTAAAATAACAAAGATGAATGGCATGGGCGTTGCTGAGTAGAAGGGAGCGCGACCGCCTCGACGCAGCCGCGCGGAAGCACCATTCAGAAGGGGACGCCGTATGGTCGGCCTTGAGACATTCTACGAGGTGATGCGGCGGCAGGGCATCACCCGCCGCTCGTTCCTGAAATACTGTTCGCTGACCGCGGCCGCCCTCGGTCTCGGCCCGGAGCTCGCGCCGCAGATCGTCCACGCCATGGAGACCAAGCCGCGCCTGCCGGTGCTCTGGCTGCACGGGCTCGAATGCACCTGCTGCTCGGAGAGCTTCATCCGCTCGGCGCATCCGCTGGCGAAGGATGTGATCCTCTCCATGATCTCGCTCGACTATGACGACACGCTCATGGCCTCCGCCGGCCATCAAGCGGAAGCCATCCTCGACGAGGTGATGACGAAATATAAGGGCAATTACATCCTCGCCGTGGAGGGCAACCCGCCGCTCAACGAAGACGGGATGTATTGCATCATCGGCGGCAAGCCTTTCGTCGATCAGCTGAAGAAGGTGGCGGCGGACGCGAAGGCCATCATCTCCTGGGGCTCCTGCGCCTCCTATGGCTGCGTGCAGGCGGCGCGCCCGAATCCGACGCGCGCGACGCCCGTGCATGAAGTGATCTTCGACAAGCCCATCATCAAGGTGCCAGGCTGCCCGCCCATCGCGGAGGTGATGACCGCCGTCATCACCTACATGCTCACCTTCGACCGCATCCCCGAGCTGGACCGGCAGGGCCGGCCCAAGATGTTCTATTCCCAGCGGATCCACGACAAATGCTACCGGCGCGCCCATTTCGACGCCGGACAATATGTGGAATCGTTCGACGACGAAGGCGCGCGCAAAGGCTACTGCCTCTACAAGATGGGGTGCAAGGGGCCGACCACCTACAACGCCTGCTCCACCGTACGCTGGAATGACGGCGTGTCGTTTCCGATCCAGGCCGGACACGGCTGCATCGGCTGCTCCGAGGATGGTTTCTGGGACAAGGGCTCCTGGTACGCCCGCCTTTCCGACATTCACGGAAAAGGCTTTGGCGTCGAAGCCAACGCCGATCAGATCGGCCTCGCCGCCGCCGGGGTCGTGGGCGGCGCAGTCGCCGTGCACGCCGCCGTCAGCGCCTTGAAGCGCGCCCAGCATAAGGGAGACGCGAAATGACCGTCCAGACCCCCAACGGCTTCACGCTCGACGCGTCGGGCCGCCGCATCGTCGTCGATCCCGTGACGCGCATCGAAGGGCACATGCGCTGCGAGGTGAATGTCGACGCCGACAATGTGATCCGCAACGCGGTCTCCACCGGTACGATGTGGCGCGGTCTGGAGGTGATCCTCAAAGGCCGCGACCCGCGCGACGCCTGGGCGTTCGTGGAGCGCATCTGCGGCGTGTGCACCGGCTGCCACGCCCTGACCTCGGTGCGCGCCGTCGAGGATGCGCTGCAGATCAAGATTCCCAACAACGCCTTCCTGATCCGCGAGATCATGGCGAAAGTGCTGCAGTGGCACGATCATGTGGTTCATTTCTATCATCTGCACGCACTCGACTGGGTCAATCCCGTCAATGCGCTGAAGGCCGACCCCAAGGCCACCTCCGTCCTCCAGCAATCCATCTCCGCCCACTCCAAGTCGTCGCCAGGCTATTTCCGGGACGTTCAGAACCGGCTGAAGAAGTTTGTGGAGAGCGGACAGCTTGGCATCTTCAAAAACGGCTACTGGGACAATCCCGCCTACAAGCTTCCGCCCGAGGCTGACCTGCTCGCCGTCACCCATTATCTGGAGGCGCTCGACTTCCAGCGGGAGATCGTCAAGGTTCACACGATTTTCGGCGGCAAGAACCCGCATCCGAACTACATGGTCGGCGGCGTGCCCTGCGCCATCAACATGGAAGGGGACATGTCGGCGGGGGCTCCCCTCAACATGGAGCGGCTGAACTTCGTCAAGCTGAAGCTCCAGGAGGCTTACGAGTTCTCGAAGAACGTCTATGTGCCGGACGTGATCGCCATCGCGAGCTTCTACAAGGGATGGCTCTATGGCGGCGGACTTTCGGCGACCAACGTCATGGACTATGGCGATTACGAAGCGATCCAGGGCCAGAAATCCACCGACCGTCTGCCGGGCGGCGTGATCCTCGGCGGCAATTGGGAGGAGATCCATCCGATCGACCCGCGCGACCCCGCGCAGGTGCAGGAGTTCGTCACCCATTCCTGGTACACCTACGGCGCCGGCGAAAACGATGTGGGGCTGCATCCCTGGGATGGCGTAACCGAGCCGAAATTCGAACTCGGTCCCGCGGCCAAGGGCACGAAAACCAATATCGAGGCGGTGGACGAGGCGGCGAAATACTCCTGGATTAAGGCGCCGCGCTGGAGGGGCGCCGCCTGCGAGGTGGGGCCGCTCGCCCGCTACATCCTCGCCTATTCCCACGGCGTCGATTATGTGAAAGGGCAGGTCGATGAGTCGCTCGGCCGCTTCAATTCGCTGGCCGGCACAAGCTTCACGCCGAAGCAGGCGCTGCCGACGACCATCGGCCGCACGCTCGCCCGGGCGCTCGAGGCGCATTATTGCGCCGAGATGATGCTGACTGATTTCGACAATCTGATCGCGAACATCAAGGCCGGCGACACCGCCACCGCGAATGTCGAGAAGTGGGATCCCGCCACATGGCCGAAGGAGGCCAAGGGCGTCGGCACGGTGGCGGCGCCGCGCGGCGGCCTCGGCCACTGGATCAAGATCAAGGACGGGCGGATCGAGAACTACCAATGCGTGGTGCCGACGACCTGGAACGGCAGCCCGCGCGATCCCAAGGGCAATATCGGCGCGTTCGAGGCCTCGCTTCTCAACACGCCGATGGAGCGCCCCGACGAGCCGGTGGAGATCCTGCGCACGCTCCATTCGTTCGATCCATGCCTCGCCTGCTCCACCCATGTCCTGGCGCCGGGCGGCGAGGAACTCGCCCGCGTCACCGTGCGCTGAGGGGAGGTTTTCATGAGCGACGCCATCCCAGCGCCCGGCGGCGCGTCCGTCGAAGCGGCGAACGCCGGATCCGCGGTCCGGAACGGACGCAAGCTGACCACGGTCTACGTCTATGAGGCGCCGGTGCGGCTATGGCATTGGGTCAACGCCCTGTCGATCCTGGTGCTCTGCGTGACCGGCTATCTCATCGCATCGCCTTTCCCGACGCTGTCGGGAGAAGCGAGCGCCCATTTCATGATGGGCACGATCCGCTTCCTGCATTTCTCGGCGGCCTATATCTTCGCCATCGGCTTCGCGGGCCGCGTGCTCTGGGCCTTCGTCGGCAACAAAAACGCCCGCGAGCTCTTCACCTTTCCGTTCTGGCGCGCGCAATTCTGGCGCGGGCTATGGGTGGAGACCCAGTGGTACATGTTCCTGAAGATTCGCCCGAACAAATATGTCGGCCACAACCCGCTCGCCCAGTTCTTCATGTTCTGGGTCATGGTGGTCGTCGGCCTGTTCATGATCGTCACCGGCTTCGCCCTTTACTCGGAAGGGGAGGGGCTCGGCAGCTGGCAGGCCCGGGCGTTCGGCTGGGTCATTCCGCTACTGGGCGGAAGCCTGAGCGTCCACACCTGGCATCATCTCGGCATGTGGGTCATCATCCTGTTCGTGATCATCCACGTCTATTCGGTGATCCGGGAAGACATCATGTCCCGCCAGTCCATGGTCTCCGCCATGACCAACGGCTACCGGACCTTCCGGGACGACGACCCGGACTAAATTCTTAAGCCTAAGGTGTCCTTCTGGGCGCGGCGCAAGCTGCGCCCATTTTTTTGTAAGGGTGCTTTCCATTTTGCGTCAAAAATGGAAATTTACGCGACAATAGCTCCCGGCGCGATTCTCTCACTGATGTCGATGCGCCTTGAAATCGCAGTATTTCGGGACCTTGCTCGGACTGGCATGTGTTTTGATATATTCTGCGAAAGCGGGGGATACGCCCGCCGGGAGGCTTTCCAGGGAAATCGCATCGCCATGGTCGATGAACGCATCCTCGTGCTCGGCATCGGGAATATTCTTTGGGCCGACGAAGGCTTTGGCGTTCGCGTCGTCGAGGCGCTCGACCGCGACTATTCGATGCCTGAAGGCGTAACCCTCATCGACGGCGGCACCCAGGGCCTCTATTTGCTGCCTCATCTCGAAGACGCCGACGCCGTCGTCATCATCGACGCCGTCGATTACGGGCTGCCGCCGGGAACGCTGCATCTGCTCGCCGACGGCGAGGTGCCGGCCGTGCTCGGCGCGCGCAAGATCAGCCTGCATCAGACCGGCTTCCAGGAAGTGCTCGCGCTGCTCCAGTTGCGCGGCTGCATGCCGAGGCGCCTTCTGCTCGTCGGCGTACAGCCTCATACCCTCAATGATTACGGCGGCGGACTAACCGACGTCGTCGCGGCGCAGGTGGCGCCCGCCATGGCGCATGTCGTGGCGCTCCTGCGCGACGAGTTCGGCGTCGCGCTGCTTCGGCGGACGTCGCACGATGCCGGGGTGATCGCCGCCGCCGTCGCCCGCGAGGCCTATGAGGCGGGACGCCCGGCCGCCATTGAGGCCTGCCGCATCGGCGATGCGCGGGTGCTGGCGCGCCGCGCGAAAGCGAGCTGAGCGATGTGCATCGGCATTCCCATGCGGATCGAGACGCGCTCCGGCGATTTCGCCGAGTGCCGGGCAGGCGATGGCCTGCACCGGATCGACCTCGCGCTCGTGCCCGAGGCGCAGTCGGGCGATCATGTGCTGGCGTTCCTCGGGACCGCCCGCCGCCTGCTTGATGCAGAGGAGGCGCGGCTGATCGGCGAGGCGGTGGCGGCGATGGCGGCCATCATGGCTGGCTCCGCCGACCCGGCCTGCCTTTCCGGCGCCTTCGCCGATCTCGACCGGGAGCCACAACTCCCGCCCCATCTGGCGGCCGCCCACGCGGCCGGCCACAAGGAGGCCTGATGTTTGACGCTCCGCTCGCCGCAACCCCCTCGACCGCCGCCGCCGCCCCGCTGCATCCGTTGGTCCAGCGCCTTCTCGGCTGTCAGGGCTATGCCTATGTGGAGCGGCTCGACGCCGTCGCGAGCGATCCGCGAGACCTCCTCCTGCTCCTGCCCGCCCATGGAAAGGCCCATCTCGAGACCCCCGACGTCGCCGTCGTGCTGCCGGAACTGGTGAAGGCCCTCGACGCAGGCGCGGGGCGGTTGACCGGCGCCGTAGCCGGTCCCGCCGTGGAAGCCGCGCTGCGCGAACGATTGTCCCTCGCTTTGCCAGCCATCGTGGTGCTGAAAGGCGGCGAGCCCGTCGGCGCCGTCGCCCGCATGCGGGATTGGGATGAGTATCTCGCGCGGCTCGCCGCGCTGCTTGCGGCCCCCATCGCGGCCCACTGAAGGATGCGCATCCCATGACCACCCTTCCCATCGCGACGCAGCCGCCGATCGGCTTTGGTCCCGGCAGCCAGTCCGCTGCGGACGACGCGCTCTCTTATCTCCCCATGCCGTCAAGCATGCGGGTCTACGAGGCGCATCTGCCCGAAGTGGCGGACCCCGCCCGCCTTGCGCCGGCTTTCGCGGCGCTCGACGCCGTCCAGCGCGCGCTCGCGGCCTGGACGCCGGATGTCCATCAGTCCGTCTCGATCAGCGCCCTTGACCCGGAGAACCGCGCGCTCGTCGACGAGGCTCTGGGCGAAGGCGAAGTGGCGGTGCGGGTCAGCGGCGCCGGCGCGGCTCTGGAAATCCAGGAGGCGACCTTCGCCGGCGTGTGGCGCGTGCGCGGCGCCGACGGCGTCGACCGCATCGAGGTCGGGCCTTTCCCGCGCGGCGCGTCCCTGCGCGCCTTTCCGCCGCGCTGGGACATTGATTTGCAGGACGTCGCGACGCCGCGCGCCGGCGTCGTGAACGCGCCGCCCGTGATCGCCGAGATCGCTTATCGGACCGCTGCGCGGGCGCCGGGAAGCCCCGCGCATGTGATCAATCTTTCGCTCCTGCCGCATACCCCCGAGGATCTCGCGCTGATCGATTCCGCCCTCGGCAAAGGGGGCGTCGCGATTCTTTCGCGCGGCTACGGAAACTGCCGCATCGACGCCGCGGCGCGCCGCGGCGTCTGGCGCGTGCGCTACTATAATTCCGACGATGCGCTGATCCTCGACACGATCGAGATCGCCGACCTGCCGGAAGTAGCCCTGGCCGCCCCGGAGGATATCGCCGATTCCGCCCAGCGCCTCTTCGAGGCGCTTGGGGCGATGCGCTGAGGCGGGCGGATGCGGGCGCCCCGATTTGAAGGCTCTTTTCTCGGCGACGCCGCGCGGCTTGACCCGCGCACGCGCCTTGAATGCAAGATCTGCTGGCACGTTTATGATCCCGCCATCGGCTGCGAAGTCTCGCAGACGCCGCCGGGTACGGCCTTCGTCGACCTGCCTGACGATTGGCGCTGCCCGGTGTGCGATGGCGCGCGCGATCAGTTCATGGTGCTGGACGGCGGAGAGAACGCGGCGGCGCTCGCGCCCTCGGCGCCGGCGACGGCCGACCAACGGCTCGATGAGATTCTGAAAGAGATCCCGGCGCGGCTCGAAGCGGCGTTCCGCGAGATTCATGCAGGTCAGATGCGGGGCGTGCCGATCGTCAACGAGGCGCTCGGCGTCAAGGCCGTCGGCTTTCGCGCGCATGAGGGCCGCGGGCTCGGCGTCCTGATCACGCCCTGGTTCATGAATCTGGTGCTGCTGCCGGGCCCCGGCGACGACTGGTCGCGCCTCGCGACCGGGACCAAGGAACTCGTCGAATTTCCGTCGGGCTGGTACGAGTTTCTCGGCGCGAACCGCGCGGACGTCGGTCCCTACAAAGCGTGCTCTTTGTTTTCGCCCATGTTCGATTTCAGCTTGATGCAGCAGGCGGTCGAGATCGCGCAAGCGGCTCTGACGGCGCTGTATGATCCCGCAATCCGCGAAGAAGGAGCGCCTTTCGGCGAAATCCGCCGCCGGCGCGAGGCGGAGATCGCAGCGGCCGAAGCCGCCGAGGCGGCGGCGGATGCGCTGGCGGAACGCCCGGCGCTGCAGCCTTCACGCCGCGAACTGATCGTCGGTAGGTCGGGCGGGCGTGCCCCGAACGGGGAGGCGCCATGACGAGTCCCTTAGATCACGGTGATTTTGGATCAAATCGATCAAAAATCGTGAACGTGATCGATTCCAATAGTTTGGAACGGGATGCGAGCGGAAAAGTGGGTGCTGCTTTTCTTCCTCCTGCTCTGGCCGGCGCGCCCTATCGGCCGGAAGCGGCGCCGGGCTGGCGTTTCGCCGCCGCGCCTGCGAGCGATCCCGCGCGCTGGCTGGTCGGGCGGTCCGTCGACGAGGCCGCCCGCCTCGTTCCGCGGGTTTTCAATCTTTGCGCGGCTGCCCAGGGCGCGGCGAGCGCCGCGGCTCTCGGCCTTCGCGATCCCGGCGCGCATGACGCGATGCGTGCGGAAACGGTGCGAGATCACGCGATCGCGCTGTTCCATCACTGGCCGGCGCTGATCGGCGCGGAGCCCGATCGGGCCGCCCTCGCTTTGCTCGGCAAATCTTCGCTCGGCAAGTCCTCCCTCGGCGAGCCAGAAGGGCCGGCGCCGGTCGCGGTGCGGATCTGTGGTGAGGCGGGCGATCTCTCAGCCTTTACAATTTTGGAGCTGGACGCCTGGCTTGAGGCGGGCTCCACTGGCGCGGCGCGCTTCCTGCGTCAGATTCGCGCGGCAGACCCGGCTTGGGGCCGCGCCGAACTCCCTTCGGTGGGGCTGGCCGATATTGACGCCGCCCTGGTGCAGCCGGGGGCCTTGGCGGCGCGGGAGACCACGGCGCTGGACCGCGTGCGGCGTGCGCCTGTCATGACGGCCCTTCTGGCCGTGGAGGGAGCCAGCCTTTTCGCACGCCTGCTGGCGCGGGTTCTGGATCTTCTCTGGGCGGCGGCGGGGCGCGCGGATGCGCCATTATCAGGCGTCAGCCCCGGCGGCGCCGGCGTCGCCGAGGCGGCGCGCGGGCGCCTCGCTCACAAGGCGCGCGTTCTGGACGGGCGCGTCGGCGCCTATCAGGTGCTGACGCCGAGCGTCTGGAACCTCGCGCCGGGGGGCCTTCTCGAACGCATGCTGGCGGCGTTGCCGTCGCGGCGCGAGACGGCGATGCTGGCGCAGCTCTGCGTCGGCGCGGTCAACCCTTGCGCGCCGGTGACCCTCGCCTTCGAAAGAGGAGCGTGACATGCACGAGATGTCGATTTGCGAGAGCCTCAGGAGCGCCATCGAAGATGCCGGACGCGCCCAGAACTTTTCGCGCGTCACGCGCGTGCGCCTCGCCATCGGCCGCTTCGCCGGGGTCGACCCCGAGGCTCTGCGCTTCGGTTTCGACGTGGTGATGCGCGGCTCGCTTGCGGAAGGCGCGGAGCTTGTCATGCTGGAGGAGGCCGGGACCGCCTGGTGCTTCGATTGCGGCGAGACGGTGGAAATCGCCGCCCGGCTCGATCCCTGTCCGGTCTGCGGAGGAGAACGGCTCGCGCCCAATGGCGGCATGGAAATGAAGCTCAAAGACCTGGAGGTGATGTGATGTGCGTGGTTTGCGGCTGCGGCTCCGACGCCGCGACGATTTCGGGCGCCAGCGCGGCGCAGGGCGCGGATGCCTCCGCAGCTCATACGCATACCCATCCTCACGCCCATACCCACGATCACGGCGATGGGCACGCGCACACCCACGACGATTCGCACTCCCATTCTCATGCCCATTCCCATGCGCACGGCGATCATGCGCATGCGCACGCGGATGCGATCCACGCCGACGCCCGCGCCCATGACGGCCCGGCTCCCCTTCGCTCTCACGCGCCGGGCCTCGATACGCGCCGCATGGTGGAGATCGAGCAGGGCATCCTCGCCAAGAACGACGCCCTTGCGGCGGGCAACCGCGCCCGGCTGGCGGCGGACGGCGTCTTTTCCCTCAATCTCCTGGCGGGCCCTGGAGCGGGCAAGACGACGCTCCTCGTAGAGACTCTGAAGGCCCTCGCCGGACGCATTCCGGCCGCCGTGATCGAGGGCGACCAGCAGACCGCCAACGACGCCGAGCGCATTCGCGCGGTCGGCGTTCCGGCGGTGCAGATCAACACCGGCAAGGGGTGTCATCTCGACGCTCATATGGTCGGTCACGCGCTTGAGCGGCTGCCGCTTCCGGCGGGCGGCGTGTTGTTCATCGAGAACGTCGGCAATCTCGTCTGCCCGGCCGCCTTCGATCTTGGCGAGGATAAGCGCGTGACCTTGCTCTCGGTCACGGAGGGTGAAGACAAGCCTCTGAAATACCCGGATATTTTTGAAGGCGCCGATGTCGTTCTGCTGACCAAGGCGGACCTTCTGCCGCATCTTGACGTCGATCTCGCCGCCCTCAGGCGCAATGTGGCGCGAATCAACCCTCGCGCGGCGCTGCTTATGGTGTCGGCCCGCACCGGGGCCGGGCTGCCGGACTGGCTCGCCTGGCTCGAGGGGGCGCGGCGCGAGCGGCTCGAATCTCTCGCCGCGGCGGCCGACACCCGGGCGCGGGCGTTGCGCGGCGCCGTCGGCGCGGCCGCGGAGTAGCCACATGAGTTCGCGCCCGACTTTGCTCCTGGTCGACGACGAGCCGCGCTCCGTCGAGGTCATGGCGCGCGCGCTCGGGGAGGAGTTCGAGGTTTTCACCGCGCTCGGCGCGGCGGACGCCTTGCGCATCCTTGAGAACGAGTGGGTGCAGGCGGTCTTCTGCGATCAGCGCATGCCGGAAGTCTCAGGCATCGCTTTCCTCACCGAAGTGCGCGAGCGCTGGCCGGAGATCGTCCGCATCATCGTCACCGGCTACACCGAACCCGAGGACATGATCGGCGCCATCAACGAGGCCGGCATTTACCAGTTCATCACAAAGCCCTGGCACCCGGATCAGCTGGTGCTGGCGGCGCGCAACGCCACCCATCTGTTCGGCCTTCAGCGCGATCACCAACGCCTGTCGCTGGAGCTTAAGCTCGCGGCTCCCGTCGCCGAGGCGCGGCTGGCCATCCAGCGCGATCGGGTCGCGCGCAACTTCAATTTCGATACGCTGATCCGCGCTCCCGGCAGCCCGCTGACCGAAACCTGCCGCCAGGCGGCGCAGGTGGCGGTGTTCGACGTCCCTGTGCTGATCCAGGGGGAGACCGGCACTGGCAAGGAATTGCTGGCTCGCGCCATACATTATTCCAGCCTTCGCTCGGATCGCGCCTTCTTCGCCGTCAATTGCGGGGCGATTCCGGACGAACTGCTGGAATCGGAGCTTTTCGGCCACAAAAAGGGAGCGTTCACCGGCGCGCACGTCACCCGCGTCGGCCTGCTCGACCAGGCGGATGGCGGCACCGTGCTTCTCGACGAGATCGGCGACGTCTCTCCTCCATTCCAGGTGAAACTGCTGCGATTCCTGCAGGAAGGCGAGATCCGCCCGGTTGGCTCGAACGAGGCCAAGCGGGTCAATGTCCGCGTGCTCGCGGCGACGCATCGCGATCTCGCCCGGGAGGTGAGCGCCAGCCGCTTCCGGGAAGATTTGTTTTATCGCCTCTCGGCCATGGTGCTCGTCATGCCGCCGCTGCGCAGTCGCCGCGGCGATCTGAAAGTGCTCGCCTGCGCCATTCTCGACGCGCTCTCCAGCCAGCACGGAAAGAAACTGAAAGGCTTCACCGAGGAGGCGATCGCCACCCTTGAGGCCTATGACTGGCCGGGCAATGTCCGCGAGATGCAAAACGAGGTCTTGCGCATGCTTGTGCTCGCCACCGGCCAGCATCTTGGCGCCGACCTTCTGTCCCCCCATGTGGTGCGCGCCGCGGCGGCTGTGGAAAGCGACGCGCGCGACATCGCGCTGCCGGAGGGCGGCGGCCCTTTGAGGGACCGCATCGAGCGCATGGAGGCGTCAATCCTGACGGAGACGCTGGTGCGCTGCCGCTGGAACAAAAGCCGCGCCGCCGAAGAACTTGGCCTCTCCCGCGTCGGCCTGCGGGCTAAACTCGACCGCTACGGAATCGCCCGCGGCCGCACTTTCGCCCCCCATTGAGGCGCCCCCGTTGAGGAGATGAACCCATGTGTCTTGGCATTCCCGGACAGATCGTCGCCATCGCGGACGGCGATGCGATGCTGGCGGTGGCGGAGATCTCGGGCGTTCGCCGCGCCGTCGACGTCGCGTGCGTCGCCGAGCCCGGGCGGCCTCTCGAAACGCTGATCGGCGTGTGGGTGCTGGTCCACGTCGGCTTCGCCATGAGCCGGATCGACGAAGACGAGGCCGCTGCGACCCTCAAGATTCTCGCGGAAATCGGCGAGGCGGACGCCGAGATCGAAGCCATGCGCGACAGCGCCGCCGCGCCGCCGCTCGCCGACAAAGAGAGCAACCCATGCGCTTCGTGACGGAATTCCGCGATCCCGCCCTCGCCGCCGGCCTGATCCGGGAGATCGGGACGCTGGCCGCACGCCTCGAGCGCGGGCGCCAGAGCCCCATCGCCGTCATGGAGGTGTGCGGCGGGCACACCCACGCCATCTTCCGGTACGGGCTGGAGGGCCTGTTGCCGGACATCATCGAGTTCGTCCATGGACCTGGATGCCCGGTCTGCGTCCTGCCCATGGGGCGGGTGGATGACTGCGTCGCCATCGCCGAGCGGCCGGAGGTGATCTTCGCCACCTTCGGCGACGCCATGCGCGTGCCCGGCTCCCGCAAGAGCCTGCTGCAGGCGAGAGCGGACGGCGCCGATGTGCGCATGGTCTATTCGCCGCTCGACGCGCTGGCGCTGGCGCGCCGCTGCCACGACCGGCACGTCGTGTTTTTCGGCCTCGGCTTCGAGACGACGATGCCCTCCACCGCGCTCACCGTGCTGCGGGCGGCGCGCGAGGGGATCGCCAACTTCTCCGTGTTTTGCAACCACATCACCATCATTCCAACGCTGCGCGCGCTCTTGACGCAGCCAAACTTTGGCATCGACGGCTTCATCGGGCCGGGGCACGTCTCCATGGTGATCGGCACGGCGCCGTATCGCTTTATCGCGGAGGAGTTCGGCCGCCCGCTGGTCGTGTCCGGATTCGAGCCGATCGACCTGCTCCAATCGCTTCTGATGGTGCTGCGTCAGCTGGCGGAAGGGCGCGCGGCGATCGAGAACCAATATGCGCGCGTCGCGCCCGAACATGGCAATGCGGCCGCGCTCGCCGCCGTCGCCGAGGTTTACGAACCGCGACCGACGTTCGAGTGGCGCGGACTGGGCTCCATCGCCGATTCGGGCGTGCGGCTGCGCGCGCCTTACGCCGCCTTCGACGCGGAGCGGCGCTTCGCGGTGCCGGACGTCAAAGTGGCCGATCCCGCCGCCTGCCGCTGCGGCGAAGTGCTCACGGGCGCGCTCAAGCCCTGGGCCTGCGCGGCATTCGGCGGCGCCTGCACGCCGGACACCCCGCTCGGCGCGCTGATGGTCTCATCCGAAGGCGCCTGCGCGGCCTATCACCAATATGGCGGCATGCGGGGGGCGGCATGAACATTCCCTTCGATGCGGCGGCGCGCCGCCCGCGCCGGGTGACCCAGGCTGCCGTGACCCTCGCGCATGGCGGCGGCGGCACAGCGATGCGCGACCTCATCGAGGACGTGTTCCTCGAGACATTCGCCGGCGTCGCCCACCCGCCGGCGGAGGACCAGGCGCGCTTCGACCTTCAAGCGCTCATGGCGCTCGGCGACCGCCTCGCCTTCACCACCGACTCCTTCGTGGTGGATCCCCTGTTTTTCCCCGGCGGGGACATTGGCGCGCTGGCCGTGTGCGGAACCATCAACGATCTGGCTGTGGGCGGCGCGCGCCCCGTGGCCTTGTCCTGCGCCGTCATCATCGAGGAAGGCCTGCCCGTCGACACGCTGCGGCGGATCGCGAGTTCGATGGCGCGCGCGGCGGCGGAGGCGGGCGTATCCATCGTCACCGGCGACACCAAGGTCGTGGCGCGCGGCGCCTGCGACAAGCTGTTCGTGACCACAACCGGCATTGGCGTGGTGCGCGCCGGCCTGCATGTGGGAATTGATCGCGCCCGCCCCGGCGACGTCGTGCTGGTCAACGGCCTGCTCGGCGATCACGGCGCGGCGATCCTTAATGCGCGCGGCGATCTCGCCCTTGAGACGACCATCGCAAGCGATTGCGCGCCGCTGCATGATCTGGTCGCGGCGCTGGTCGAGGCGGCGCCCGGCGTCCGGATGATGCGCGACGCGACGCGCGGCGGCGTCGCGGCTGTGCTGAACGAACTCGCCGAGGCCAGCAAAGTGGGCGTGCGCATTCGGGAGCAGGATTTGCCGATCCGTCCTGAAGTGACGGGATTTTGCGAGATTCTCGGCCTCGACCCGCTTTATCTCGCCAATGAAGGCAAGCTGGTCGTCGTGGTCCCCATTGCGGAGGCGGCGGCGGCGCTGGCCGCCTGGCGCGCCCATCCGCTGGGCCGGGAGGCGACCGCCATCGGATCCATCGTGGCGGCAAGGCCCGGCCGGGTCGTGATGGAGACCTGTTTTGGAGGTGAGCGCATCGTCGACATGCTCGTCGGCGATCAATTGCCCCGGATCTGCTGAACGCTGACAGTCAAACCCTCAGGAGTCTTTCGATGACACGTTCCTTCTTCCGCGCCCTGTTCCGCACCGGATGCGTCGCTGGCGCTCTCGCGCTGGCGCCCTCCCTCGCATTCGCCCATACCGGCGTCGGCCCCACCCAGGGTTTCGTACATGGCTTCATGCATCCCGTGTCCGGCATCGATCACATTCTCGCAATGGTGACGGTCGGCGTCTTCGCCTGGCAGCTCGGCGGTCGCGCGCTTTGGGCAGTGCCGGCCGCTTTCGTCACCATCATGGCGCTCGGTGGAGCGCTCGGCATGGCCGGCATCGGTCTTCCCTTCGTGGAGCTTGGCATCGCGCTTTCCGTGGTCGTGCTTGGCGCGGTGGTGGCGCTCGGCGTCAAGCCGCCGCTGGCGGCGGCCATGGGTCTTGTCGGGCTTATGGCTATCTTCCATGGTCATGCGCATGGCGCGGAGATGCCGGAGAACGCGGGGGGGCTCTCTTATGGACTTGGGTTCATGCTGGGAACCGCTCTTTTGCACCTTGTCGGCATTGGACTTGGCTTCGTCATCGGTCGCCTCGGCGATCGCTTGGGTGCGGTGTGGGTGCGCGCGGCCGGCGCGGCGGTCTGCGCGAGCGGGGTCGCTCTGGTGCTGGGCGCCCTCTGACCGCCTTCGCCGTTGACGCTGGAAAGCGCCTGCCGGATCTCTTGCCCGAGATCAGCTCAAGATCTGCTTGCCTTCATGCGCGACCAGAGGGTAATGCAGGTCGCGAGCGCGCCCCGTCTCAACGCCAGGAACGCTCTTGAGCATTCGCGGCGGCGTCGTCATCTGCGAGCAGCGGACAATGACTGACGAAGATGGAATTCTGGCTGCGAATGCAGCCTATTACCGAGCGTTTGGCGCAGCTGATTTCGCTAGCATGTCCGAAATCTGGGCCGACGACGACGTTTCCTGCGTCCATCCGGGATGGCCGGCTTTGATCGGTCGAGAATCCGTTCTGCTTTCCTATCGCAATATTCTGCGCAATGCTTCGCAGGAGGCAGTTCAGCCTCAAGACGAGCGGGCGCTGGTTTCGGGAGGCGAAGGCCGCGTTTTTTGCATCGAAATCGCGGGCGCGATGGCGCTTGTCGCAACCAACTGGTTCAGACGCGTCGATGGCGCCTGGCGAATGATTCACCATCAGGCCGGTCCGCTCGCTCCGCTCGTCAATATGGGGGCCTCGCCGTCTTCGCCCGGGCGGCTGAACTAAGGCGAAGAAATCATTTACGGCGCGATGTCCTCACCGGCGCCAGACGCTCGCCAGCCACGGCTGCCTGTCGCGCGGCAGGCCGGCGGGGCGGTAATAGTGAGCGAGTTCGACAAATCCCGCCGCCGACACATAGCGGCGCCAGCTCTCCGGCTCATGATACACGCCGTAGCGCCCGTCGCTCCAGCCTTCCTCATTATTTCCGTGCGGGATCGAGCTGAACAGCACGCCGCCCGGCTTCAGACAGGCATGCAATTCGAGCAATACGCGCGGCAACTCCTGGCTCGGGATGTGAAATAGCGTTGCGTTGGCGAATACGCCGTCGAAATGCTCGTCGGGAAGATCCAGTTTGAGAAAGTCCTGCCGCCAGACTTCGCAGCCGCTATAGGAGCGCGCCATGTCGGCGAAGCGCGCGGCTCCTTCCAAACCGATCGCGATGTGGCCGAGTTCGCTGAAGGCTTTGAGGTCGCGCCCGGGCCCGCAGCCAAAATCAAGCAGCGTCAGACGGCCATCGCCAGCGACATATTGCAGCATCGCCGCGATGTTCTGACTGACGTCGTGCTCGCGCGTTCCTTGCCAGAACGCTTCGGCGCGCCGCTCGTACTGCTCCAGTGTGCGGGCTGCGATTTCCTCCAAATTTTGGGGCTTCAGATTCATGTTGGATTCGCGCCGTGAACTTGCCGGGCAGCGGCGGATGAGTTCTGTTTCTCGTCCATAAGCTATCGGCGAGCTTTAGACAAACAAAGGCGAATGTGGCACACTCCGCAAGGACAAATGCAGGATTTGGCGCCGATGTTCGGCGGAGCCTGAAGGCGGCGTTTCAAGCCGGAGCCGGCCGAGGTTTCTCACGCGGTTTTGGTCCTCGCGCTTAACGAGGTTCCGGCATCGCCAGCGACCGAACCGTAACCGAGAAGAAGGCCAATGTCGTCGCCGCCAATTTGGCGGGGGTATCGAGCGGAACGATCCGCCGCAAACTATGCTTCGAGGTCAACCGCGGCGCAGCTGGAAAGACGCACCTCAAAGGTCTGTTACGGCGGAGCTGAAATGACGGGGCATCCTTTTATAAGCGGGCCGAAAGCGATGATCGCCTGCGACGGCTTGCAGGCGCTGATCGATGCTTTGGCCGCGAGGGGCTACGAGGTGCTGGGGCCGACGATCCGGGATGGCGCGATTATCTATGAAAAAATCACGCAAATCCTTGATTTGCCAGTCGGCTGGACTGACCGCCAGGAGGCGGGACGCTATCGCCTGGAGCGTCGCGACGATGAGGCGCTTTTTGGTTTCGCCGTCGGCCCCCAATCCTGGAAGCGCTTTCTGCATCCGCCGGTCGAGACTTTATGGACGGCGCGCAAGGGCGAAGACGGGATTACGGTCGCAAGGGGAGACGATACGCCTCCCAAATTCGCCTTCATTGGCGTGCGCGCCTGTGAGATCCACGCCATCGCCATCCAGGATCGGGTCTTCTGCGAAGGGCCGTACCCGGATGCCGCCTATGCGAAGCGTCGGCGAGACGCCTTCATCGTCGCGGTCAATTGCGGGCAGGCGGGAGAGACCTGTTTCTGCGCGTCCATGCGGACGGGGCCGAAAGCGGACTCAGGGTTCGATCTGGCGCTGACCGAACTCTGCGACGAAAGCGGCCACGCGTTTTTGGTCGAAGTCGGCAGCGAGGCTGGCGCCGAACTGCTTGAACAGACGCCTCGCCGTCCGGCCTCCGACGCGCATCTCGCGGCCGCGAAGGCTGTCGTCGTTCGTACGGAGAGCCAGATGGGGCGCCGCCTTGAGACCGATGGAATCAAGCAGTTGCTCCAGGACAATCTGAACCATCCGCGGTGGGATGACGTCGCCGAACGCTGCCTGACCTGTGGCAATTGCACGATGGTGTGCCCGACCTGCTTCTGCACGACGGTCGAGGACCACAGCGATCTCACCGGAACGTCAGCCGAGCGCGTCCGCAAGTGGGATTCCTGCTTCACAATGGATTTCTCCTACATCCACGGGGGCAGCGTGCGGCAGTCCGCCCGCTCGCGCTACCGGCAATGGATGACGCACAAGCTCGCGAACTGGATCGATCAGTTCGGCGTCTCCGGCTGCGTCGGCTGCGGCCGCTGCATTACCTGGTGCCCCACTGGCATCGACCTGACGGAGGAAGCCGCCGCCATCAGGGCGACCCCCGATGCGGGAAAGGGAGGGTAAGGTGGAGGATATCGAGCATATCGTGAAGGAACACCCCTTCTTCGCCGGCTTGGCGCCCGAGCATGGTCAGCTCGTGGCTGGCTGCGCCCGGAACCATCGCTTCGATGCGGGGCAATATTTGTTTCGCGAAGGCGATCTCGCCAACGAATTTTTTCTTGTCCGTCACGGCAAGGTGGCGCTTGAGATCGGTTCGCCAGGCCACGCGCCGATTGTCTTCGCCACGCTGGGCGAAGGCGAAATCGTCGGCGCCTCCTGGCTTGTCCCGCCTTATTGTTGGATGTTCGACGCACGCGCCGTGACTCTCACGCGCGCGATCGGCATCGACGCCGCGTGCCTGCGTGAAAAGTGCGAGGCCGACCATGATCTCGGCTACGAGATGATGAAGCGTTTCTTGCCGATTCTGGTCAAGCGGCTGCACGCGACCAGACTTCAGATCCTTGATGTTTATGGAAAGCGCTGACATGGCGCCGCCCGCGCCCGATCCCTACCTGCCGCAAATCTATCGCGTTGCTGAGGTGCGCCGCGAAATCGCCGACATCGTGACGCTGGACCTCACGCCGCTTGAAGGCTCGCGACCGGACTTCGAGCCCGGCCAGTTCAACATGCTCTATGTCTTCGGCGTTGGCGAAGCGGCGATCAGCGTGAGCGCCGGCCGCGCAAACGGCGCCGTCTTCACGCACACTGTCCGCGATGTGGGCGCCGTGAGCGGGGCGATCGGCAAACTGGAGGCGGGCGCGACGGTCGGCTTGCGCGGCCCGTTCGGCGCAGGCTGGCCCGTCGCGGCGGCTGAAGGGTCGGACGTCGTCATCGTCGCCGGAGGCCTCGGCCTCGCGCCGCTGCGTCCCGCGATCCACGACATTCTGGCGAACCGCGGCCGCTACGGCCGCATCGCCATTCTCTTTGGCTGTCGTAATCCCGGCGACATACTTTTCCGCAACGAATTGGAGCAGTGGCGCCAGCGTCTCGACATAGAGATCAAGATTACCGTCGACCATGCGGACGGCGATTGGCATGGCGACGTCGGCGTTGCGCCAGCGCTGATTTCTCGAACGGCTTTCGATCCTCGTGAGGCCATTGCTCTGGTCTGCGGACCGGAGATGATGATGCGCTTCACGGCGAGCGCTCTGCGCGAGGCTGGCGTCGCTCCAGACCGCATCTATCTTTCGATGGAGCGCAATATGAAATGCGCCATCGGCATTTGCGGTCACTGCCAATTCGGGCCAAGCTTTATCTGCAAGGACGGCCCGGTGATGCGCTACGATAAAATCGCCGCCATTTTCAGCGTTCGGGAGGTTTGACATGAGCCAGCGAGACCGTCCCCGGCTCGCGGTCTGGAAATTCGCATCCTGCGACGGATGCCAGCTCTCTTTGCTCGATTGCGAGGACGAACTTCTGACCCTCGCCGGCGCGGTGCGGATCGCCAATTTCCCGGAAGCGTCGAGCGCTGTGGAGGATGGCCCTTACGATCTTTCCCTGGTGGAGGGATCGATCACCACGGCGCATGACGCCGAACGCGTCCTCGATGTGCGGCGGCAATCGAAGCATCTCGTCACGATCGGCGCTTGCGCCACCGCCGGAGGCATTCAGGCCTTGCGCAATTTCGCCGATGTGAATGACTTCGTCGCCGCGGTCTATGCATCGCCGCAATACATCGAGACGCTGGCGACATCGACGCCGATCTCGGCCCATGTTGCGGTGGACCATGAATTGCGCGGCTGTCCGATCAATAAGGCGCAGCTCGTCGAAGTGATCTCGGCGTTCCTTGCCGGGCGCAAGCCCGCGATCGCCGCTCACAGCGTCTGTATCGAGTGCAAGCAGCGCGGCGCCGTCTGCGTGATGGTGCAGGGCGCGCCTTGTCTCGGGCCGGTGACCCATGCCGGCTGCGGCGCGATCTGCCCATCGTTCCGGCGCGGCTGCTACGGCTGCTACGGCCCAATGGAGACGCCGAACACAGCGGCGCTCGCCCGCGAATGGGAGGCGCTTGGCGCTGCGCCGCGCGACATCCGCCGCGCCTTTCAGACGTTCAACGCGGCCGCCGAGCCATTCCTGACAGAGAGCAAGGCTCATGGCGACTAAAACCATCCGGGTCGACCTTCTAACGCGCGTGGAGGGGGAAGGCGCGCTCGACCTCGAGGTCAGCGATGGCCGGGTCACGTCGGCGCGGCTCAATATTTTCGAGCCGCCACGCTTCTTCGAGGCGTTTCTCCGCGGCCGGGGCTATGCTGAAACCCCGGACATTGTCGCCCGCATCTGCGGCATCTGCCCGATCGCCTATCAGATGAGCGCCGTCCATGCGATCGAGGACGCCTTCGGAATCAAAGTCGAAGGACAGCTCCGGGCGCTGAGGCGGCTGATTTATTGCGGCGAATGGATTGAGAGCCATGCGCTGCATGTCGTGATGCTGCATGCGCCGGATTTCCTCGGCTTCCCCGATGCGATCCAGATGGCGCGCGACCATGGCGAGGCCGTCCGCGCCGGTCTTGCGCTAAAGAAGACGGGCAACGAATTGATGCGCATTCTGGGTGGGCGCGAGATTCATCCAGTCAGCGTCAAAGTTGGCGGGTTCCATCGGGTTCCGAGCCGCGCGGAGCTTGCGCCCGTCGCCGAAAATCTCAAGCGGGCGCACGACCTCGCGATCGGTCTCGTTCGCTGGGTTGCGACGTTTCCTTTTCCGCAGTTTGAGAGGGACTACGAGTTCGTGGCTCTGCGTCACCCGGATGAATATCCGTTCAACGAAGGGCGGCTCGTCTCCAATCGCGATCTCGACATCGACATTTCGGATTATGAGACGGAGTTCGAGGAGCGGCAGGCAGCGCATTCGACCGCGCTGCATTCGGTCTTGAAGAAACGCGGCGCGTACCTCGTCGGGCCGCTTGCGCGATATGGGCTGAATTTCGATCGCCTGCCTGCGTCGGTTCAGGCGCTTGCCCGGGAAGCCGGATTGGGTCGCATCTGCAACAACCCGTTCAAGAGCATCATCGTGCGGGCTCTCGAGATCGTCTACGCGTGCGAAGAGGCGCTGCGGTTGATCGAAGCGTATCAATCGCCGGACGCCGCTGCGGCTCCGGTTGAGGCGCGCGGGGGCGTCGGCTTCGGCTGCACGGAGGCGCCGCGCGGCATTTGCTGGCACCGGTACAGTTTCGACGCCGACGGCTCAATCCGCGAGGTGCGGATCGTGCCCCCGACGTCGCAAAACCAGCCGACCATCGAGGCTGATCTTGCGGCGATCGCCACGGCGACGCTCCATCAGCCAGACGATGTCATTCGCGATCAATGCGAACGGACCATTCGAAATTTCGATCCTTGCATTTCATGCGCCACGCATTTCCTGAAGCTGTCGGTGCGCCGAACATGACGGGCGCGGCCGACCGAGGCGTTTCGCCGCGCAAAGTTCTCGTGGCGGGCCTCGGCAATCCAGACCGTTGCGATGATGGCGTTGGCGCCATGGTCGCCCAAAATCTTGTCGGCCGGCTTCCGCCCGATGTCGCGCTGCTGACCCGGCGCGGCGACATGATTTCCCTGATCGACGACTGCGCCGGTTTCGACGCCCTCGTGTGCGTTGACGCCGCCGGGCCGATGACGGCGCCGGGCCGCATTAGCCGGATCGATCTTGCGACGAGCGAACTGCCGCAGGACAGCTTGTTCATGTCAAGCCATGCTTTCGGCCTCGCGGAGGCGATCGCACTTGCGCGCACGCTCCAAATTGCGCCGAAACACATCATTGTCTACGCGGTCGAGGGTTGCTGTTTTGAGGGTGGCGCGCCGATGACGCCCGAGGTCGCCGCCGCCGCATTCGTCGTCGCGGATTTCGTCGTTGGCGAGGTCGGAAGGCTTAGAGCGCTTTCCGGCCGAATGGACCCTTCGGTCGACAAGAAATCGCTCCAGATTCAAAAGCTTGAGCATATTCTTGTCGATCAGATTGAATCAATCTGATCGGAATATGCTCTAGGCGACGTTCAATGGAGGTCATGTCCCACGCGTGAACGACCCGGCCGCACTTTCGCCGGCCGGCCGCTGATCGAGGAGAAGATGCGATGTGCCGCGCCGTTCCTCGACTGCTCTTGAGCGTCGAAGGCGATGATCCGCTCACCCGGCAGGGTGGGGTCAGCTTCGCCGGTCTCGTCGAGCAGGTGAACCTGGTCTTTGTCTCGGAGGCGAAACCGGGCGATTATGTGCTCGTCCATGCCGGCTTCGCGGTCACCGTGATCGACGAGGCCGAGGCTCTGACGACGCTCGCCTTTCTGGCCGAATTCGAGCCGGAGGGCCTAAGCTGAAATGCGTTGACGGATTCCGCGACCCGGCGGCCTCACCCCGTTACGCCGACGCGATCCCCGCTTCTCGACTGCGGCGCTCGGACCCAATCGATTGTTCGCCATAGCGTAGATCAACTCGATCGGCGGAATTTGATATTTGAAACATTGGAAGGCATGTTTTAAATATGATAACTCCATTATGGTAATCGTGAATGACGAGGCCGATCGCGCTACGAAGGACAAATTCATGCTCACAGCGGCACAATTGCGCGCCGCCCGCGCCCTTCTCGGGGTCGACCAGCGCCGCTTGGCCGAGCTGTCGGACCTTTCCGTTCCAACGATCCAGCGGATGGAGGCGAGCGAGGGGGTCATTCGGGGCAATGTGGAATCTCTCATGAAATTGATCGGCGCCATGGATCAAGCAGGCATCGAGTTGATCGAAGAAGGCGCCCCCAGCCAGGGCGGCGGCCGCGGCGTGCGCCTCAAAACGCCCGCCCGGGAGGACGCCTCGCCGGATACGCAAACTTCTCCACTTGGGCCGCAGCAAATGGCCGCCTCCCGCGCGCGGGAAAGGTAGAGCCGTGACACCCGTCGTTGGGCTCTTTTGCGTTGCCGCGCTGTTGGCTGTCGCCGTCCTCGCCATCCTGGCGGGCCGGTCGAAAGACGCCACGGCGGCGGTCTATGGGGCATGCCTCGCCGCGTCGCTGGTTGCGCTTGTCGGCGCGCTGATCCACCTGATCGGTGGAGCGCCCGCCTCGGAAATCGTCCTGCCGCTCGGAATTCCCTGGATAGGCGCGCATTTTCGCATCGACGCGCTGGCCGCCTTCTTCCTCGCCGTCGTCAACCTTGGCGGAGCGGGCGCCTCCCTCTACGGAATCGGCTACGGCCGACATGAGAGCGAACCTCAGCGCGTGCTGCCGTTTTTCCCAGCGTTTCTCGCCGGCATGAACCTTGTCGTCCTCGCCGCCGACGCCTACAGCTTTCTGCTGGCTTGGGAGCTCATGTCTCTTGCATCCTGGGCGCTCGTGATGTCGCATTCCCGCGAAGGGGACAACGCGCGCGCGGGCTATGTCTACATCGTTATGGCGAGTTTCGGCACGCTGGCGCTGTTTCTTGCGTTTGGCCTGCTCGCCGGCCCCGAAGGAGGCTACGCCTTCACCGAGATCCGCGCGCATGGCGCGACCGATCTGCGCTCGGCCCTCGTCCTCGGCCTTGTTCTGCTGGGCGCCGGATCCAAGGCCGGGCTCGCGCCATTGCACGTCTGGCTTCCGCTCGCCCATCCGGCGGCTCCGAGCCATGTCTCCGCGCTGATGAGCGGCGTCATGACCAAGGTCGCCATCTATGGTTTTGCTCGCATCGTGTTCGATCTCCTTGGGGCTCCCGCGTGGTGGTGGGGCCTCCCGGTCCTCGCCATCGGCGGCGGTACGGCCGTGCTGGGCGTGCTCTACGCGCTCATGCAAAATGATCTGAAGCGCATCCTCGCCTACAGCACGATCGAGAATGTTGGCCTCATTTTCGTCGCTCTCGGCCTCAGCCTCGCTTTCAAGGCGAACGGCTTTGACGCCGCCGCCGCCCTGGCGCTGACGGCCGCGCTGTTCCACATCTTCAACCATGCCTTGTTCAAGAGCGTATTGTTTTTCGGCGCCGGCGCCGTGCTGACTGCGACCGGCGAACGTCAGATGGATCGCCTCGGCGGCCTGATCCACAAAATGCCGCGGACGAGCTTCCTGTTCCTCATCGCCTGCGCCGCCGCTTCGGCGCTGCCGCCGTTGAACGGTTTCGCCTCCGAATGGCTCTTGTTTCAGGCGATTTTGCTGAGCCCGCAGCTTCAGCAATGGGGGTTGAAGCTTCTCGTCCCGGCGGTCGGCGCATTGCTCGCCTTGGCGGCGGCGCTCGCGGCGGCGTGCTTCGTTCGCGTTTTCGGCATCGTCTTCCTTGGGCGGGCGCGTTCGAAAGCCGCGCAAGGCGCCTTTGAGGTCGATCGCTGGTCGCTCGGCGCAATGGCCGCGCTTACAGCTATGTGCGTTCTCGCCGGCCTTCTGCCGGGATTTGTGATCGATGGCGTCGGATCCGTCGTCGCCGCGTTCACAGGCGCGCGGATGCCCGCGCAGGCGAGCTTGCAATGGCTTTCGATCGTGCCGATCGCGCAAAGCCGGAGCTCCTATAACGGCCTTCTCGTGTTCGTCTTCATCGCGGCGTCCGCTTTGCTCGCGGCCTACATCATCCATCGCTTCGCCTCGAAGGCCCTGCGCCGAGCCCCCGCCTGGGATTGCGGTTATCCCGACGCGAGCCCGTCGACGCAATATTCGGCAGGAAGCTTCGCGCAGCCGATCCGGCGAGTCTTCGGCTCCTTCGTTTTTCGGGCGAGCGAGCACATCGACATGCCGGCGCCCGGGGACATGCGCTCCGCGCATTTCAAAGTGGTGCTGCATGATCTCGCCTGGGAACTCATCTACACGCCGATCGCCCACGGGGTCTCCTGGATTGCGGAACGCCTGAACGCGCTGCAATTCCTCACCATCCGGGTCTATCTCAGCCTCGTCTTTTTCGCCCTCGTGTTTCTCCTTCTGGCGCTCGCCGTATGGCCGTGATCATCGACTTCGCCATCCAGAACGCGCAGATGCTGCTGGTGCTTTCGCTGGCGCCGCTGCTCACAGGCTTCGTGCGCAAAGTGAAGGCCCGCCTTCTGCGCCGCCGCGGGCCTCGCCTGCTGCAGCCCTATCGCGATCTGCTGCGGCTTTCGCGCAAAGAGACAGTCCTCGCCGAAAACGCCTCCTGGCTGTTCCGGACGATCCCTTATCTGATTTTCGCGACGACCTGGGTCGCGGCCTCGCTGGTCCCGACTTTCGCCGCGGGCCTCATGTTCAACTGGTCCGCCGACCTTATCGTGGTCACGGCCCTGCTCGGCAGCGCGCGTTTCTTTCTCGCGCTCGCGGGGATGGACGCGGGGACGAGCTTCGGCGGCATCGGTTCGAGTCGCGAGATGATGATCGCGAGCCTCGCCGAGCCCGCCACCATCATGATCGTGTTCACCTTGGCGCTCCTCGCCGGCTCGACGCAGCTCTCGGTGGTCGCCGGCTTCATGTTGTCGCCGGCGGTTGGCCTGCGCGTATCGCTCGGCCTCGCGCTCGTCGCGCTGGTGATGGTCGCGATCGCCGAAAACGGGCGCATCCCGATCGATAATCCGGCGACGCTTCTTGATCTCACCATGGTGCACGTGGCGATGCTGCTCGAATTTTCGGGACGCCACCTCGCCGTCATTGAGCTCGCGGCGTCGCTGAAGCTCGTTCTCTATATGTCACTCATCATCTGCATGTTCCTTCCGTGGGGCCAGGCGCCGCCGCGCGCGGACGCCGGCGCCCAGTTGATCGGCGTCGCCGCCTACGTCGGCAAGCTTGCGGCTGGCGGCGTCCTGCTCGCTCTGTTCGAGACGATAGTCGCGAAAATGCGCGTCTTCCGGGTCTCCAACTTCCTCGGCGCGGCCCTGATGCTGGGCCTCCTCGGAACGCTTCTTCTTTTCGTGTCGCGGAGTCTTTAAGGATGGGCCATATCGAATTCGACCTCGCGCACCTTCTCGCCGGCGGCTTGGTGCTGATGAGCTTCATGCTGCTCTATCAGGATCGCCTTTTTGCGCTTCTTAACGTGTTTACGCTGCAAGCCGTCGTTCTCGCCCTCTCGGTATCATGGCAGGCCTACGTCCAGAATGCGCCGCATCTCTTCGTCACAGCCGCGATCGCGCTCGTCTTCAAGGCGATCGTCATCCCCGTGGCGCTGCACCGGATCATCATTCGTCTCGGCATTCACCGCGAGGTCGAAAACGTCGTCACCATTGGCCCCACCATGCTCGCCGGCATGGGGCTTGTCGCCTTGTCCATGGTCGTCATGCTGCGGGTCACCGCCGAAGCCTTCCCGCTGGCGCGCGAGGATCTGGCTTTCGCCCTTTCGGTGATCTTGCTTGGTCTTCTGATGATGGTGACGCGCAATAACGCGGTGAGCCAGATCGTCGGCTTCATGTCGCTCGAAAACGGCCTGATCCTGGCCGCGACCGGGGCCAAGGGCATGCCGCTGGTGGTCGAGATCAGCGTCGCCTTTTCGGTCCTCATCGCCTTCATCGTCATCGGCACGCTTCTGTTTCGCATCCGCGAACGCTTCGACACCGTCGACGCGGAAGCGCTCGATCGCTTGCGCGAGGGGCGGCGATGACAGGGCCTTCGCTCAATGGCGTGACCATTATCCTCGCGATTCCGGCGGTCAGCGCCGTGGTGCTTGGCGTGCTTCCTGGCTACCGGCTTTCGGCTCGCATCAACATGCTAGCCTCCTTCCTGACCTTTCTCACCGCGCTGTCGCTTTTCGTCGACAAGCCGGCGCCAAGCCACTACATCCTGGTCGACGACCTCAACATCGTCTTTATCGTCCTCAATACATTCGTCGGCTTCACCACGAGCGTCTTCAGCGCCAGCTACATCGGCCATGAGCTCGAGACTGGCCGGCTCAGCGCGCATCACATGCGTTTCTATCACGCCATGTATCAGGCGCTGCTGTTCTCCATGAATCTCGCGCTGGTGACGAACAACATCGGCGTGATGTGGGTGGCGATCGAGATGGCGACCCTGACCACCGTGCTCATGGTCGGCATCTATCGCACGTCCGAGGCGATCGAGGCCGCCTGGAAATATTTCATTCTCGGCAGCGTCGGCATTGCGCTGGCGCTGTTTGGCACCATCCTCGTCTACATGGCCGCCCGTCCGGCGGTCGGCGAAGGCCTCGACGGAATGGTCTGGACGGTGCTGATCGCGCGGGTCCCGGCTTTCGATCCCGCGTTGCTGAACGTCGCCTTCATCTTTCTGATGCTCGGCTACGGCACCAAGGTCGGACTGGTTCCTCTGCACGCATGGCTGCCGGACGCCCATGCCGAAGGGCCGACGCCGATCTCGGCCGTGCTGTCCGGTCTGTTGCTCAATGTCGCCCTCTATGCGGTGCTGCGCTTCAAGCTGCTGCTGGCGGCCAACCCCGGCGCCATCGCGCCCGGACCGCTGATGGCGACGCTCGGCCTCGTCTCGCTGGCGTTCGCCGGGTTCATGCTGTACCGGCGCCGCGACGTCAAACGCATGTTCGCCTATTCGTCGATTGAGCACATGGGCATCATCGTCTTCGCTTTCGGCATGGGCGGACCGCTCGCCAATTTCGCCGGCCTGCTCCACATGACGATGCACAGCCTCACCAAGTCGGCGATCTTCTTCGCCGTCGGCCATATCGCTCAGGTCACCGGCACGCAAAGGATCGCCGAGATTCGCGGCCTCACCACCTCGCATCCCCAACTCGGCTGGAGCCTCGTCATTGGCGTCGTCGCCATCGCAGGCATGCCGCCCTTCGGCGTTTTCATGAGCGAATTCCTGCTTGTGACCTCCACTTTCGCCCGGCAGCCGCTGCTCGCCATTGCGCTGGTCGGCGGCCTCCTCGTCGCGTTCGGCGCCTTGTTCCTGCATCTCCAGCGACTGGCGTTCGGCGAACCGGCGGGTCCCGGCGTCCCCGAGCAAGCGTCTTATCTGCCGATGATCGCGCACTTCGCCCTTGTCCTGGCGGCGGGGGTCTATTTGCCAGGGCCGCTCGTCGCCTGGTTTCAGCACGTCGCCGGCATACTCGGATAGGAGATGCAGCAGATGCCGACCCTCGTCGAGGCGTTCGCCCATAGCGTCGCCATCAGCGACCATCGACCATGGCCGCGCCATGGGGCGGGTTCCGATCTCTGGCGCTCGCTCGTGGAGCAGGTCGTCGCGGGCCATTGGACGCTGTGCGGGCTTTGGGGCGACAAAGACGCTGTCCACATGGCCCTCCTCGACAAAGCCGCGAGCCAGCTCGCTGTCGTCACGCGTCCGTGCCCGACGGGCCACTTTCCATCCGTCGGCCTCGTTCATCCGCCGGCCATTCGCCTTGAGCGGACGATACGCGATCTCTACGGCGTCGAGCCAAGGGGACTTCCCGATCCGCGCCCCTGGCTCGACCACGGCCGCTGGGGCGTGCGCCATCCCTTGGCGGCCTGTCCCGCGCCCGCCAGCGCACCCGAGGCCTATCCGTTTCTGACCGCGGAGGGGGCAAGCCTGCATCAAATTCCGGTCGGTCCCGTTCATGCTGGAATTATCGAGCCGGGCCACTTCCGCTTTACCGCCAATGGCGAGGCCATCGTGCGGCTCGAGGAACGCCTCGGCTATGCGCATAAAGGCGTCGAGGGCTTGATGGCGGGCGCGTCGATTGAACGAGCCGCGCACCTCGCGGGGCGGACGTCGGGCGATAGCACGGTCGCCTATGCGCTGGCTTTCTCCCGCGCGGTCGAGGCGGCGCTCGAAATCGACGTTCCTCCCCGCGCGATCTGGCTGCGCGCGCTCATGGCGGAACTCGAACGCCTCGCCAACCACTTCGGCGATATCGGCGCGATTTGCAATGACGTCGCCTTCGCGCTGATGCACGCACATTGCGGCGTTCTGCGCGAGCGCGTATTGCGCGCGGCGGCGGCGTGTTTCGGCCACCGGCTGATGATGGACTGCGTCGTCCCGGGCGGCGTTGGGGTCGATCTTCCCGCAAACGGGGCGGCGCTGATCCGCGAATTGCTCGGCGCCGCAGGCCGCTCTTTTCCAGCGCTCGTCGAGCTTTACGACGACACCGCTTCGCTTCAGGACCGGACTGTGGGCGCCGGCTTTCTTCATCCGGCGCTCGCGCGCCAATACGGCTGCGGCGGCTTTGTCGGCCGCGCCTCGGGCCGGGATTTCGATGCGAGACGCGATCTCCCCTATCCGCCCTACGACGTCTTGCGCTTCGCCGTTCCCGTGCGGGACGATGGCGACGTCAATGCAAGGATTTGGATCCGCATCTGCGAAGTTGAACAGAGTCTGGCGCTGATCGAGCAAATCCTCGACCGTTTACCCGCGGACGGGCCACTGCGCGCGCCCGTGACGGCTGGCCGGCGGGGCGAGGGAATTGCGCTCGTCGAAGGTTTTCGCGGCGACATCCTGGCTGCGGTCCGGATCGACGCGGAGGCGCGCGTCGAGCGCTGCCATTTGCGTGATCCATCCTGGTTTCAGTGGCCCGTGCTGGAAGCGGCCATCGAGGGCAACATCGTCGCCGATTTTCCGGTCTGCAACAAATCCTTCAATTGCTCCTACTCCGGGCAGGACCTTTAGGCCTCACGCTCATGCGCAAGATACTGTTCAAGAGCCTTATCGAAGGCCCCCTCACGGAGCCGGCGCCAGACGCTGACGACGCCGAACTCGCGGCCCTCGCCGCGCAGGTCGACCACGCCGCCCGCGCCAGGCTCGGACGCAGCCTTTCCATCCGCGAGATCGACGCGGGGTCGTGCAACGGCTGCGAACTCGAGATCAACGCGCTCGCAAACGCCTTCTACGACCTCGAGCGCTTTGGCCTGCGCTTCGTGGCCTCGCCGCGCCATGCCGACGTTCTCCTCGTCACCGGACCTGTGACGAAAAACATGAGCGAGGCGCTGCTGCGGACCTATGCGGCGACGCCCGCGCCAAAATGGGTTGTCGCGGCGGGTGTTTGCGCGCTCGATGGCGGTCTGTTTTCCGGCAGCTACGCCTGCGCCGGCGGCGTTTCCGCGCTCCTTCCGGTCGACCTTTACATTCCAGGGTGCCCGCCGACCCCGACCGCGCTGCTCAAAGGGCTTATCGCGCTGATGCAATAACCCGCGACCCACTTCGGAAGGCGTCCGCGTTGTGAATTCGGGCGCGGAATTGCCTCTGCTGAGGACGGACAGTGTCCATGAGTTCAGTTGTGGACACGATTGCGACGGGTCGGCGGCGCAATCGCTTGTGGCCGGAGGCATTGAAGCGGGAAATCGTCGCGGCATCGCTCGATCCGGGGTCGTAAGAGCGCTTTCCGACCGAATGGACCCTTCGGTCGACAAGAAATCGCTCCAGATTCAAAAGCTTGAGCATATTCTTGTCGATCAGATTGATTCAATCTGATCGGAATATGATCAAGTCTCTTTCCCCTGTTTCAACAGGGGAGGTCAAAGCGACCTCACCCCACCCGCTCCCCCGCGATGACCATGTCGTCGCGGTGGATGAGGGTTGTGCGGCCGGGCTCGCCTAAAAGGCTTTCGATGTCTTGCGAATTGCGGCCGGCGATCAACGTCGCTTCGCTCGCGTCATAGGCCACAAGCCCGCGGCCGATTTCGGCGCCGGCGGGATTGCGCATCAGGACGCAGTCGCCGCGTGAAAAATCGCCCTCGACCCGCTTGACGCCGGCCGGGAGCAGGCTCGCGCCGGCGCGGATCGCGCGTTCGGCGCCGGCGTCAAGATGTAGCGCCCCGCGCGGCTCTAGCGAGCCCGCGATCCACTTTTTGCGCGCGGTTACGGGGGTTGCGCCGGTCAGGAACCAGGTGCAGGGCGCGCCCTCATTGAGGCGGGCGATCGGATGTGCGACACGCCCGTCCGCGATCAGCATATGCGCGCCGCCGGTCGTCGCGATCTTCGCCGCCTCGATCTTGGTGCGCATGCCCCCGCGCGAGTGCGAGGAGGCGGCGCCGCCCGCCATCGCCTCGATCTCGGCGGTCACGCGCGGGACAAGAGGGATGAGCGCGGCGCCCGGGTCCTCGCCGGGCGGGGCGGTGTAGAGGCCCGCGACGTCGGAGAGCACAATGAGCAGGTCGGCGCTGGCCATGGTGGCGACGCGCGCGGCGAGGCGGTCGTTGTCGCCATAGCGGATTTCCTGCGTCGCAACCGTATCGTTCTCATTGATGACGGGGACCGCGCGCAGATCGAGCAGGCGGGCGATGGTGGCGCGCGCGTTGAGATAGCGCTGGCGCTGCTCTGTGTCGCCAAAAGTGACGAGAATCTGCCCCGCCGTGATGGAGAGATGGGCCAGCGTCTCGGCCCAGATGCGGGCGAGCGCAATCTGTCCGACGGCGGCGGCGGCCTGGCTGTCGTCGAGTTTCAGCGCGCCGTCGGGAAGGCCGAGCACGGTGCGCCCGAGCGCGACCGAGCCCGAGGAGACGACGAGCACGTCAGCCCCAGCGCGATGGAGGTCCGCGATATCCGCGGCGAGCGCTTCGAGCCACGCGCGCCTGACGGCGCCCGCTGCGCGATCGACGAGCAACGACGAGCCGACCTTGATGACGACCCGGCGAAATTCTTTGACGCGCGGCAGCGGGCTTTGAAGGTTGGCGACAGCGGATCTCACGGCGCGGATCTCACGGCGCCCACGCGGCGGCGGGCTTGGGCGCCTCGATGTCGGCGTTGGCCGCGTCGATCTCCTTGAGGATCGCGCGCAGCGCCTCGCGCACATTGACATTCGTCGCCGCCGAAAGACGCAGCGGCGTACGCTTCGCCGCGCGCTTCAGGCGCAGGGCCTGCTGCTTCAAACTCTCGTCATCGACGCTGTCGATCTTGCTCAGCGCCACGATCTCGGGCTTGTCCGCAAGGCCGTGGCCATAGGCTTCGAGTTCGCGCCGCACTGTTTTATAGGCTTTGCCGGCGTGCTCGCAATTGGCGTCGACGAGATGCAGGAGGACGCGGCAGCGCTCGACATGGCCGAGAAAGCGGTCGCCAAGCCCGACGCCCTCATGCGCGCCTTCGATCAGGCCCGGAATATCGGCGAGAACGAATTCGCGCTCGTCGCAGGCGACGACGCCGAGCTGCGGGTGCAGCGTGGTGAAGGGATAATCGGCGATCTTCGGGTGCGCCGCGCTGACCGTGGCGAGGAAGGTGGATTTGCCCGCGTTGGGCAGGCCAATGAGCCCGGCGTCCGCGATCAGCTTCAGGCGCAGCCAGAGGGTGCGCTCCTCGCCCTCCTGGCCGGGATTGACGCGGCGCGGCGCCTGGTTCGTCGCCGTCTTGAAATGGGCGTTGCCGAAGCCGCCATTGCCGCCGCGCGCCAGCGTGATGCGCTGGCCGATTGCGGTCAGATCGGCGATGAGGGTCTCGCCGTCCTCGTCGAAGATTTGCGTGCCGGCCGGAACCCTGAGGATCGCATCGGCGCCTCTGCCGCCGGAGCGATTGGCGCCCATGCCATGGGTTCCGGTCTTGGCCTTGAAATGCTGCTGGTAGCGGTAGTCGATCAGCGTGTTGAGGCCGCCGACGCATTCGACGACGACATCGCCGCCGCGGCCGCCGTCGCCGCCGTCCGGGCCGCCGAATTCGATGAATTTCTCGCGCCGGAACGACAGGCAGC
>JBKQMI010000145.1:0-34141 GCA_052146775.1 Methylocella sp. | reverse complement strand
GCGCCGGCGCGCCCGATCAGCGGCGCGGAGGCCTATAATCGCTATATCGCGCACGCCATGCCCTATCTGACGGCGAGCGGCGGCGCACTCATATTCCTCGGCGAAGCGGGTCCCTTCCTGATCGGTCCCGAGGACGAGCGCTGGGATCGGGCGATGCTGGTGCGGCAGAAATCCGCGCAGGCGTTCATCGCCTTCGCGTCGGACGCCGCCTATCTCGCGGGGCTCGGGCATCGCACAGCGGCGGTCGAGGATTCCCGCCTGCTGCCGCTGACCGCGTTGCCGGCGCCGGCTTGAGCGACACGGGCCGCGTGCGACATGTGCGCTAGCGCACAGTGCGCAAAAGCACAAGTGTGAAAGTTCCCTGATGACTAGACGGTGTGATAAAGTTCTGCTGCGGAGCTCGTCATTTTATGTATGCATTTTAAATGAAAAGCCAAACGCAATCTAAAGAACATGCAACGCGTCTCGCTATACTTTCGGTCGCGGAGCGCTTATTCGCCGAATTAGGCTTCGAAAAAACGACCGTGGCGGACATCGCCCGCGAACTACGCATGTCGCCTGCCAATGTCTACCGGTTTTTCTCCGCTAAATCCGAGATCAACGAAGCGGTCGGTCGTCGCCTTCTCCGTGAGATCGAGATCGCTGGCGACGACATCGTCAAGCGCGCGGAGCCGGCCCGGGAGAAATTGCGGGGGGTGCTGGCCATGATCGACAGGGCGAACGACGATCGTTTTCACTCCAGGCGCAAACTGCATGATTTGCTTGAGACCGCGTTTAGTGAAAACTGGGCCATCGCGCACGGCCACGTCGAAAAAATAACGGGATTGTTGGGCGAAATCATTTCTCAAGGCCATCGCGAGGGGGAATTCGCCGTCAGCGATTGCGAACTTGCGGCGCATCTCGTGCGCTGCGCCTCAATCCGGTTCTGGCACCCCCGGCTGATGGCTGAATGGTTTGAGGAGCCGGAGCCAACGCTGGATCAAATGATGGATTTTTGCCTTGCCGCGCTCACTCAGGGCGCGCCCGCGATCTATCTCGACGCCCGCAATGACATCTGAAAGGTGCGAGCCGAGGTGAGACCGCGGTTTCCCGGCGCGAGCCATGATGCATTCGGGTCTGACTAATCCAGAAATGGATGATTATCATCCGGTCGACATCTGAACTTCGCTCTGCGTTTCGATCGGCGAGGTCGCGAACATCGGCGCGCGCTCCACCCGTTTGATTGGGCGGGCCTGCCGCCCGGAAGCGAGAAGCTCCGGCTCCTGTTGGCGAAGCCAGGGAAGCCAGGGCGAGACATCGCGGCCTGACGTTCCCTGTTCGCGGGGCCTCCAAGCGGGATCTCGACGACTGCGGGCAGGGACCGCCGCTTCGCGCCCAATACGAACCATCCGATGGCAGGCCTACCCCTGCCCATTCCGCGCCCGGCTCTCGATCCTGAACGGATGCGCCGGATAAACGCCGAGAATCTTCAGCTCCTTGCAGAAGAACGCCAGCTCCTCCAGCGCACGCGCCAGCGCCGGCTCGTCGGGGTGGCCGTCGACGTCGGCCAAAAACTGCGTCGCCGTGAATTCGCCCTCGACCATATAGCTCTCGATCTTGGTCATGTTGACGCCATTCGTCGCAAAGCCGCCGAGCGCCTTGTAGAGCGCGGCCGGCACGTTGCGCACGCGGAACACGAAGGTGGCGACAGTTGGCTCCGGCGAGGGCTTGGCCCACTCGGCCGTCTTCGACAGGATCACGAATCGCGTCGTGTTATGCGGCTCGTCCTCGATGTTCTCCGCCAGCACGTTGAGCCCATAGATCGCGCCCGCCAGCGAGGTCGCGATCGAGGCCTTGGCGGGATCGCCCCATTCGGCCACCTCGCGCGCGGAGCCCGCTGTATCGGCCGCGACATGGGGGCCGAGCTTCAGCTTGCGGATGATCTTGCGGCATTGGCCGAGCGCATGGACATGGCTGTAGACGGATTTGATGTCGCCGAGCTTCGCCCCCTTGAGGCCGAGCAGCTGGAAATGGATCGGCAGGAAATATTCGCCGACGACATGGAGATTGGCGCTCGGCAGCAAATGATGGATGTCCGCGACCCGCCCGGCGATGGAGTTCTCGATCGGAATCATGCCGAGCTGCGCCTCGCCCTCGGCGACGGCGCCGAGCGCGTCCTCGAAGGTGTCGAACGGCTGCGCCTCCCAGCCCGGATAAACGTTCTGGCAGGCGATATGGGAATTGGCGCCGGGTTCGCCCTGATAGGCGATTTTTCGGATGGTCATGACTGCGCGGGCCTTGTTCTGGTCGCGGGATCGAAACGCAAGCCTATGGCATGTTCCGGCGGACGGCGGAAAGCTCTTGTTCGCGGCGTCGCCCGCGACCCGGCCTGCCGCCGGCGCACTAAAAGACGCCCGCCTGCCTGCAAATCCCGCGCGCTGGCGACAAAAAAGAAGCAGGGTCCGCGCGCGGTCGATATTGTGTTGGAAGGCGCGCACCAGATAAGCTATGCAGCATCCAGCCTAGCCGAAGCCTCGATTTGATCGAGCGTTGACGGTTTGAAGCCTCGGCCGGGACCGGAGAGAGGGTGGAGAGCGCAATTGGATAGTTTCGAACTGAACAAGATCGCCGGAGCGATTCTCGGCTCGTTGCTCCTCGCCATGGGGCTTGGCGTTGCCGGACAGATGATTTTCGCGCATGGACCGCTGCTGAAGCCCGGCTATGACTTGCCTGCGGCCCCGGAAGCGGCGGCGGCGGGCGGAGAGGGCGGCGGCGCGGCCGCCGTCGCGCCGATCGCCGAGCGCCTCGCCAAGGCCGACGTCTCGAAGGGCCAGGCCAACACCAAGGCCTGCCAAGCCTGTCACAATTTTGAGAAGGGCGCCGGCGCCAAGGTCGGTCCCGATCTTTATGGCATCGTCGATCGTCCCAAAGGCTCGGTCGCGGGTTTCGCCTATTCCGACGGCATGAAGGCCAAGGGCGGCGCCTGGACCTTCGACGATCTCGATCAGTTCCTCGCCAACCCGAAGGCTTATGTGAGCGGCACGAAAATGGCCTTCGCAGGCGAGGCCGATCCGCAAAAGCGCGCCGACATCGTCGATTATCTGCACACGCTGGCGGACAATCCGGCTCCGCTTCCGGCCGCCGCCGCCAAATAGCCGCGGCCAGACGTGAGCTTTGCGGGATAGAACAAGCGCCGGGCCTCCGCCCGGCGTTTTCGCCTCGCCCGGATCATTAATTGCCGGTCATTGAAGCTTGGCGCGCGTCATCATAAAACCTACATCAGGGGGCCGTCTGGCTTGCGGCGCGTCTGCGTTTCGCTTATCGGGCCTCATGCGCCGCCTCGCAATTCCCGACCTGCGAGGCTGCTCCCGAAAGCGGCGCGGCGATCGGGAGCCGGGGCGGCGGCGGGCGCGATCCTGAAAATCCGCATCGCCCGCGCAACCGACGAAGCTTTTTGACCGGGATGTTTTCTTTGCCGAACCCTTTGTCGAACCATTGGCCGCCCCCTTTTATTTTCTCGCGCCGCGCCTTCCTCCAGCTGTCCGCCGGCGCCCTCGCGCTACCCCCGATGTTCGCGAGCCAGGCCAACGCCGCGGCCGAGGGGGCAGGGGCGACGGAGGTTCACGGCCTTTCGGTTTTCGGCGATCTGGCGCTGCCGCCGGATTTCAAGGCCTTCGCCTATGTGAATGTCGACGCGCCCAAGGGCGGCGCGGTCGCCAGCGACGTTCCCGGCACATTCGATTCGCTCAACGCCTTCATCCTGCGCGGCGATCCGGCCGCCGGCATGGACAATGTCTTTGACAGCCTGCTGAAAAACAGCCTCGACGAACATGACGCGCTCTATAGCCTCGTCGCCCGCGCGGTGCGCATTTCCCCGGACAAACTGACCTATCAGTTCCTGCTACGGAAGGAGGCGCGCTTTCACGACGGTTCGCCCCTGACGGCGAAGGATGTCGCCTTTTCGCTCGACGCCCTGAAAACGAAAGGCCACCCGCGCCTTCGCCTGCTGCTGCGCGACATGGTGAGCGCGACGCCGGAAGCCGACGACGTCCTGACGGTCGTTTTTGCGCCGGGGCGAAGCCGTCAGGTTCCGCTGCTCGTCGCCGCCCTGCCGATCTTCTCAAGCGCCTATTACGCAAAAAACGCCTTCGAGGAGACGACGCTGCAGCCCCCGCTCGGGTCGGGCCCCTACAAGGTCAGCCGCTTCGAGCAGGGGCGCTTCATCACCTTCGAGCGGGCGCGCGATTATTGGGGCAAGGACCTGCCGGTCAATCTCGGCCAGAACAATTTCGATTCGATCCGCTACGATTATTTCGCCGACCGCGCGGTTGCTTTCGAAGGCTTCAAGGCCGGCGCCTATACGGTGCATGAAGAGTTCAAATCTTCCACCTGGGCGACGGGATATGATTTTCCGGCGATCCGCGAAGGCTTCGTCGTGCGGGAGACCATCCCCGACGAGAACATCTCCGGCATCCAGGGCTGGTTCTTCAATATCAGGCGCCAGGCCCTGAAGGATCCGCGCATTCGCGAGGCCATCGGCGATTGCTTTGACTTCGCGTGGACCGACAAAAATCTGATGTACGGCTCCTACGAGCGCACCACCTCCTATTTCGAAAATTCCGACATGGCCGCGAAGGGGCCGCCCGACGCCGTGGAGCTGGCCTTGCTGGAGCCGTTCCGCGACAAGCTTCCGGCGGATGTCTTCGGCGAGGCTTTCTCGCCCCCTGAGTCGGATGGATCGGGTCAGGACCGCACGCTGCTGCGCCGCGCCAATACGCTGCTCCTCGCGGCGGGCTGCAAGCGCGACGGCGGCGCGCTGGCGCTGCCCGACGGCAAGCCCTTCACGCTGGAGTTCCTCTTTGACGAAACCGGCCTCGTGCCGCATACGCAGGCGTTCGTCGACAATCTGAAGCAACTCGGCATCGACGCGCGCATCCGCATCGTCGATCCGGCCCAATACAAGAGCCGCCTCGACGCGTTCGATTTCGACATCATCACCGAGCGCCTCGTCATGGCCTGGTCGCCCGGCGAGGAGCTGCGCGATTATTTCGGCTCGGAAGCCGCGAATGTCCCCGGATCGCGCAATCTCGTCGGAATCGCCGATCCCGTGGTCGACGCTCTCATCACGAAGGCGATCGCCGCGAACTCCCGCGCCGAACTCGTCACTGTCTGTCGCGCGCTCGACCGCGTTCTGCGCGCCGGCCAATATTGGGTCCCGCACTGGTACAAGCCCTCGCACTGGATCGCGCATTGGGACGTGTTCGGGCGCCCGCAACAGACGCCGCGCTACAGCCCTGGCATCGAATCGACCTGGTGGTACGATGACGAGAAGGCCAAGCGTATTAATTTCGTCAGCCGCTGACGGGGCCTGATGTTCGCTTACATCGCCCGCCGCATCCTCCTGATGATCCCGACAGTCTTCGGGATTCTGCTCATCTCTTTCGTGATCGTGCAATTCGCGCCCGGCGGCCCCGTGGAGCGCATTCTGGCGCAATTGCAGGGCCTCGATTCCGGCGCGACCGCCAATTTCGGCGGCGGCGGCGGCGAAGTCGGCCGGGGCGGCGGCGGTGGCGGCGATTTCTCCTCGAAATATCGCGGCGCGCAGGGCCTCGATCCGAAATTCATCGCCGAACTCGAAAAGCAGTTCGGCTTCGACAAGCCGGCCCATGTGCGCTTCTTCCTGATGCTGAAGGATTACGCCAGCTTCAAATTCGGGCGCTCCTATTTCCGCGACAAGCCCGTGCTGCAACTGATCAAGGAGAAGCTTCCGGTCTCGATCTCGCTCGGCCTCTGGATGACGCTGCTCTCCTATGCGATCTCGATCCCGCTCGGCATCAAGAAGGCCGTCAGCGACGGCTCGCGTTTCGACATGTGGACCTCGGCGGTGATCATCGTCGGCTACGCCATCCCGAGCTTTCTCTTCGCGATCCTGCTGATCGTGCTCTTTAGCGGCGGCTCGTTCTGGCAAATCTTTCCGCTGCGCGGCCTCACCTCCGAGAACTTCGACCAGCTCTCATGGCCCGGCAAGATCGCCGACTATCTCTGGCACATCACGCTGCCGGTCACAGCGATGACGCTAGGGGCCTTCGCGACGACGACCTTCCTCACCAAGAATTCCTTCCTCGACGAGATCCGCAAGCAATATGTGCTGACCGCGCGCATGAAGGGCCTCAGCGAGCGCCGCGTGCTCTATGGCCATGTCTTCCGCAACGCCATGATGATCGTCGTCGCCGGCTTTCCGGGCGCCTTCATCGGCGCCTTTCTTGGCGGTTCGCTCCTGATCGAGACGATCTTCTCTCTCGACGGGCTTGGCCTGCTCTCCTTCGAATCCATTGTCAACCGCGATTACCCGGTTGTTTTCGCGAACCTCTACATCTTCGCGCTGATCGGCCTCGTCGTTAATCTCCTCTCGGACCTCACCTATATGTGGATCGATCCGCGCATCGATTTCGCGACGCGGGAGGTCTAGGCTTGAACGCGCCCGCAATCGACGCCGCCAAGACGGCGGCGCTGCCGCCCCCGGAGGCGAAGGGCTGGTTGAAGCTCAGCCCGATCAACCGGCGCCGGCTCGCCAATTTCAGATCGCACCGGCGCGGGCTGTGGTCGTTCTGGATCTTCATCATTCTGTTCGGCCTTTCGCTCTGCGCCGAAGTGATCGCCAACGACCGTCCGATCCTCGTCGTCTACAACGGAGAAGTGCTGCTCCCGATCCTGTATGATTATCCGGAGGAGAAATTCGGCGGCTTCCTCGCCCGCACCGATTATCGCGACGCGGTCATCGCCGACGAGATCGACGCGCATGGCTTCATGGTGTGGCCGCCGATCCATTTTTCTTATCGCACCATCAACCGACAGCTGCCGACGCCGGCGCCCTCGCCGCCGACATGGATGCTGACCAAAGCGCAGTGCGCCGCCGCCTCCGAGCGCTTCAACAAATCAGATCCGCACGGTGGCTGCCGCGCCATCGAATGGAACTGGCTCGGCACCGACGATCAGGGGCGCGACGTGCTGGCGCGGCTGATCTACGGCTTTCGCCTCTCGCTGCTGTTCGGCCTCACTCTGGCTGGCGTATCATCCGTGATCGGCATCGCCGCCGGCGCAGTGCAGGGCTATTTCGGCGGCTGGACCGATCTCGTCGCCCAGCGCTTCATTGAAATATGGTCTTCGCTGCCGCATCTTTATCTGCTCATTATCATCTCCTCGATCATCACGCCGAGCTTCTTCGTGCTGCTCGGCATCCTCTTGCTGTTCTCCTGGGTCAATCTCGTCCATGTCGTGCGGGCCGAATGCCTGCGCACGCGCAATTTCGAATATGTGAGGGCGGCGCGCGCACTGGGGCTTGGCGATGGCGCGATCATCTGGAAGCATGTGCTGCCCAACGCCACCGTCGCGACGCTCACCTTCCTGCCCTTCGTCCTCAACGGCTCGATCACGACGCTGACCGCGCTGGATTTTCTCGGCTTTGGCCTGCCGCCCGGCTCGCCCTCGCTCGGCGAACTACTGCTGCAGGGCAAGTCTATTCTTGAGGCGCCGTGGCTCGGCCTCACCGGCTTCGCCGTCATCGCCCTGATGCTCTCGCTGCTCGTCTTCATCGGCGAGGCGGTGCGCGACGCCTTCGACCCGCGGAAGACGCTGCAATAGGAGCGTGATAGGATTGGCGAAGGAGGCGCGGCCATGAATCGCATCGTCAAGGAACATTACCCGGCGTCGAAGCTGCCGGAGGATCTGCGCGAGGGCTTGGCGCCGGGCGCCGAAGTTACGGTGACGGTCGAGGTTCTGGAAAGTCCGCCCGCGCATGAGAGCGTCTTGAGTTCCGCCGATGCGCTTTTGCGCCGGCCCGAGCATGTTCTTACGCTTGAAGAAATGTTTGCACTGCGGCAGCCTACGTTCAAGACTGTCGAGGAGGTCGACGAACATATCCGTCGCCTCAGAGACGAGTGGGATTAGCCCGGCGAATGTCGACATCCTCCCTTGTCTATCTCGACACGAATCCGTTCATCTACGGATTCGAACTCGATCAGCCTGAGCCTCACCCGGCGGCGCAGCTTTTTGTGGGATTGCAAAACTACCCGAAATCCTTCGCGACGAGCGAACTGACTTTGGCCGAGCTGCTTGCGCCGCCCGCGCGGTTGAATAAGTACACTTTCGAAGAAAAGGTTCGGCTTTATGGAAATTTGCTGATCTGGAGCGGCATGTTCAATCTTGTGCCTGTTAGCCAGCATTTATTGTTTGGAACGGCGATGTTGCGGCAAAAGCAGCGTTATAAGCTCCCCGACGCGATCCACGTCGTCTCGGCGCTTGCCGCTGGCTGCAAGTTTTTCGTTTCAAACAACACAAAGTGTATGGTCAATCTGCCAGAAGGATTGAAGCTCGTCCTCCCCGACTCCACCGGCGTCGCCACCATCCTCGGCGCCCTCAATGCCTGACGCGCTCCTCGACGTCCGCGACCTTTCCGTCTCGTTCAGCCCGGACCCTGCCGCCGCGCCCGCCGTCGCCGGCGTCTCCTTTGCGCTGGAGCGGGGCCAGACGCTCGCGCTCGTCGGCGAATCGGGCTCCGGCAAATCGGTCACCGCCCTCTCGATCCTGCGCCTTTTGCCGCCGGGCGTTGCGCCGCGCGGGCAGGCGCTCTTCGACGGCGAGGATCTCCTGAAGATCAGCGAGGCCCGGCTTCGCGCCATCAGGGGCGCCAGGATCACCATGGTGTTCCAGGAGCCGATGACTTCGCTCAATCCGCTGCACAGCATCGAAAAGCAGATCGGCGAAATTCTCGAACTGCATGGCATGCGGGGCGCCCAGAAAATCCGCGCCCGCGTCGTCGAACTGCTGGAGGAGGTCGGCATTCCCGACCCTGGCGAGCGGCTCGGCGCCTATCCGCATCAACTGTCCGGCGGCCAGCGCCAGCGCGTCATGATCGCCATGGCGCTGGCGAACCGGCCCGATCTCTTCATCGCCGACGAGCCGACGACCGCGCTCGACGTCACTGTTCAGGCCCAGATCCTCGACCTCCTGAAGCGCCTGCAGACGCGTTACGGCATGGCGATGCTGTTCATCACGCATGATCTCAACATCGTGCGCAAAATCGCCGACGATGTCGCCGTGATGCAGAAGGGCCGCATCGTGGAGACCGGCCCGGTCGCCCGCATTTTCGCCGCGCCCGCCCATCCCTACACGAAGGCGCTGCTCGCCGCCGAGCCGAAGGGCGCGCCGCCGGCCGCTATCGTGGGGGCAAGACCCATCATCGAGGCGAACAACATCCGCGTATGGTTCCCGATCAAGCGCGGCTTCTTCCGCCGCACGGTTGGTTTCGTCAAGGCGGTCGACGACGTCAGCGTCACGGTGCGCGAAGGCGAGACGGTCGGCGTCGTCGGCGAATCGGGATCGGGCAAGACGACGCTCGGGCTCGCGCTGCTGCGCCTCATCCGCTCGGAAGGCTCGATCGTCTTTCTCGGCCAGCGCATCGACGGGCTGCAATTCAAGGCGCTGCGCCCGCTCCGGGCCGACATGCAGATCGTGTTTCAGGACCCTTACGGCTCGCTGTCGCCGCGCATGTCGGTCGCCGACATCGTCGCCGAGGGCCTTGGCGTGCAGAACAAGGCGCTCTCTTATGCGCGCAAGCGCGAGATCGTCGCGCGCGCGCTTTACGACACCGGCCTCGATCCCGCCGCGATGGACCGCTACCCGCACGAATTTTCCGGCGGCCAGCGCCAGCGCGTCGCCATCGCGCGGGCGATCGTGCTCGAGCCGAAATTCATCGTGCTCGACGAGCCGACCTCCGCGCTCGACATGTCGGTGCAGGCGCAGATCGTCGATCTTTTGCGCGATCTGCAAAAGCGGCGCGGCCTCGCCTTTCTCTTCATTAGCCACGATCTGCGCGTCGTCCGGGCGCTGGCGAGCGAGATCATCGTCATGCGCCACGGCAAGCTCGTCGAGGCGGGTCCGGCCGCTGAGCTGCTGCGAAACCCGCGCTCCGACTACACGCGCGCGCTGTTCGCAGCGGCCTTCGACATCAAGGTGGAGGGGGCGGCGTAGAGTGCTGTAAAAGTGCGTTGAAACACCAAGGCTGGACCTTAATTCTGTTGGCGCACGCGCGCCCTGAAGCGAGGACGCATCCAGCGCACAACGCGCCGGCACGACGCGAGCAGCCATCGTTCTGACGAAGGCGAGGCGAAGCCTATCAGTTCGACAGCGTAATGCGCCAAGGAGCGCGGGCCCAGAGCCAGTATGAATACGGGTGGCAATGTTTGCGCCGGCGAGACGAGCCGTCGATGGCGAAATGCAATTTCGATCAAATGCGCAAAAAACGGAAGCGCGCCGGTGGAGCTCCGGTTCCGGGCGCCGGTGTCCTGCCAAAGCCGCTTTTGCGTCTTGTCGACGATCGCTTCCGATCTGTCAGGATGGTCGCGATTGTAGAAAACGATATTCGGCACATGCACAAATCGTCCAAGCAGCGCCACCTCCCTGAGGAGGTTCAGGTCCGACCCGTAATAGGAACGGTGCAGACTGGACTTCCTCAGCGCATCGCTGCGAAAAACACCGAACATTTCCTGGTCAACGGTCCATGTCGTCGTCACAGCCTTAAAAAATCGGCGCGCGGGTTGCGCATCCACCATTTCGGGCATCTTTCTACCCGTTACAGGAATGGTGCGACCGTCCTGATCGATATGCCACGCCGTCCCGTAGGCGAGAACCGCTTCGGGATGTGCGTCGAGGGCCCTCACGCATGCGCCGAGATAGTCCGGGCTTATATTGTCATCGCAAGCGCACCATTTGAAATATTCTCCAGAGCTGAGTTCATGGCCCCTGTTAAAATTAGGACCGGCGCCAAGGTTGCGCTCGTTCCGGACATATTTTATGCGCGCGTCGCGGACTGCGGCGTCGTGGCAGATCGCCTCGGTCCGGTCAGTCGACGCGTTATCCGTGATGATCAGTTCGAAGTCGGCGTAGTCCTGAGCGAGAATGGAATTGATTGATTCTACAATATATTTTTCGCCGTTGTAGACCGGCATCGCCAATGTCACGCGCGGATGCACAAGCGCCTCCCTTGTCAATGTCGACCCAAATATGTTCGACGCACAAGCCCGTGCGTTCGCTATTATCCCAGTCACGCTTGTATCTTTACAGCTTAATTCTGTCGTAAGCAGGAAGTTAAACAAGCATCGGAAATTACTGAGCTCGATCATGAGGCAAAACATTGCCTCCAATAAGCTTGTTGAGCTGTCTGTCCGTGGTAACAGGACGGTGCTGCGTCATATTCGCGCCGAATACGGTCGTTCAGCGCCGAATACGGTCCCGGAAAGCGCGGAACCTGCCGCAAACGCGATTCGACGGCCGGATGTCCGACTTTGCTTTTCCGCGCCTGCGGACCCTGACTCGCCGCAATTGAGGCGAGGCGAGCCGCAACTTTGCCATTGTCGTTCTGCAATAATGATGTAGTCATCATCAGATGCAACGGCGCCGATGCAACGATTGGCTTGTTAAGGCGTTGCACATGCGAAGAACCGTTTAGTCGAGGAGACGCTCCCACGCATGATTAACCTTGACCTTCTTTATAGCCCGCCGCCCGAGATCAGGGCCGGATCGAATGGTCGTCTGATCGTCGTCTCGAATCGCGTGCCTGTTCCGACGATTTCCGGGGTCCCGGCGGCGGGCGGACTTGCGGTGGCGCTGCAGTCGGCCCTGCGCAGTCGCGGCGGGGTCTGGTTCGGCTGGTCGGGCAAGACCTCGCAGGACATCGATCCCGCGCCGCAGGTGCGCACGCTCGGGCCGATCAGCTTCGCCGTGTCGGACCTGACGCGCCGCGACATCGCCGAATATTACCACGGCTTCGCCAACCGGACGCTCTGGCCGATCTGCCATTATCGCCTCGATCTCGCCAGCCATTCGGAAGGCGACGCCGCGGGCTATTTCCGCGTCAATGAATTTTTCGCCCGCCGCCTCGTCAAGATGCTGCGCGCCGACGACATCATCTGGATCCACGATTATCACTTCATTCCGATGGCGAGTTTTCTGCGCCAGCTTGGCGTCGAAAACCGCATCGGCTATTTCCACCATATTCCGTGGCCGTCCCCCGATACGGCTGCGGCGATGCCGTTCTACGACCGCCTGCTGCGCGCATTCGGCGCCTATGACGTTGTCGGCTTCCAGACCGAGCCGGACGCGGATAATTTTCGCGCTTGCCTGACCGCAGCCGGCGCCGGCCGCGTCGTCGACGATGCGTTCTGTGAGGTAAGCGGGCGCAGATTCAAGGTCGGCGCTTTCCCGATCAGCATCGACGCCGAGGCCTTCGCGCTCGAGGCGCGTCTCGCCGAACGCAACACGCTGGTGAAGCGCATGCGCGCGAGCCTTGAAGGGCGCCCCATGCTCATCGGCGTCGACCGGCTCGATTATTCGAAGGGCATCAAGCACCGGATCGAGGCGTTCGCGGCCTGCCTCGAACGCTTTCCGAATATCGCAAAAGCCCGCGCGACCATGCTCCAGATCACGCCGAAGTCGCGTTCCGAAATCCCTGAATATGAGCGGATTCAGAATGAGGTCGCCGGAGAGGTCGGCCATGTCAACGGCAAGCTCGGCGACATCGACTGGACGCCGCTGCGCTATATCAACAAGGCGATGAGCCAGTCGGCGCTGGCGGGTCTTTACCGCATGGCGCGCGTCGGCCTGGTGACGCCTCTTCGCGACGGCATGAATCTCGTCGCCAAGGAATATGTCGCGGCGCAATCGCCGGACGATCCCGGCGTGCTCGTGCTGTCGCAATACGCCGGCGCCGCGCAGGAGCTCAAGGCCGCGCTGATCGTCAACCCTTACGATATCGGCGCGACGGCGGCCGCCATCGCGCAGGCGATCGAAATGCCGCTCGACGAGCGCAAGGATCGCTGGCGCGATAATATAGCCGCGCTGCGCGCCAACAGCATCGACCGCTGGACGGCGGATTGCGTTACGGCGATCGCCGGTGAAAGCGTAGCGGCGGAGACCGAATGCGCGCTGCGTCCGGCCGGCGCCATCGCCCGGGCGGAGCCATGGCGTGCGGCCTCGCCGATCTGGTCGAGCCTCGGTTATTGAGGCGGCCGCTGCGCCGCCCAACGCGCCGCGCTTCCCGCAGAATTGATCTTGCCTGCAGAATTGATCCTGGCCCCGCCTCCGCCCGCCGCATCGCCCGGGCTTGAGCCAGGGCGGCGAAACGGTTAGACCCTAGCGAAGCGAGAGCAGGGGGGTCCCCGCGCGGAGCCGTTGACGCATGATCGATCGCAATGACGTGCAATGGTATCGCGACGCCATCATCTACCAGCTCCACGTCAAATCCTTCTTCGACAGCAATAATGACGGCATCGGCGATTTTCGCGGCCTGACGCAAAAACTCGATTATGTGAAGGATCTCGGCGCCACCGCGATCTGGCTGATGCCCTTTTATCCCTCGCCGCTGCGCGACGACGGCTACGACATCTCGAATTATCGCGACATCAATCCCGCCTATGGCTCCCTGCGCGACTTCAAGGCCTTCGTGCGCGCCGCGCATGAGCGGGGCCTGCGCGTCATCATCGAGCTGGTCATCAACCACACCTCGGACCAGCATCCCTGGTTCCAGCGCGCCCGCGCCGCGAAGCCCGGCTCGGCGGCGCGCAATTTCTATGTCTGGGCCGACAGCGACAAGGGCTACAAGGACGCCCCCATCATCTTCCTCGACGTCGAAAAATCGAACTGGGCCTATGACGAGACCGCCAAGGCGTTCTACTGGCATCGCTTCTACGCGCATCAGCCGGACCTCAATTTCGACAATCCGCGCGTCATCGAGGCCGTTCTCGACGTGATGCGTTTCTGGCTCGACATGGGCGTCGACGGCTTGAGGCTCGACGCCATTCCCTATCTCGTCGAGCGCGAGGACACGGCTTGCGAAAATCTCCCCGAGACGCATGCGATCATCAAGAAAATCCGGGCGGCGGTCGACGCCGGCTATCCCGACCGCATGCTGCTCGCCGAGGCCAATGTCTGGCCGGAGGAGGCGGCGGGCTATTTCGGCAAGGGCGACGAATGCCACATGGCGTTCCATTTCCCGCTGATGCCGCGCATCTATATGGCGCTGGCGCAGGAGGATCGGCATCCGATCACCGACATCATGCGGCAGACGCCGGAGATTCCGGACGGCGCGCAATGGGCGATCTTCCTGCGCAACCATGACGAGATGACGCTCGCCATGGTGACCGACAAGGAGCGCGATTATCTGTGGTCGTTCTACGCCGCCGACCGGCGCGCGCGGATCAATCTTGGCATCCGGCGGCGCCTCGCGCCTCTGCTCGAAAGCGACCGCCGCAAGATCGAGTTGCTGAACTCCCTTCTGCTGTCCATGCCCGGTACGCCGGTTCTTTATTATGGCGACGAGATCGGCATGGGCGACAATATCTATCTCGGCGATCGCGACGGCGTGCGCACGCCGATGCAATGGTCGGTCGACCGCAATGGCGGCTTCAGCCGGGCCGATCCCGCAAAGCTCTTCCTGCCGGCGATCCAGGATCCGATCTATGGATTCAACGCCGTCAACGTCGAGGCGCAGCTCGCCAATCCGTGGAGCCTGCTCACCTGGATGCGGCGCATGATCGCCGTGCGGCGCTCCAGCCTCGCCCTTGGCCGCGGCTCCTTACGCTTTCTCTATCCTTCGAACCGCAAGGTGCTCGCCTATCTGCGCGAGGCCGACGGCGAGCGCATCCTCTGCGTCGTCAACGTCTCGCGCGCGCCGCAGGCGGTCGAGCTCGACCTTGGCGAATTCGATGGCGCGACGCCGGTCGAGATGACCGCCGGCAGCCCCTTTCCGGCGATCCGCGCCGCGCCCTATGTTTTGACCCTGGCCGCCTATGGCTTCATCTGGTTCAGGCTGGAGGCGGCGAAGGATGCGGCGCAGGCGCTGCAGCCGATCCCGGAGCTGTTCACGCTGGTCGCCACGGGCAAGATCGAAACCATCTTTTCAGGGCGCGAACTGATCGCTTTCGAGCGCGACGTCGCGCCGAAATTCCTTGGCGGCCGGCGCTGGGTCTCGATGCGCCGCGGCAGGATCAAACGCGTGTCGGTGAAGGACTTCGCGGTGCTGCGCAATGCGGGCGAGGATCGCCGCTTCGTGCTGCCCCTGCTCGACATCCATTTTTCCGGCGGCGGTCCAGAAACTTATTTCACGCCTTTGGCGGCCGAGGCCGAGCGCGAGGACGCGCCGCCGCTGTCGGCCGCCGTCGCGCGGCTGCGCCGGAGCGCGCGCATGGGCCTTCTCTATGATGCGGACGCCTGCCCGGCGTTCGGCCGCTCCATGCTCGAGGCCTTCCGACGAGGCGATTCGATCGAGGCCGCAAGGGGCGGCAGAATCGTGTTTTCATTGACGGGACCCCTCGATCCCGAACTCGACATCGGCGCGGCCGACACGCATGCTCTCGGCGTCCCGCAACGCAATACGACGCTGGTCCTTGGCAAGCAGCTCGCCCTTAAAATCTATCGCCGGCTGCCGCCCGGCGAGAATCCTGAAGTGGAGATCAAGCGCTTCTTGACCGAAACCGCTAAATTCGACAACACGCCCCGGCTGCTTGGCGTTGCCGATTATGTCGATCCCTCCGGCGCCCGCGCGACGCTCGCCGCGCTCGAGACCTTCGTGCGCTGCCAGGGCGACGCCTGGACCTGGACGCTGGAGGCCTTGAAGCGCATTCTGGAAAGCTTGGCGATGGCGCCGGCGCAGATCGATGAGACCGATCAGGCGGCGCCGTCGGGCTTTTCAACCTATGCGCCGCATGTGCGCCGGCTGGGCCTGCGCACGGCGCAAATGCATCAGGCGCTGGCCAGCCCGACGAGTGATCCCGCCTTCCAGGCCGAGCCTCTGACCTATGCCGACGTGCGCGAGACCGTGGCGCGCGCGCGGGAGGCCGCCAGCCGCGGCTTCGCGCGCCTCGAGGCGCTCGGCAAGGGGGCGGGCGAAGCCGCCCTCGCCGATATCGAACGGCTCATCGGCCGCCGGCTGGAATGCAGCAGGCTGTTCGACGCGCTGCAGGACGAGCCGGTGGGCGCGATCAAGATCCGCATCCACGGCGACTATCACCTTGGCCGCGCGCTCGTCGTCAAGGACGACGTCATCATCGTCGGCTTCGAAGGCCGCGCGGGCGACGGCGACGCGGGATCGCAGGATCCGCGAGCCAAAACCTCGCCGCTGCGCGACGTCGCGACCATGCTGCGATCCTTCGCGCATGTCGCCGCAGCCGCGCGGCGCGGCATCGAAAAGCTGGTCCCCGATCCGGAAATGGCCGCGACCCGGCTCAGTGAGCAGCTCGTCGAGTTTTCCGAGATTTTCGTCGAGTCTTATCTGAACGCCGCGCGCGGCTCGCCGATCGCGATCGAGGATCAGGGGACGCGGCGCCGGCTTCTCATTCTCTATCTGCTCGCCGCGTCGTTCGAGGAGATTGAGGGCGGCGGCCATTTAGCCGACGAGATCGAAATTCCGGCGGAGGGCGTCAACGCCATTCTCGATCGCGCGGCGCGGCTTTTCCAGGCGGGGTGAGGAAAAGCGGAGGCAGCTTTTCCGCCTGCCTCCGCTTTAAACTCCTGCAATCGGATGCGTTCATTGATTTTGGATCGACCAAAATCATCGGAATCCGGAGCATCGGCGTTGACGCGCCGTGGCGTTCATGATTAAACGCACGCCTCCCGGTCGCGCGCCGACGCGCGCGCAGCGCCTTCGAGGACGTTCCGGGGCCCTTATTGAATCAGGACCCTGTCAAATATGGCGAATACTCCCTCGGCCAAGAAGGCCGTTCGTAAGATTGAGCGTCGCACGGCTGTCAACAAGTCGCGCCGCAGCCAGATGCGGACTTATGTCCGCAAGGTCGAGGAGGCGATCGCTTCGGGCGACGCGGATGCGGCCGCCAAGGCTTTTCGGGCCGCCGAACCCTTGGTCATGCGTGCGGCGCAAAAGGGTATTGTGCATAAAAATACTGCGTCGCGAAAGGTTTCGCGGCTCAGCGCACGCGTGAATGCTTTAGGGAAATAGACTTCCGGTTCCGGAAAGTCGTTGTTGTTCAATGTTGAGCCTGGCGTAAGCCGGGCTTTTTCATTTGCATCACTTTGTTCCAATTTCGACGCTCCCGTGGCGCTTTTGTGAATCGCGTTTTGTGCGCGCAATTATCCCGCTCATCTATTTTCAATGCATTCCAAGGACTTGTGGATAAAGCACGGGGTTTACGCCGGGATCGGTCGGAGCATCCGTATTTTCCCCAATATTCAAGACAGTTTTTTGACTTTTTTCTGATTGACGGGATATCTTCCTGCACCCATTTGGGTCGCGCAGAATCAGATGTTTAGTTGAGACGTCGGGGCGGCGGGGGATGAACTTGGCTTGGCCGCAACCGTTGGACAGGAAATTTTAGGGCGGGACGCCTTGCGGCGGCACTCGCCTATGCTAAAGTCTAATCCTGGTCGGACGGCGAAGCGAAAGTGCTGAGAGCCTGGTCGGGCTGCAATCTCCGGTTTGTATCCTAAATTTCGGTGTATTGCCGGGGTGCTTGGGCGTCCAAAATTTGTCTGGACGCCTTTGCATAGAGCTTTATCATGCAGGCCTGCGTGTTTGACTAGGTTCATGGGCGAATGGATGCTTTCCAAAATGGAGTCTATTTTGAGTTGTTAGGAATCTGTACTTCGCCTTTTGAGACGCAAGTCCGCGATTGATGGTGCGCGGGAGGGGGGATCCGTGATCACAAATCAATTTATCCAGGATCAGCTTCGGCGCGCGCGCCGTTCCCATCTGGATCATCCGACGCCCGCCGAAAACGCCCCACGGGCGGCGATCCGGCGTCAGGGCCGCCGTCGGCGGCGCAAGTAACTCCGCCTTTTCCTCAACAATACTCTCGACCTTGACGTGGCGCCGCGGTGCGGCGGGCCTATGTCTTCGTCTCGACTTTTCAGAAGCAGGGCGATGCTCAACTTGCGCACTCAAATCAACAAACCTCAAGAGCGGGGCGAGGCCGAGGCCTGGATCCGGATATGCCGCCGCCTGCGGGCCGATGTCGGGGACGACGTATTCTCGTCCTGGTTCGGCCGCCTCGAACTGGATAGCCTGACTGACGGGACAGCCTGCCTGTCGGTGCCGACGAAATTCCTGAAGAGCTGGATCCAGTCGCATTACGCCGAAAAGCTGCTTCTCGCGCTGACGGTCGAGTTTCCGGCCGTGAAGCGCCTCTCGGTCGCCGTTCGCTCCTCGAACCGCCCGGCCTCAGGCCAAGGGATCGGCCAAGGGATCGGTCAGGGGATCGGTCAAGGCGACGGCGCCGGCGAGATCGCCGCCGCCGCCGGCGGCGAACGCCAAGCCCCGCGCGCCGCCGCGGCCGACCTCAGCGCCAAATTCTTTGGCGCGCAACGGCCCTGCGAATCGGCGCCCCCCAAACTCGCCAGCGAGGCCGGAGCGGCCGACATCATTGCGGGGTCGCCCCTGGATGGGCGGCTGAATTTTTTGAATTTCTCGGTCGGGCGATCGAATCAGCTCGCCTTCGCCGCCGCGCAGCGCGTCGCCGCCGCGCCGCCGGAGGAGCCGCCGCTGTTCAATCCGCTCTACCTGCACGCCTGCGTGGGGCTCGGCAAGACCCATTTGCTCCAGGCCGTCGCCCACGCCGCTGCGACGACGCGCCGCCGCGTCATCTATCTCACCGCCGAGCGCTTCATGTATGGCTTCGTCTCCGCGCTCAAGGCGCAGACGGCGATCGCCTTCAAGGAGAAGCTGCGCGGCATCGACGTCCTCATCATCGACGACATTCAGTTCCTGCAAGGGAAGTCGATCCAGCAGGAGTTCTGCCATACGCTAAACGCCCTGATCGACGGCCATCGGCAGATCGTCATCGCGGCCGATCGTCCGCCGTCCGACCTCGACAGCCTCGACGAACGGGTGCGATCGCGTCTCGCCGGCGGCCTTTGCGTCGAGATCGGCGGTCTCGACGAGGCGCTTCGCGTCAAAATCCTCGAGGCGCGCATCGCCGCGGCGCGGCTCGCGCATCCGAACTTCGACGTTCCCCCCGCCGTCACGGCCTATGTCGCCGCCGCCGTCCAGACCAACGGCCGCGACCTCGACGGCGCCGTCAACCGCCTGCTCGCGCACGCCTCGCTGAACGGCGCGCCGCTCAGCGTCGAGACGGCCGAGCTCGCGATCCGCGATCTTGTTCGCATGCACGAGCCGAAGCGGGTCAAGATCGAGGATATCCAGAAGCTGGTCGCGACCCATTTCAATGTCAGCCGCGCCGACATCCTCTCCTCGCGCCGCACCGCCAATGTCGTGCGCCCGCGCCAGATCGCCATGTATCTCTCGAAGACCCTGACTCTGCGCTCTCTGCCCGAGATCGGCCGGCGATTTGGCGGGCGCGATCATACGACCGTGCTGCATGCGGTGCGCAAGATCGACGGGCTCGCCGCCAAGGATGCGACATTGTCCGAAGAAATCGAGCTTCTAAAGCGCATGCTGATGGAGTGAGCCCGGGCGGCGGCCGGCGATCCGGGGGGCTAAAAACGCGAGGATTTCGCAAGGATCGTGTTGTAGGCTCGCCCGCATGGATTTGGCGGCGATTCGCATCATCGGCATCGACCCTGGACTGCGCAACATGGGGTGGGGCGTCATCGAGGTTTTGGGTTCGCGGCTCGCCTTCGTCGCGTCGGGAAGCGTCCATTCGCGCGTCGGCCTTAGCCTCGCCGAACGCCTGCGCCAACTGCACGAGGGCCTCTCCGGCGTCATTGCGGACCTCGCGCCCGTCGAGGCCGCCGTGGAGGAGACCTTCGTCAACTGCGATCCGCAGTCGGCCCTGAAGCTCGGCCAGGCGCGCGGGATCGCCCTCGTCGCGCCGGCGCTCGCCGGCCTGCCGGTTTCCGAATATTCCGCCAATCTCATCAAGAAGACCGTGGTCGGCAATGGCCACGCCGAAAAGGCGCAGATCGCCTTGATGGTCCGGTTTCTCCTGCCGAAAGCCGAGCCGCAAAGCGCGGACGCCGCCGATGCGCTCGCCGTCGCGATCACCCATGCGCAACTACGCGCCAGCCGCGCCATGGCGAAAGCCCTCGCCGGACGGTCCGCGCGATGATCGGCAGGCTGAAGGGCGTCATCGATTCCCACGGCGAGGATTTCGTCATCCTCGACGTCCATGGCGTCGGCTATATCGTGCATTGCTCCGCGCGGACCCTGCACGGCCTGCCGCCCAAAGGGGAGGCCGCCGCGCTCGCGATCGAAACGCAGGTGCGCGAGGATTCGATCAAACTGTTCGGCTTTTCCTCGGACGCCGAGCGCGACTGGTTTCGCCTGCTGCAATCGGTGCAGGGCGTCGGCGCCAAGGTGGCGCTCGCCGTGCAAAGCATTCTCGGACCGGCGGAGCTTGCGACAGCCATCGCCTGCCAGGACAGGGGCGCCTTCGCCCGCGCGCCCGGCGTCGGCCCGAGGCTGGCCGCCCGCATCACGGCGGAATTGAAGGACAAGGCGCCCGTCTTCGGCGGCGTCGACGCGTCCTTCGCCGCGAGCCAGGGCGCCGATGCGCCGGAGGGCGCAAACCCGGCCGTGACCGACGCGATTTCGGCGCTCGTCAATCTGGGTTATGGCCGCTCGCAGGCGGCCCTCGCGGTCGCCGCCTCGATCAGCGCGCTTGGGCCGGACGCGCCCGCGAGCGCCCTCATCAAGCGCGGCCTGAAAGAGCTCGCGCAATAATTTATGGGAGATCCGGCCTTGCCCGTCGCAGTCCTGCTTATCGCTTCGGGAGCGGCCACCGCCCTCGTGGGCCTCGCCGCATTCTTCACGCCGCGCCCATTTCTGCGGCTCGTGTTGAAGGTCGAAGCGGCGGACGGCGCGATGCTGTTTTTCGTCCGCCATTGGGGCGTTCTGCTCGCCGCCGTCGGCGCCTTGATCGCCTACAGCGCGCAGGCGCCCGCCTCGCGCCTTCCCATATTGGCGGCGGCGATCGTCGAGAAATTCGCCGGCGTGCTGCTGATCTTTTTCGGTCCCGCGAAGCGCACCGCCCCGCTCACCGCCATCGCCATCGCTGATGGCGTTCTCGCCGCGCTCTATGTCGCCATCATCGCCGGGGCCTGAACCCGCGCGCTATTCAAAGCTAAAAATCTTCTTCCAGTCGCGCTTCATGCTGATGACGAACCAGCCATCCTTTTTCGCCTCGTCGTAAAGCTCCTGCGTGAACGTCCCAACCTTCGTGTCCGGCAGCCCCTGCGCCGGCCCATAGGCGTATTCGCGCGCGGCGTCGTCGTGCAGCACCAGCAGCGCCGCCCGCGCGCCCTCGCCGGCCTTGGCATATTCCAGCATCTGGCGGTCGCCGGTCGAATTGCCGAAGGCGATCACCGGGCGCCTTCCGATCTCGAGGTGGATGCCCTCGGGCTTGCCGGCGAAATTGTCGTTCAGCAGAAGCTTCGGCTCCTTCGTCAGGATCGGCTTGCCGCGCTTGTCGTAACCATATTTCACCCCGCCCGCCGTCCCGACGACCAGCTCGGGCGGAATGCCGTAAACCTGCTCGGAATAGATCCGCACGAAATCCTGACCGCCGCCGGTGACGATGTAGGTTTTGTAGCCGGCGCCCCGTAGATAACGCATGGCCTCAACCATCGGCTGGTAGGTCAGCTCGGTGTAGAGCCTGTCCCAGCGCGGATGCCGCGCCACCGCGATCCAGGCCCGCGCCTCGGCCTGAAATTCATCCACGCTCATGCCGGCGAGCGTCGCGGCGGCGATCTCCTCCAAACCTTTAAGCGGGAGTTGTGCGATCGCCTCGCGATCGCCGGAAAGCACGGTCTTGAAAGGCTCGACATCCTTCAGCTCCGGCTTCGCCTTCACCACCGCTCCAACGCGCTCAAGGCAGTAGACCACCTGCGTATAGATCGGATGCTCGACCCAGGTCGTGCCGTCCTGATCGAAGGTCGCAACGCGCGCCTCCGGCGCGACGAAGTTCGGACTCGCCGGATCTGTGGTCGATTTGACGAGATCAATGATGGCCGTCTTGGCCGGGCCGTCGTTCCAGGAGGGCAGGGGATCGCCGGGCGTCTGCGCCCGCGCGCGGGCGGCGGCGAGCAGCGGCAGCAGCGCCGCGAGTCCGCCGAGCACAAGGCGGCGGTTCGGGCCGTTGGAAAAGGAAGATTGCATGATCCCGCTCCCCGTTGAGTTGAAAGCGGGCGCCCGCAAGAAGCGCCCGCCGCGTCATCTCGCGGCGAGGTCGTTCTCGCCGCTGCGCCGCCCGCGCAGGCGACGCGAGAAAAATGTGTTCCGGCTACTCCACCTTGCCTTTCATCTCCGCGATGCGGGCCTGGATTTCGGCCTTGACCGCTTCGAGATTGAAACTCGCGCCGCGCTGCATCGGCGGATAGTCGATGAAGGTCTGCGCGTATTGGCCGACCTCCTGCTGCAGGAAGACGAAGCGCCAGAACTCGTGCATGTAGAAATCCATGCCGTAGCCCATCGAGCCGTTGTTGCCTTTTGCGAACAGCATCCGCTCGAACGGATCGAGCCGCAGGTTCGAGATGATCGGCCAGTCGAGATGCACCGTCCCCCCGAGCCAGCCGTCGGGCTGGTCGATCATGCGGTATTTCCAGTCGTCGATGCGCACCGCGCCAAGCGTGCCTTCGGCGAAGTAGAAGATCTCATGCCGGTTGGACGGCCCCTTGCCGGTCAGCACGGGCGTTTGGTCGTAACCGTCGAGATGCACCTTGTATGTTTTATCGCCAAGCTGCTTGCCCTTCAGCAAATCGTCCTTGATGTTCGGCTCGCCGGCGATGTCGAGGAGGGTCGGGAAAAAGTCGAGACCCGAGAAAATGCCGTTCTCGACCTTGCCGGCCGGGATGTGGCCGGGCCAGCGGGCGATCATCGGCACGCGCATGCCGCCTTCCATGACGGTTCCCTTGCCGGCGGCGAAGGGCGTGTTGCCGCCGTCGGGCCAGGTGAAGTTTTCGGTGCCGTTGTCGGTGGTGAAGACGACGACGGTGTTGTCCTCAAGCCCGTCAGCCTTGAGTTTGCCCAGAAGGCCGCCGACGATGTCGTCGAGCTGCTTCATCACGCCTTCTTCCAGATACCACTGGTTTTCCGGCGTCAGCTCCGCCGCGTATTTCGGCGAGAGATGCGAGATGACATGGACGCGCGTCGGGTTCAGCCAGACGAAGAAAGGCTTCTTGTCCTTCTCGGCCTTGTCGATGAACTTCTCGGCATGGTCGAGGATGTCCTCGTCGACCGTCTCCATGTTGTATTTGATGCCTTCGATCGGGTGCGGCGGCAGCGGTCCCTCGTCGACGATCTTCTGCTTGCCGACCTTGCCCCAGCGGGGCTCGACGGTGGGGTCATCCGTGTTGGTCGCGAAAGTGTGCAGCATGTTGCGCGGGCCGACCACATCCTTCAGCTGCGGCGGATAGGAGTGCCAGAACGGATCCTCCATCGCATCGAGATGATAGAGATAGCCAAAGAACTCGTCGAAGCCATGCACCGTCGGCAGATACTGGTTGAGGTCGCCGAGATGGTTCTTGCCGAACTGGCCGGTCTCATAGCCGAGCGTCTTCAGCGCGGTGGCGATGGTCGGCGCCTCGTCCGGCATGCCGATCTTGGCGCCGGCCTGGCCGACGGTGGTGAGGCCGGTGCGGATCGGCAGTTCGCCGGTGATGAAATTGGCGCGGCCGGCGGTGCAGCTCGGCTCGGCATAGTAGTCGGTGAAGCGCATGCCCTCGCCGGCCAGCTTGTCGAGGTTCGGCGTCGTGTCATACATCAGCCCCTGATGGTAGGCGCCGATATTCTCCCAGCCCACGTCGTCGCCCATGATGACGATGATGTTGGGTTTCTTCGCGGCGTCTTGCGCCTGCGCTGCAATTGTCAACAGCGGCGCCGCCGATAGCAACAGCCCCGCCGCGAGCCCGCGCGCGAGCATCGGCAATCGAGAATGCGTGGTCATCCGGTCCCTCCTCAAGCGCCCCGTTTTCGGGGCTTCGCCGTGAAGACGCGCCGAGCCCTCGCTGCTTGTTGGCGGCGCGTCTTCAATGCGCGCGCAGCTTAGCGGCTTTTCATCCTGGAACAATGACGCGGCGCCAAGATCATCACGTTCAGCGCCAATTGCGCGTTCATCCGCGTTGCTTTTTCCGCGATCTTACGCGCGGCGCCCGGCGCCGAACCGCGAAATTTTATGCAAAAGCGTTAATTTGGCGCGCCATCTTCATGCAAGCTCTCGGATGTTTCACGTGAAACAGTTTTGGACCCCTGTTTCACGTGAAACAGCCATCTACGCCTTGCCGTGATGGGCCGTTTCCGCGTTGGAATCGAGGGGCCAGCGCGGCCTTCCGGCGAAGGTCATATCGTCCGTGAGGCCGAGCGAGAGGCGCTCGATTCCGGCCCAAGCAATCATCGCGCCATTGTCTGTACAAAGCTGCGCTGGCGGCAGCACCAGCTTGAGGCCGCTCTCGCCGCAAAAGCGCCCGAGCGCGCGCCGGATCGCGCCATTGGCGCCGACGCCGCCAGCGACGACCATCGCGTCGCACGGACCGACCGTCTCGCGAAAAAGACGCAGCCCCGCGCGGGATCTGTCGATTAGCGTATCGACCACCGCCGCCTGGAACGAGGCGCAAATGTCGGCGATGTCAGTGGGGCTGGGCGCGGCGATGCGCTGCGCCTCCAACCGCACCGCCGTCTTGAGGCCGGAGAGGGAGAAATCGGGTTTTACGCGGCCGAGCATGGGGCGGGGAAAATCAAAGCGCGTGGGGTCTCCCTTCGCCGCGGCGATCTCCACCTGCGGGCCGCCCGGATAGGGCAGGCCGAGCAGTTTCGCGACCTTGTCGAAGGCTTCGCCCACGGCGTCGTCGACGGTCGAGCCGAGGCGCAGATAGTCGCCGACGCCCTTGACGGCGACGAGCTGTGTGTGGCCGCCGGATACGAGCAGGAGGAGATAGGGGAAGGAAAGGTTGTCGGTGAGGCGGGCGGTCAGGGCGTGGGCTTCGAGATGATTGACGGCGATGAACGGCTTGCGGCTGGCGAGGGCCAGCGCTTTCGCCATGGTGAGGCCGACGATGACGCCGCCGATAAGCCCCGGTCCGGCCGCCGCCGCGATTCCGTCGAGATCGGCGAGCCTTACGCCGGCCCGCTCCAGCGCGCGTAAGATCAGGCGATCGAGCACCTCGATATGCGCGCGGGCGGCGATTTCGGGCACGACGCCGCCATAGGCCGCGTGCTCGGCGATCTGGCTCATCACCTCGTTCGAGAGGATTTCGCCGCCGCCGCCGGGCAGCAGCCGCACGACGGCGGCGGCGGTCTCGTCGCAGGTGGTTTCAATGCCGAGAACGCGCATCAGCGGCTTTCCAAACTTTCATCAGCGCCCCGCGATTCGCCATTGCGGGCGCGGCGAAATGGTTTAATCGGTTTGGCGTTGCGGGCGGCCCCTCGCGGGCCGGCCCGGCGAGGCCTGGGTTCTCCCTATAGAACCATAAGATTTAAAAAGGAAATCCGCGATTTTCGCTGCGACCCGCGAAGCCCGCCAGGAACTGAATTTGAGAATCGGCACGCGGGGAAGCCCGCTCGCGCTGGCGCAGGCGCGCGAACTCAAAAGCCGGCTCGCGCAGGCGCATGGGGACGCCGGCGAAGGCATCGAAATCGTCATTATCAAGACGACGGGCGACGCCATTCTCGACCGCGCCCTGAGCGAGGCCGGAGGCAAGGGCCTGTTTACAAAGGAGCTCGACCTCGCCCTCATGCGCGGCGAGGTCGATATCGCCGTTCATTCGGCCAAGGATTTGCCGACGCTGCTGCCGGAGGAGATCGCGATTTTGGGCTATCTGCCCCGCGAAGACGTGCGCGACGCCTGGATCTCGCCGCACGCGGTCCATCCGCGCGGCCTCCAGAGGGGCGCGACCGTCGGCACGGCTTCGCTGCGCCGCGCCGCCATGGTGCGGCGCCTGCGTCCTGACCTTTCCGTCGCGCTGCTGCGCGGCAATGTCGAGACGCGGCTCGGGAAGGTCGCTGCGGGCGAGGTCGACGCCACCCTGCTCGCGCTCGCCGGGCTGAAGCGCCTCGGCCTTGAGGCGAAGGCGAGCGCGCTGCTCGATGTTGAGGAATTCACGCCCGCGCCGGGGCAGGGCGCAATCGCGATCACCGCCCGCGCCGGCGACGCAAAGGCGCAGGCGGCGCTGGCGCCCGTGCTCGACGCGGCGACAGGGCTCGCGCTCGCCGCCGAGCGGGCGCTCCTCCATGTCCTCGATGGATCGTGCAAGACGCCGATCGGGGCCTTCGCGCATCTTGACGGCCCGAGCCTCTTGCTGCGCGCGATCGTACTGAAGCCAGACGGCTCGCAGTCCTTTGAAGCGCGCGTCAGCGGGCCAGCCACAGAGGCCGCGGCGCTCGGGGCGGCGGCGGGGCGCGATCTCCTCGCGCGCATTCCCGCCGATCTGTTTGAGGGATAGAGCTGATGCTGGTCCTCGTCACCCGCGCCCTTGATGAGGCCACGCGCACGGCGGCGAGCCTCGCCGCCCTCGGCCACACCGCCATTTTATCGCCGGTGCTGGAAATCGTCCCGACGGGAGCCGAATGGCCGGCGGGCGTTGTCGAGGGCATCCTCGCGACGAGCGCGCGAGGCTTCGAATTCCTCTCCGCCGCCCCGGACTGGCCCGCGCCCGAAGCGCGCCGCCTGATGCCGCTTTACGCGGTCGGCGAACGCACGCTGGAGGGCGCCCGCGAGCGCGGCTTCGAAGGGCGCGCCACGCTCGCGCATGACGCGAAGACGCTCGCGCGGGTGATGATAAGGATGCTCGATGGAGCCGCTCCGGCGCGTCTCATCTATCTTGCCGGGCGCGATCGGAAGCCCGATCTCGAGACGGAGCTGACGGAGGCGGGCCATGTCGTCGAGGCGATCGAAGTCTATGCGGCGGAGCCGGCGGAGGCCTTGGATCCCGAAGCCGCCGCCCTGATCCAGTCGGGCGAGATCGGCGCCGCGCTGCATTTTTCGCGGCGCAGCGCGCGCCTCTTCCTGGAGCTGTCGCGCGAGGCGGGCCTTGATGTCGCAAGCCTCGCGCATGTCGCGATCTCCGCGGACGCGGCGCAGCCTCTGACCGACGCGGGCGTCAGATCCGTCCGCGTCGCGCGTGAGCCGAGCGAGCAAGCCATGCTGGCTCTCCTTGCGGGGGGGCCTCACATCTTTGTTGATCCGGGACGCGGCGCCCGGCCTTGATTGCAGCCGGCCGGCGGATCATCATACCAGCATGATTTTTAATCACCTCATCCGCGCGGGCTTGCTCGCCCTGGCCTTCGTGGGAGGGCAGATCTTCGTCGCCGACGCCTTCGCAGCCGCGCCCGCCAACCCGCCGATCGACGTGAAGGTCGGCTTCATCCGGCAGCAGCATTCGCGCGATACGGTCTCGATCCTCGACATTCCGGCGGCGGACGACGGCGTCGCCGGGGCGCGGCTCGCGGCCGAGGACAATAATACGACGGGCAAGTTTCTCGGTCAGACCTTCGAGATTGAGGACGCGCCATTGAAGGAGGGCGACGATCCTCTCAAGGCGCTCGACAAGCTTGCGAGTCAGGGCGTCGGCCTCATCCTCGTCGATCTGCCGGCGCCGGAGCTTTTGAAACTCGCCGACGCGGCGAAGGACAGGAACATCCTTCTCTTCAACACCAGCGCGCCCGAGGATTCCCTGCGCGAGGCGGATTGCCGCGCCGATGTCATCCATGTCGCGCCGACCTATTCGATGCTGGCCGACGGCCTTGCCCAATATCTTGTCTGGAAGCGGTGGCCGCGCTGGTTCATGATTAAGGGGTCGCATCCGCAGGACGAGCTTTTCGCCGAGGCGATCCGGCATTCGGCGAAGAAATTCGGCGCGAAGATCGTCGAAGAGCGCATCTATGTGGATACCGGCGGCGGCCGGCGTTCGGATTCCGGCAGCGTGCAGACGCAAAGGCTCATTCCCACCGTGACGCAGGGCGCGCCCGCCGCGGACGTTCTCGTCGCGGCGGACGAATCGGACGTCTTCGCCAATTATCTGCCCTATCGCACCTTCGATCCTCGGCTCGTCGTCGGATCCGCCGGCCTGAAGCCGACGAGCTGGGACGACACCCATGAACAATGGGGCGCCTATCAGTTGCAGAACCGGTTTTTCAAACTGGCGTTTCGGGGCATGAACGCGCGCGATAATCAGGCCTGGGTCGCGATGCGCATCATCGGCGAGGCGGCCAACCGGACCAACTCCAACGATCCCAGGGTGTTGCGCGCCTATATCGTCGGCCCGGACTTCTCCATCGCAGCCTTCAAAGGCGAGCGGCAGACCCTGCGGCCATGGAACCAGCAGCTTCGCCAGCCGATCCTGCTTGGCGACGGACGCATGATCGTGTCCGTCTCGCCGCAGGAGGGCTTCCTGCACCAGACCTCGGACCTCGACACCCTCGGCTACGACCAACCGGAAACGAAATGCAAACTGCCATGATTTTTCGTCAAAAGCATTTTCAGCAAAGAAGTTTTCGAGGTCTTGTTCAGGATCTTGGCCGCGGCGGCGCGGCGGCGTGCCTCATCTGGGTGCTCGCCGCTGTTTGCCCGGCGGCGGCGGCGACCGCCTATGTTTCGAACGAGAAAGGCAATTCGATCTCGATCATCGATACCGACAAGCTCGCCGTCGTCAACACGGTCAAGGTCGGCCGCCGCCCGCGCGGCATTGCGCTCAGCAAGGACGACAGCCAGCTCTTCATCTGCGCCGGCGACGACGACACGATCCAGATCCTCGACACCAAAACTTTACAGATCGTCGGCGATTTTCAGTCTGGTCCAGATCCCGAACTGCTCATTTTGAGCCCCGACGGCAAGCTGCTCTACACCTCGAACGAGAACGACAATCTCGTGACGGTGATCGACATCGCCACCCGCAAGACCATCGAGGAGATTCCGGTCGGCGTCGAGCCGGAGGGGATGGCGCTGAGCCCGGACGGAAAGGTGCTGGTCAACACTTCCGAGACGACCAACATGGCGCATCTGATCGACACCGGCGCGCGTAAGATCTTCGCCAACGTGCTTGTCGACGCGCGGCCGCGCTCGGCGCAATTCACGCCGAACGGCAAAGAGCTCTGGGTCTCGTCCGAAGTCGGCGGCACGGTCAGCGTCATCGACGCCGCCGACCCAAAAGTGCTGCAGAAGATTTCGTTCGACGTTCCGGGCCTTGCAAAAGAGGCGATTCAGCCGGTCGGCATCAGATTCACGCCGGACGGCGCCAAGGCCTTCGTCGCGCTCGGCCCCGCCAACCGCGTCGCCGCGATCGACGTCGCGACGCGCAAGGTCGATAAATATCTGCTCGTCGGCCAGCGCGTCTGGCAGCTCGCCTTCACGCCCGACTTCAAATATCTCTATTCGACCAACGGCGTTTCGAACGACGTCTCGGTCATCGACGTCGCCAGCCTCAAGGTGGTGAAGTCGATCCCCGTCGGCTCGTTCCCGTGGGGCGTTGTGATCGCGCCATGAGCCTGCCAACCGCGACCCCGCCCGCCGCGACCTCGCCGACCGAGGGCCTCGCGCCCGAACCGGAAGCGTCCGCCGCCGCGCTGGAGATTTCCCACGTCAGCCATTCCTACGGCAAGCGCAAGGCGCTGGACGATGTCTCTTTCAGCGTGAGGTCGGCGAGCTTCACCGTTCTGCTCGGCCTCAACGGCGCCGGCAAAAGCACCTTGTTCTCGCTTGTCACGCGGCTTTATGGCGTGCGCTCCGGCGCGATCTCGATTTTCGGCTGGGACGTCAGCCGAACGCCGGGCGAGGCGCTGCGCCGGCTCGGCGTCGTGTTCCAGGCGCGAACGCTCGACCTCGATCTCTCCGTCGAGCAAAATCTGCGCTATCACGCGGCGCTGCACGGGATTGGGAGCGCGGAGACAAAAGCGCGATCCGCCGACGTCCTCGCCAAGGTCGATATGCTCGATCGCGTCAACGACAAGGTGCGCGCCCTCTCCGGCGGTCAGATGCGCCGCGTCGAAATCGCCCGCGCCCTTTTGCACCGCCCGCGCATGCTGCTGCTCGACGAGGCGACCGTCGGACTCGACGTCAAGGCGCGGGCCGACATTCTGGCCCATGTGCGCAGTCTTATCGCCTCGGAAGGCATCGGCGTGCTGTGGGCGACGCATCTCATCGACGAGGTCCGGGACGGCGACGATGTGGTTGTGCTGCACCGTGGCAAGCTGCTCGACAAGGGCGATGTCGCCGCGGTCTGCGCGCGCGCCGGCGCGCCGAGCATAGGCGTCGCCTTCAATCGCCTGACGGGCGTCGACGCGGCGGAGGGAAATTGACATGAGCCTCGTGGATTTATCCACGCCGCCCGCGGCGCGCGGCTTCACCCTCGCCCAATATGCGATCTGCCTCAAAGGGATCGTCTGGCGCGAGGCCCTGCGCTTCCTGCATCAGCGCGAGCGTTTCGTTTCGGCGCTGGTGCGCCCGCTGGTGTGGCTGTTCATTTTCGCCTCCGGCTTTCGCTCGGTCCTCGGCGTCTCGATCATTCCGCCCTACGACACCTATGTGTTGTATGATGTCTACATCACGCCGGGGCTGATCGCGATGATCCAGCTCTTCAACGGGATGCAATCATCGCTGTCGATGGTCTATGACCGCGAGATGGGCAATATGCGGACGCTGCTGGTCAGTCCGCTGCCGCGCTGGTATCTGCTGACCTCGAAACTCGTCGCCGGCGCGGCGGTCTCGATCCTGCAGGTCTACGCCTTCCTGCTGATCGCCTATTTCTGGGAGATCGAACCGCCGACGTACTGGGGCTATCTTACAGTGCTGCCGGCGCTGATCCTGTCGGGATTGATGTTCGGCGCGCTCGGCATGCTGCTGTCGTCGCTGATCCGGCAGCTGGAGAATTTCGCGGGCGTGATGAACTTCGTCATCTTCCCGATGTTTTTTACATCGAGCGCGCTCTATCCGCTCTGGCGCGTCCAGGAAGGCAGCCCCGGCCTCGCGCTCATCTGCGAACTGAACCCGTTCACTCACGCCGTCGAGCTGATCCGCTTCGCCTTCTACGGCCAGATCAACGCGCTTTCGCTCGCGGTGGTGGCGGGCTGCGCCATCGTCTTTCTGGGCGCGGCGATTATCGCCTACGATCCCTCGCGCGGCATGCTGATGCGGCGCGAGGGATAGGAGCGTTGAGCTTACTTCGTGCCGTCGGCCTTGAACTGGCCCAGATAGGCGATGACGTTGGCGCGATCCGAGTCTTTCGGCAGCCCGGGGAAGATCATTTTCGTGCTGGCGATATCCGCCTTCGGGTTGGTGAGCCAGGTGTTGAGCTTGTCGGCGTCCCACGTCCAGCCGGCGTTCTTGACGCCATCCGAATAGCTGTATCCTTCGACGGCGCCGGCCTTGCGGCCGACGATTCCATTCAATTCCGGCCCGACGAAGTTCTTCGCGCCTTCGCCGACCTTGTGGCATACGGCGCATTTCTGCTTGAATAACGCCTCGCCCGCAGCCGGGTCGCCATCGGCGGCCCAAGCGCCGGCGACGGGGGCAGTCAGAGCAAGCATGGCAACCATTGAGGCAAATCTGAACTTCATTTCGGTTTCCTTCCCTTGAGCGAGGCGCTGTCGCTCGGGTCCTACGAGACGGCCTTCAGGCTTGGCCGGGGTCACGATCGCGAGATTATCGCGCGCCCGGAAAACCATGTATCCTGACACCAGCGAAAAAGCCAACCGGGAGCGAGCGTAACTTGAGCGGCGAACACAGCGGCGAACGCAATAATGACAGGGCGCGCACATCTTTCTCCAAGATGAAATTGGCGAATTGCGGGCGCGCCGTCCTTGGGGTGATATTTTGTCTCACCCTCTGGGTCGCCGCCGCGAGCCGGGGCGAGGCCGCCGACCAGTTGCGCCTCGGCGTCCAGAAAACAGGCACCTTCGCCTGGGAGCTCGACGTCATCAAGCGGTCGGGGCTCGACGCCAAAGCCGGTCTCGACCTCGTCGTCACGGAGCTGGCGTCGACCGAGGCGGGCAAGATCGCCCTGATGGGCGGTTCGGTCGACATCATCCTCAGCGACTGGCTTTGGGTCGCGCGCGAACGCGGCCTTGGCTCCAATCTCACGTTCCGGCCCTATTCGACGGCGCTCGGGGCGGTCATGGTCCCCGGCGATTCGCCGATCCAGTCTCTCGGCGATCTGCGCGGAAAATCGCTCGGCGTCGCCGGCGGCCCGCTCGACAAGAGCTGGCTGCTGCTGCGCGCCTTTGCGCAGCGGAGCGGGCTCGACCTCAAGTCCGAGGCGAATGTCGTGTTCGGCGCGCCGCCGCTGCTTTACCAAAAGGCCGCGGCCGGCGAACTCGCCGCCAGTCTCAATTTCTGGAATTACGCCGTCCCCCTCGAGGCGCGCGGCTTTCGCCGGCTGATCGGCATCGAGGAGGTCGAGAAGCAGCTCGGCGCCAAGGGGCCGCTCGCCATCGTCGGCTATGTCTTCGACGAGAGCCTGGCGAAGACCCATGGCGAGACCCTCGCGCGATTTTTCCAGATCGCCCGGCAGGCCAGGGAGGAGCTGTCGCGCTCCGACGCCGACTGGGAGCGGATTGGCAAGCAGCTTGGCGTCGCCGACCCGAAAGAGCTGGCCCTTTACCGCAAGAGCTATACCGAGGGGATCCCGACGCGCTCGGTCGCGGCCGAGGCCGCCGACGCCGCCGCCCTTTATCATGTCATGCGCGACATCGGCGGACCCGAACTGGTCGGCGCCGCGACGGAGCTTGATCCGGGCGCATTTTATCTCGGCGAAACCCCGGCGGAACACTGAACCCGTGTCGCTGCGTCTCGCGTCGCTGCTTTTGCTTCTGCTCATCTGGGAGCTGGCCTCCGCTCTCGCCGGCTCGCGCCTGCTGCCCTCGCCGCAGGCGGTCCTCGCCGTCATCGGCGCCGAGGCGCGCTCCGGCGCGCTTTTCATCAATCTCGGGGCGACCTTGGCCCGCGTGCTCGCCGCCTTCACCATCGCCATGGCGCTCGGCGCGGCGCTCGGCCTCATGATGGGCCGCAACAGGGCGGTCGACCGTTTTTGCGATCCCTGGCTTATCGTTCTGCTCAATCTGCCGGCGCTCGTCGTCATCGTCCTCGCCTATATCTGGATCGGCCTTAACGAGGTCGCCGCCATCGGCGCCGTGGCGCTCAACAAACTGCCGAATACGGCGGCGACGGTGCGGGAGGGGGCCCGCGCCCTCGACGCGAATCTCGACGAGATGGCCGAGGTCTTCGCCATGCCGTTCTGGATCCGCATGCGACACGTCATCCTGCCGCAGCTCGCGCCCTATCTCGCGGCGGCGACGCGCTCGGGCCTGTCGCTGGTCTGGAAGATCGTCCTCATCGTCGAACTGCTCGGCCGCTCCAATGGCGTCGGCTTCGAGATCGGAACAGCCTTTCAGCTTTTCGACGTGACGCGGCTGCTCGGCTATGCGTTACCCTTCGTCGCCCTCATGCTGATGATCGAAACCTTCATCGTACAGCCGATCGAGCGGCATGTGTCGCGCTGGCGACCGAAACATGCTTGACGTCGCCATCGCCCGCAAAACGCTGCGGACTGCTTCGGGCGAAAGCCGCACCGTCCTGCGCGACGTCGCCCTGAGCCTCAAATCCGGCGAGGTCGGCGCCGTGCTGGGTCCGTCCGGCTGCGGCAAGACGACCTTGCTGCGCATCATCGCGGGGCTCGACCGCGATTTTGAAGGAACGGTGCGACTGCCGACGCCGCACAAAATCGGCATGGTGTTTCAGGAGCCGCGCCTGTTGCCCTGGCGCACCGTCGCGCAAAATCTGGAGCTGGCCGGCGCCGTGCCCGGTCCCGGACTCGACGAGATCGTCGCCGCGCTCGGCCTTTCGCAGCATCTTGCGCATTTTCCGGGCGAACTCTCGCTTGGCCTCGCGCGGCGCGTCGCCATCGCCCGCGCCTTCGCGATTTCGCCGGATCTTCTGCTGCTCGACGAGCCCTTCGTCTCGCTCGACGCCGCGCTGGCGCTGCGGCTTCGCGCCGAACTTCTGGCGCTGGTCGAGGCGCGCAGGGTGACGACGCTGCTCGTCACGCATGACATCGACGAGGCGATAGCGCTCGCCGACCGCGTCATCATCCTGTCGCGCCACCCGGGCGGCACGATCGCCGACCGGGTCCTCGAGACGCCCCGCCGCGCCATGACGGCGCCCCGCGCGGCGAAGGCGAAAGCCGAGATCGAGGCGCTGATCGCCGGCGCGGCGGGGTA
>JBKQMI010000144.1:0-10614 GCA_052146775.1 Methylocella sp. | reverse complement strand
GATGCTGTCATGATTGGCGATCCCGACCACAAGGCCGCGCAGCCCGCGCAGCATGTCGCCAACCTTGCTCTCAGGATCCCAGACTTTCGGCAAAATATCGGGGTGAGCGCGCACGTCAGACATGGCTGCAGATCAGACATGGGGCGAAATCCGACTGGAGCAACGCTGCGATGCGCTTGGCGCAGCCGAGAATCGACGCGAACAGGGCTTTCACTTCGGAAATTTGACGACTAGAGTTCCGTGCAAAATTTGTGACGCGCCGGAACGGTCAGGGCGGACGTTGTCTCGCGTGCGCCGCTCCAGCCACGCGTCGCGGAGCCGCGCACGCCAAGAGCAATTTCGCTGGGGCTTGATTCATTTGGCTTTTGAGGCGCCAGACATGCTGGTCACAGGTTATCAACTCGCCGCGGCGCGCGCGCTGGTCGGTTTGCAGCGGGCGGCTTTGGCGCGACGCGCCAATGTGAGCGCGAACGCCATCGCGGCCATGGAGGCGGCCAAGGCGGGTCCGATCGGCGGCGCGGTTGAGAACATGCAGGCCGTTCAGGCGGCGTTGGAGGCGAGCGGCGTCGAGTTCCTGAACCATGGTCAGCCGGGCGTCCGATTGAGGCCAGGCGCTGACGGCTCGGCCTCGATCGCGGTCGAGGATCTCAACAGCGAGAACGACGAATAGACGGGCGGCCTCGGAACTTCGCCACGGCGCAGCGGAGCGCGCGCGTCATCATATAACAACTAAATTATATCACAACTGGCCCCGCTCGAATGGAGCGTTGAGATTTCGGGCGATTGGTATTATAAATGTCATTTCATATGCTGGTTCGTCCGCGGTGCGATCCAGCGAGACGCCGGGGATGCGATGGCGCGCTATGAGAAGGGCCATAAGGCGGACACGCACAGGCGGGTGGTCGAGATCGCCGCCCGGCGTTTCCGCTCCGACGGAATCGACGGGGTCGGCGTCGCCTCCCTGATGGGAGACGCGGGGCTGACGCATGGCGGCTTTTATGCTCATTTCGCTTCGAGGGAGGCGCTCGTCAAGGAAGCCCTCGTCGCCGCTCTCGAATCTTCCTCCGCTTTCGCGCCGGACGAGGCGGATGCGCCGCTCGATCTTCGCGTCTACATCGACGCCTATCTCACGCCCGCCCATCGCGACAAGGCCGCGACGGGATGCGCAATCGCAGCGCTGGCGCCGGAAATCGCGCGCCGGCCGCGGGCGACGCGCAACGCGTCCGGCAAGGCGGCGAAGCGCCTCATCGAGCGAGTCGCGTCTGCGCTGCCCGATGCCGGCTCGCCCGATGAAAGGCTCGCAGCCGCCTATGGCGTGTTCGCGCAGATGATGGGCGCGCTGCAGCTTGCGCGCCTCGTCGTCGACAAGAATTTGTCCGACCAGATTTTGGCGGTCGGACGCACCAACGCCTTGCGGCTGGCCGGCCTCGATGGCGCGGCGGAAAAGCCGCTCAAGGCCAAAGCGAAAAAGCATTAACCGGCGTCGCAGCTCGGCTTTGGCCTCGGCCCGCATATGCTGACGCCATTGGCCGGAGCGCAAGGAAAATGGACCGTCATTCGCCGTTCACGCGCGGCGCGCCCGCATTGGTCCGCCGTCGCGGCCCCCGCGCAAGCGCACGCCCACATCCGGGACGCGATCATGTTGTGGCTTGACGGCGCGGTTTATCCCGATAACCGCGCGCCCTTCGACCTTAGCGACCGCGGCCTTCTGCTCGGCGACGGCGTCTTCGACACGGCTCTCGTGCTGAACGGCCGCGTCTTTCGCGCCGAGGCGCATTTTCAGCGACTCATCGACGCGCTCGCCTTCCTCGACATCGACGCCGACCCCAAGGCGATCCATGCGGCCGCCGCCGCCCTCCTCCCGCATGCCGAGCGCCACGCCTTGCGCATCACCCTGACGCGCGGACCGGGGCTGCGCGGGCTGGCGCCAACCGGCGCGCAAAGACCGACCGTGATGGCGAGCCTTTCGCCGTTGCCGCCGCGCTTCTTTTGGCCGCGGCTCTCGATGGACGTCGCCACCGTCCGCCGCAACGAAACTTCGCCGCTCTCGCGCATCAAGGCGCTGTCCTATCTCGATGCAATCCTCGCCATGCGCGAGGCCGCCGGGAAAGGCTGCGATGACGTTCTCTTCCTCAACGGCGCGGACCATGTCGCCTGCGCCGCGGTCGGCAATGTGTTCGCGCTGTTCGGCGATGAGCTGGTGACGCCGCCGCTCAGCGACGGCGTGTTGCCCGGCATCATCCGCGGCTTTCTGCTGGAGGAATGCGGCAAGCTTGGTCTCGCCGCACGGGAAAGATCGCTGGATCTCAAAGAGTTCTGCACGGCCGACGCCGCCTTCATGACCAACAGCCTGCGGCTGATCGCGCCGGTGGAGCGGGTCGGCGCGGCGGTCATCGGCGAGAAAGGCGGCGGGATCGTCGAAGCGCTGCAACGGCATTTGCGGCAGGCTATCGCCGCGGAATGCGGAATCGAGCCATGACGCGCGTGGCCCAAGACGAAGGCGCGCTTGATCTCGGGGCGCCAGCTCTTGGGACGCCCGAGTTTGGGCCAAAAAACCTTTTGGAGCGAGCCGCCGCCTCTCTCCGCGCCGGGCTTTCCTCCCGCGCCGCCTCGCGGGCATTGTCCCGCGCGGCGGACCTCGTCTTTCCGCCCGCCTGCCTCAACTGCCGCCAGGCGACCGAGACGCATGGATCGCTCTGCGCCGCCTGCTGGTCGAAGGTGCGCTTCATCGAGCGGCCCTTTTGCGAGCGGCTCGGCGTCCCCTTTCCGGTCGATCTCGGCAATGAGGGGCTGCTCTCGCCCGAGGCGGTGGCGAATCCGCCGGTCTATGGCCGCGCCCGCGCCGTTGCCCATTTCGAGGACGGGCCGGTGCGCGATTTGCTGCACCGGCTGAAATATGGCGACCGGATGGAATTGGCGAAGCCGCTCGGCGCGTGGATGGCGCGGGCGGGAGCCGAGCTTCTCGTCGACGCCGATCTCATCGTTCCCGTTCCGCTGCATCGCAGCCGGCTGCTTTCACGGCGATTCAACCAGTCACAGGCTCTCGCGCAGGCGATCTCGGCCGCCTGTGGCGTTCCCACCGACCCGCTGAGCCTTGCCCGCGTGCGGCCGACTCAATCGCAAACAACCCTCACGGCCTCGCAACGGGCGATCAATGTGCAGGGCGCGTTCAAGGTCAAAAGCGACATGTCGGCTAGAATCGAGGGCCGCGCTATCGTGTTGGTCGATGACGTGATGACCTCGGGATCAACCGTCAACGCGGCCTCGCGCGCGCTGCTGCGCGCAAAGGCGCGGCGGGTGGATGTGCTGGTCTTCGCGCGGGTTGTGTAGACCTGCTCTTATACGGCCGCCTCAAAATATTGGCCCGATTTTCAGCCCGCCATTTTCAGTGCATCCTGCCGGATCTCTTCGACTCGCTTTGACCAGCCATCCTTGTAGACTGACCATTTGTCGCCCAAGCCTTTTAAGAATTCTAGGCGATCGGCAGCGAGGCGATTTATCAACTCTTTTGGATCGATCGCCTTCAGAGCCGCAAGCGTCACGGGGCCAAGTGAGCTGTCGTCCTTAACGCCGACGACTTTTTGTAGCTCTTTGATCGACCTCGCGACACCCGAATTAACGGCGAAGTCAAATACTGCCAGATCGACCCCCTTTGGCAGATCGGCGCACCGCGTAGGTATCCAAAATTTGGCCCTATAAATTTCGGTCGCCTCGCGTCTCGTCAGGGCTTTCACCACCTCGGGGCTGCAATCCTCGACGCCACGCCACTCGGCGAGCGTTCGATGCGTGATTCCAAAATTCGTCGCACCGCCGTCGTCGACGGTGTAACCACCTTCTTCGAGCAGGGTAATGGCGACGCACGCATCGAAATTATCGTGCGGCAGCGCCGGGGGCTGTTGCGCTGCGCCAGCACCCGGCGCGCTCGGAACCGGGGGCTGTTTGGGGGTGGAGGGCGCCGCGGAGCCCGCTCCGCGCTGCAGATCCTGTTGCGTCTGGATGTCGGAAGCGGTCTGCGCGACCTGAATCTGAGCGTTCGTCGCATCTTTTTTGTGAGACCCTAAGGAAGAACCGAGCCAGAAGTTCACAACCGTCGAGAACGCGGCGACCATGGCGCCAACCGTGATATTTACAAGCTGGTTTTTTGAGAGAGCATCTTCGCTATTATGAGCAAAACCTAGTATAATAATCACAAGAATAAAGAAACCGACTGTAACAATACCGGATATCAACCCTGGCCAGACTCCCATGGAGCTTTGATCCTTGACAAGCTCCAACAATGTCGATCTGGCGCCGCCAGTGTTCTGGAGGCTGGCTTGAAGTTCTTCCTTCAACTGCGCAAGCTGGTCCTGCCGCGCCTTGTCCTGCTCTTCGTTTTGAGCCTTGGTCGCATCGATCGCGATCTGCGCCAGCTTCTCCTGAAGATCGGCGGCGACCTGCGGGTCCTGCGATAACTTTTGTTTCGCTTCAACTGGGTTGCTCGTCCCCGTCGTCGTCTGAACAGCCTTAACGACGTCGGCGGCTATCGTGCCCGCTTTGTCGCCCGCGAGCACTTTGATCAGGTCAGGCAATATCGCCGCTGCAATTCCGACCAATGGCAACATGTGTGGCGCCTCCAAATTGGAGTAGCGAGGAACCGATGCCTATCGGTGGACGGCGCCCCAGAAATGCTAAAAGATGTGCGAACAATGTAAAAGTCATCCACCAATTTCGCATGGATGACAAGTGCGGAATTCAATCGGTCGCCGCGTCGCCGAGGATGCGGCCAACCTTTGATGGCCCGACGGTCGCGAAGCCGTGCAGAAAATCAACAATACTTCGCCGAATGCGCCACTTTGGAAAGCTCAATCTTCCACGCAGGACCAACTTCACTTCCGTTCGATGCAAGTTCCTGCTGCGAAAATTCAGGGGCGAACTGGTTACGCCGCCTGCGTCTGCAACGCCGCCGCAACGGTGAATTTGGCCTCGGTCTTCGCCTTGATCTCCTCAACCGTCACGCCGTCGGCGAGCCGCACGAGCGTCATGCCCGAACCGCCCGCCTTGTCGATGTCGAAAACCGCGAGATCGGTGATGACGCGGTCGACCACCGCCGAGCCGGTGAGCGGCAAGGTGCAATGATGCAGCAGCTTCGACTGGCCCTTGGCGGTATGCTCCATCACCACCACGACGCGCTTGACGCCGGCGACGAGGTCCATCGCGCCGCCCATGCCCTTGACCATCTTGCCGGGAATCATCCAGTTGGCGAGATCGCCCTTTTCGGTGACCTCCATCGCCCCGAGAATGGCGAGATCGATGTGGCCGCCGCGGATCATCGCGAAGCTGTCGGCGGAGGAGAAGAAGCTCGTCGTCGGCAGTTCGGTGACGGTCTGTTTGCCGGCGTTGATGAGATCGGCATCCTCCTCGCCCTCGAACGGGAACGGCCCCATGCCGAGCATGCCGTTTTCGCTCTGCAATTGCACATTCATGCCGGCCGGAATGAAATTGGCGACGAGCGTCGGAATGCCGATGCCGAGATTGACGTAAAATCCGTCGCGCAATTCCTTGGCCGCCTCGGCGGCCATTTGATCCCTGGTCCAGGCCATTGCTTGCTTCCTCGGAGTTTCAGGCCGCGGCGCGCGGGCGCGTGGTGCGTTTTTCGATCAGCTTCTCGACATCCGGCGCATGGATGATGCGCTGCACGAAAATGCCGGGCGTGTGGATGGAGTCGGGGTCGATCTCGCCGGCGGGGACGAGATGCTCGACCTCGGCGATGGTGAGGCGTGCGGCGGTCGCCATCATCGGATTGAAATTGCGCGCGGTCTTGCGGAAGACGAGATTGCCCTCCGTGTCGCCTTTCCAGGCGTGCACGAGGGAGATATCGGCGAAGAGGCCGCGCTCCATGACATAGGTCGCGCCGTCGAATTCGCGCGTCTCCTTGCCTTCCGCGATGACGGTGCCGACTCCCGTCCGCGTAAAGAAGGCGGGGATGCCGGCGCCGCCGGCGCGAATGCGCTCGGCCAGCGTGCCCTGCGGATTGAATTCGAGCTCAAGCTCGCCAGAGAGAAAGAGCTGCTCGAACAGCTTGTTCTCGCCGACATAGGACGAGACCATCTTCTTGATCTGCCGCGTTTCGAGAAGCAGCCCGAGCCCCGCGCCGTCGACGCCGGCGTTGTTCGAGATCACGGTGAGCCCCTTCGCGCCTGAATCGCGCAGCGCGAGGATCAGCGTGCTGGGAATGCCGCAAAGGCCAAACCCGCCGCACATCAGCGTCATGCCGTCCTTGACGGCGTCCGCAAGAGCCGCGCGGGCGTCGGGGAAAACCTTGTTCATTGAAAACCCTGGAAACCCTTGCTTCTCCGCGCTCTTGGCCGCAGCGTACGCCCGTCGCAAGCCTGCAAAGCGCCGGCCCAATATAGTCGAGGCGAAAAAATGATCCAGCGCGATTTCGCAGCGCACAAGCCTCAAAAAGCGGCGGCCGGGCGGGCTATCTCGCGGGACTTCGGTTAGGATCGGTCGAACCCGCCGGAGACGCGCGTGACTTCGCCGAGCCTGATTTTCGACCGCGACCTGATCCGCCGCCGGCTTCTGCGCGCGAAAGCAGCCGGCGCCGAGGATTTTCTACTGCGCGCGGCGATCGACGATCTCTGCGAACGCCTGAACTTCATCAAGCGCGATTTCACCGCCGTCGTCGAGATCGGCTCCGCTTCGCCGCAATTTTCCGAGCGGCTCGTCCGTGAGGGACGGCTCATCGTCCGCATGACGCCGCTGGAGCAGCTTCGTCTGGAGCTGGATGCGGGCGGAAAAGTGGCGCCCCCATTTCTTCCTCCCGCTCTCGCCGTCGTCGGCGACGAGGAAGCCCTGCCCTTTGCTGATGCGCGTTTCGATCTCGCCGTCTCGGCGCTAAGCCTCCATACCGTCAATGATCTGCCCGGCTCGCTGATCCAGATCCGGCGCATCCTGAAGCCGGATGGCCTGTTCCTCGGCTGCCTTCTCGGCGGCGCCAGCCTCAAGGAATTGCGTAGCGCGCTCGGCGCGGCGGAGACTGAGCTTTATGGCGGCGTCAGCCCGCGCGTCGCGCCCTTCGCCGATGTGCGGGACATGGGCGGGCTGCTGCAAAGGGCGGGCCTCGCTTTGCCCGTCGCCGACAGCGAGCCCTTGACCGTGCGCTACCGTGACATGTTCGCTCTGATGGCGGATTTGCGCGCCATGGGGGCGACCAACGCGCTCGTCGCCCGAATCCGCAAGCCTTCGCCCCGCAAGCTGTTTTTGCGCGCGGCGGAGATTTATGCGGCCCGCTTCAGCGATCCCGACGGGCGGGTGCGGGCGAGTTTCGAGATGATCTTCATATCCGGCTGGGCGCCGCACGAGAGCCAACGGAAGCCGCTGGCGCCGGGCTCGGCGAAAATGCGGCTCGAAGACGCGCTGAAAGGCGCCAAGCCGCCATCCGGGACGTGATCCCGCCTGTTACTGCGCCAACTCCCAGCTCACCTCGACTTCGACGCTCAGCGTTTCCACGCCTGGCTCGATCGGAATTGCGACCGCCCCTGCGCTCCGGGGCGCGGCCCGCGCGCTCATCGTCGCGGCGCCGCCGGGGCGGCCATAACCACCGGGCGACGCGATCGCGAGGACCCGCCCGAGCCTGATCCCAAGCCCGTTCGCGTAGGATGTCGCCTTGCGCAGGGCGTCGCGGACGGCGTCGCCGCGCAGCGCGTCATATTTCGCTTCCTTCTGATCATAATCGAATTCGACTCCGCCGAAGGCGTTGGCGCCTTTCGCGATCCATTGCTGCGCCAGAGCGCCGGCCTTTTCGATCTGCCTCACCTTGACGGTGAGATCGTTGCGGGCCTGATAGCCGCGCAGCGTCCGCTTGACGACGCGCCCATTGGCGTCCGTCGTCTCGTCATAGACGGGCTCCAGCGTGACGCCGAGCGTCGCGATGTCTTGCGCGTCGATCCCCTGCGCCTTGATGTCGGCGATCATGGCGGCGGCCGCTTTGGCGTTGTCGTTGGCCGCATCAGTGGCTTTTGGCCGTTCGGTCTCGACGCCGAGCGAGAGGATCGCAATATTGGGAACTACGTCGACTCTGGCCTCGCCCGTCGTGGTGATCGAGGGAACCGTGTCCTTCAGGGTGAGGAAGTCCTGCGCCCTGACGCCCGCGGCCGGCCCCAAAAGCGCGACGGCGGCCAGCAGGGCGAGGCGGCGCAGCGGCTTGAGAAAAGAGCGAACCATTTGGGTTCTCCAGCGCGAACAGGCGAATTCCATGCGCCCGGCCCGTGTCGCTTTTGCGACCGCGGGGGCCTCCCGGCGAGACTTTCCGCGCGGGAGTTTGTGGAGAATTTCGCCGGCCATGATATGAAGGCGTGATGACGACATCGACTCTTCTCGAATCCCTTCCGCCCCTCCCGGATGCCGTGCCGCCGCCCCGATCGCTGGCCGGGGCGACGCGCCTGGAGCTCGCCGCCGCGCTCAACGAGGTCGGCGCGCCCGAGCGCGAAATCCGCATGCGCACGGCGCAGCTCTGGCATTGGATTTATCACCGGGGCGTCACGTCTTTCGACGATATGCTGAACGTCAGCAAGGTTTTTCGCGGCAAGCTCAAGGAGCAGTTCACGCTGGCGCGGCCGCGGATCGTCGCCGAGCAGGTCTCCAGCGACGGGACGCGGAAATGGCTGATCCGGCTGGATCCAACCCACGCGAAAGACCCCGGCGCCGAGGTCGAGTGCGTCTATATCCCGGAGGAGGATCGCGGCACGCTATGCGTCTCCAGTCAGGTCGGCTGCACCTTGACCTGCGCTTTCTGCCACACGGGCACGCAGAAGCTTGTGCGCAACTTAACTGTGCAAGAGATCATAGCGCAGATTCTCATCGCGCGCGAAAGGCTGGGGGATTTCCCGGGCGGCGCACGGCCGGAAGACGGGCTTACGCCCAACGCCGAAACCCGCGCGGTCTCGAACATCGTCTTCATGGGCATGGGCGAGCCGCTCTATAATTTCGACAACGTCCGCGACGCCCTGGGCGTTCTTTCCGACGGCGATGGCCTCTCCCTCTCGAAGCGCCGCATCACCGTCTCGACCGCCGGCGTCGTCCCGCGCCTCAATGAGCTTGGCGCCGAGACCGGCGCGATGCTCGCCATCTCCCTCCACGCCGTGCGCGACGAATTGCGCGACCGGTTGGTGCCGCTAAACAGGAAATATCCGATCGCCGAGCTTTTGCAGGCGTGCCGGACCTATCCCGGCGCCTCCAACGCGCGGCGCATCACCTTTGAGTATGTGATGCTGAAGGGAATCAATGATTCGCCCGCCGACGCGCGGGAGCTGGTCCGGCTGCTGAAGGGCGTTCCGGCCAAGATCAATCTTATCCCGTTCAATCCCTGGCCCGGCACTTCCTTCGAATGTTCGGACGACGCGACGATCGGAGCCTTCTCCGACATCGTCTTCAACGCCGGCTATGCGAGCCCCGTGCGGACGCCGCGCGGGCGCGACATCCTCGCCGCCTGCGGCCAGCTCAAGAGCGAGACGGAGAAGCTCCGCGCGCGGGCGCTGCTGGCGGCCGGCGCGTAACGCCCAGCGCCGCGAGAGCAGCCAGAAACGCCGTGATCGCGGCGTTCCAGACCGCGAGCGAGACGCCGAAAACGCGCAGCGAGACGACATCGCAGCGGACCACCTTCACGGTTTGAAGCTGCTTCAGAAAATCGCCGACGGAGCCCGCATGATCGAGCGGGCCGGTGCAATCGGTCGGGCCCGGCCAGAATCCGAACTCGACGCCCGAATGATAGACGCCAAGGACCGCTCCGGCCGCAAAAATCAGGAAAAGCACCGCGAAAGCCGCCGTCGCGAGATTTTTTTGTCCGCGCCAGGATAGCGCGAGCGTGAACGCGGCGAGGGGAACGCCCGCGTAATAGGGGATGCGCTCCTTGAGGCAGAGTTCGCAGGGCGCAAAGCCCAGCGCCTGAAAAATCCATGCGCCGACGATCGCGCCCGCCGCGACAAAAAGGATCGCAAGGGCGATGCGAAAAGGGGTCACTACCCCGGCGGCGCCTTCAGAGGACATGCGTTGCGATCCAGAAGCCAAGCACAATGATGACGAGAAGGCCCAGCAGGAACCAGCCGAAATATTTGTCGAGCAGGTCCCTGATCGGCTCGCCGTAATATTTGAGCAGCAGAGCGAGCGCGAAGAATCGCGCGCCCCTTGTGATGAGGCAGAGCAGAACGAACAGCGGTAGGCTGTAGCTGAGCAGCCCGCTGGTGATGGTGACGAGCTTGAACGGAATGGGCGTGAGGCCTTTGACGAGAATGACGGCCCAGCCCCATTTGGCGTAGAGCGCGCGCATCTCATCGACCCGCGCGCCATAGCCGTAAAGATCGATCAGCCATTTGCCGACCGTCTCGAAGAGGAGCGCGCCGATCGCATAGCCGAGCAGCGCGCCGACGACCGAGCCGACCGTGCAGATCAGCGCGTAGGTCCATGCGCTTTTTGGCCGCGCGATCGACATCGGCACCAGTATCGCGTCCGGCGGCACCGGAAAGAACGAGCTTTCGGCGAAGGCGACGAGGCCGAGCGCGAAGGGCGCGTGCCGGCTCTCCGCGAGAGTCAAAGTCCACCGATAGAGTTTCTGGAACATGTCTGGCGAACCGGGAA
>JBKQMI010000143.1:0-6714 GCA_052146775.1 Methylocella sp. | reverse complement strand
GATGCTGTCATGATTGGCGATCCCGACCACAAGGCCGCGCAGCCCGCGCAGCATGTCGCCAACCTTGCTCTCAGGATCCCAGACTTTCGGCAAAATATCGGGGTGAGCGCGCACGTCAGACATGGCTTAAACCTCGAAAGGGGCCCATGCGGGCGTATTTCGCAGTGGGCAAGCTGCCTCTTTGAGAGGTCACCCATAGTGGCTTTCCATGGTAGGAATGTGACAGTTGATCCGGCGCCGGATGCCGGCTGCGGATCCGCGCGTTCTGGTCCGACGAGGGGCAGGTACAATGGATATTTCGGAGGATGTTTCCGGCTTTTAGCGTCTTTCCATGGCTATCGCTGGGAAAAGGTATGGCGCCGTATTGACCTCAAGCCGAATAAAACGGCGTTCCGTTCGCCGCGCGCGCGGCGAATTTTTCGTTCGGCTGGTAGATCGCGCCGAGGCTTTCCCATTTCGCGGCGGGCTCGACGACGGTCTTGATCCCAAGATAATCGGCATCATCGGCGTGTTTCAGCGCGCCGCCGAGATAGCGCGGCAGCCCGAGCCCGAGGATCAGGCGCATGAGCGCGCCGGCGAACTGCCAACTTGTCGGCCGTTGGCGGATCGTGGAGGCTGATCTGTGGGATCGCGATTATCTCGATCTCTGCGGGCCGGCGATGATCACGATCACCGACCACGGCCGGGGCGAAATAGCCTTCGGCGCGCTTCAGGCCGGACTCGACCTTGACTATAGCCGGTCGTCGGTCGGCTTCACTTGGGAAGGCTTCGACGAAATGGACGAGGTCTCCGGCGACGGCTCCGCCGAACTGCTCGACGACGGCTCCATCGAGATCGAATTCGCCTATCACAACGGCGACGAAGCCGTTCTCAAAGCCAAACGGGACACGTCTTCCACAGCCCGCTAGACGGCTTGGTCGATTGAATTAAATGGCGTTCGACACGCTGCGGCTTTTAAGGATGAATATCTTCGACCCCAAACTTGGCAGTCCAAGGGCATTCAGGGCGCAGATCAATCGGCGAAAGTCTAAAGAGCCTTGATGGCGTCGAAGGTCTCGGCCATTTCGTGCAGGCTCACGTCCTGGATCAGGGCCGCGGCGAAGACGTCGTGGCCTTTGAGCCAGGCCGCCTCGCAAGCCTCGTTCGTCAAGGCGGCGTGCAGAGCCTGGTTGAGTTCATAGGCGCCCCAGGCGTAGCCGGCGTCGCGCAGCGCCGCCTGCATCGCATTTTGCACGAGGCTTCGCACGGTGACATGCAGCTCCGAAACAGGAACTTCGCAAGGATGCCCGGCCAAAGCGTCGATGCAGGCCTTCTCGTCATAGGATGCGTGACCGCGACAGGCTAAAGGCCGCACCGCGTAGATGACGCAAAGGCCGCCTTCGACAAAGGGGCAGGGCGAACCGGAGGCCATCCGGCCCTGCTCGTCGAGCTGTCTCGTCGCGCAATCGGCCGCGCTGATCCTTTGCCGCAGCGCGATCCCCATCTCGTCAGTGGAAGATCGCAGGGTGCGCGCGATCAGCAGGATTTCGGGCGCGGTCGCGGCCACTCTAATCGTGCAACAGCTCGCGCAGCCGCCGTGGCAGACGACGCCCGCGGCGTTTTCCGAATTTCGCTCGAAGGTCTCGAAACAATCTCCAAGCAGGCTCTCGATCGGATCGCGGCGCTGGAGCGCGCGATCCGGATCGTCCTGCAGGGTCTCGCTGAAGTTGCGGTAAAGAGCTTTGAAGAACGGCAGGTGGTTGGATCCATCAAAGGTCGGCATTTCTTTCTCGCAATGGTCCTGATGATCATTCTCGCGATGGTCCCGATGGGGGAGAAACGGAAGCCGCGGCGGTCCGGCGGCAAGGGAAAATCACTTTTCTGCGCTCTTATGACGCATTGGTTGCCGCGCTGACGCTTGTTACCACGAGAAATATACAATCGTATATAGGAAACGTCGCGAGGTGGATGCCTCCCGCATAGATCAACTCTCCTCGCCGCAGCCCTCGCGCCGCGCCATGCTGGCCGGTCTCGCAAGCTTCGGCGTCGCTTCGGCGGCGGGCAGGCTGGCCGCCGGTCCGGTCGAGGGCCTCGAGATTCTCGCAGCGCCAACCGGCGCCTCGATCTCGCTGGCGCGCGTGGTCGACGCGGGGTTGCTCGCCGCCCCCAATGCAACATTCCGCCTTTGGCATGACCCAGACGAATTGCGCGCCGGGGTCGTCTCCGGCAGAACAAGGCTGTTTTCGACGCCGACGCATCTTCCCGCCAATCTCGCCAACCGTGGCTTGCCGATAAAACTGCTTTGCCTGCTCGGTCAAGGCCATCTTTACGTCGTCACCGCGAACGAGAGCATCAACGCCTTCAAGGATCTGGCGGGCCAGCCGGTCCTTTGCTTCTTCCGCAACGACATGCCGGACCTCGTATTCCGCGCCTGCGCCAGCGTCGAGGGAATCGATCCCGACAAGGACATCAAGCTCACCTATGTGCAGACCGGGATGGAGGCGGCGCAATTGCTGGCCGCGGGCAGAGCCGAGAGCGCGCTTTTGTCGGAGCCGGCCGCTACGGCGGCGATCATGACGGCCGCCCGCGAAGGGCGGAGCCTGCGCCGCGCGGTCAGTCTGCAGCAAGTCTGGGCGGCCCATCATGGCGGGGTCGGCCTGCCGATGGTCGGCGTCGCCGTGAATCAGAGCCTCATCGACGAAGATCCCGCCATTGTCGCGGCGCTGGCCGCGAGCCTGCCCGCGGCGAAATCATGGGTGCTGGAAAACCGCGCGGAGGCGGCGGCTCTGGCCGAAAAAGACATGGCGATGCGCCCGCAAGTTTTTGAGAAGGCGATCGACTATTTCAACATGGAGATCGTCGCCGCGCATGATGCGAAAGGCCAGCTCGAAACCTTCTATCAGGCCATACTCGATCTCGCGCCGGACGCGCTCGGCGGCAAATTGCCGGCGGACGACTTCTACCTGAGGCTATGAGCGATGGGAGGGGCGAGCCGCCTTTTCTGGCGCATGTCGGGCCTTGCGGCGCTGGTCGGGGCCTGGGCGCTTGGCCATGCAGTCTACGGTCCCTTTGTGCTGCCGCGCCCGGAGCAGGCGGCATTGGCGCTGCTGCGCCTCTTCGCCTCGGGCGCGGCGCAAAGCGCCTTGGCGGCATCGGCTGCGCAGGCGCTGTCCGGCTGGCTCGTCGGCTGCGCGATCGGCTTCGCCCTTGCGGTCGCCGCCGGCGTTTGGCTGCCGGTCGCCCTGGCGGCGTCGCCTGTCGCCGTCGTTCTCATGGGCGTGCCGCCCATCGCCTGGATCGTGCTCGCGCTTTTGTGGTTCGGCCCCGATGGCCCAAGCGCCGCCTTCACCGTTGCGGTCTCGATTTTTCCCCTCGTCTTCCTCGCGGTGCTGCAGGGCATGAACACGCGCGCCGCCGCCCTCGACGAAATGGCCCTGCTGTTTCGCGCGCCGCCCCTGCAACGCTTCACGGACCTCCTGTTTCCGCAGCTCCTCGCGCAACTGCTGCCGGCTGCGGCGAGCGCGCTCGGCTATGCGTGGAAGGTCTGCGTGATGTCGGAGGTCATGGGGAGCGGGACCGGGATCGGAGGACGGCTTGCGACCGCGCGCGCCAATCTCGATCTGCCCCAGACGATGGCCTGGATCCTCCTCATCGTGACGCTTGTGCTGCTCTGCGATCTCGTTCTTGTGGCTCCGTTCCGGCGCTGGTTCGCCGCAATGAACGAGCCGCCTCTCTCCGCAGCGGTGGGTTAGCGATGCTGACGCTTTCCGCCCTCGGCATGGAGTTTGGCGGCGAGGCGACGATTGCGGCGCTCGACCTTGCAATTCGCGCAGGCGAATTCGTCGTCGCGCTCGGGCCTTCCGGCTGTGGAAAGACGACGCTGTTGAGGCTTGCGGCGGGCTCCCTCGCGCCCACCTCCGGCCGCATCGAGAACGGCTTCAAGCGCGTCGCAATGGTGTTTCAGGAGCCGCGCCTGCTGCCGTGGTTCGACGCGCTCGACAATGCCGCCTTCGCCTTGAAGGCGCTTGGCCGACCGGCGCCGGAAAGAAGGCGCACCGCGCATGGCATTTTGCGCCGGCTCGGTCTCAGCGACGAAGACTGCGCAAAGCGGCCCGCCACGCTCTCGGGCGGCATGCGCCAGCGCGTCGCGATCGCGCGCGCGCTCGCGATCGAGCCGGACCTGCTGTTGATGGACGAACCATTCGTCGCGCTCGATGTCGGGTTGCGGCGCGACTTGCAAAATCTCGTTCGCGCTGAGGCTGATCGCACGGGATCGGCTGTTCTCTTCGTGACGCATGACATCGCCGAGGCGGTGCGGCTCGCGAGCCGGATCATCGTGCTGTCGCCGCATCCGGCGATGCTTGTCGCCGATGTCGCGAACGAACCTGTCGCCAATCCAGCGCTGGCGCTCGCCGCCGCCGCCGCACTGTTGCGTCGCCCCGGGATCGAGCAGGCCCTTTTCGCCTCGGGCGCCGAAGCGTCTGGCCCGACTTTCCCTGGGGCGCCGCCCGGGGAAGCCGTGAAGCCGGCTTCGCCGCAAACGCCAAAGACGCTCCCGCCTCAAGTGGCTTTCGAAAGGTTCGCGCCATGACATCAACCGCTCCCGCAGCACGCCGCGCCGGCGCCGCTGCTCTTCTTCTGACGGTCGTGGTCAATGGCGGCGTCGCCGCCGCTGGCGAGATGCCTGCAACCGAGGTCGTGAGTTCAGCTTCAGCGCCTAGTTCCGCCGCGGATCCGATGGCGAACTCCGGCGACGGCATGTCAGCCATGCACGATATGGGAGGCCACCCCGCCATTCCCGCGGGCGTCTTCGGCGCGCATATGCTGGGGGCGGGCGAGTTCTCGCTCAGCTACACGCCGATGATCATGGGAATGAGCCGGAACTACATCGGATCGACGTCGGTGTCGCAACGATATATCGCGACGGAAATCCCCTACGTTCCGACCGGCGCCTCAACGATGAAACCGCCGACGCTGCGCATCGTCCCGGCCTCGATGACGACCGAGATGAACATGTTTCACGCGATGTTCGGGATCACCGACACCATCAATCTCATGGTGATGGGCGATTATATCCATAAAAGCATGACCATGACGACCTTCAAGGGGATGATGGGCTCGACGGAGCTTGGCCAGAGTTCATCCTCGACCGAAGGCTGGGGCGATACGTCCTTTCTCGGTCTTGTCCGGATTTACCAGGACGAGATCAATCACGTGCATCTCAATCTCGGCGTCAGCGCGCCGACGGGCAGCGTCACGGAATCAGCGACGATGCTGAGCCCGATGAACACGTGGATGACGATGCGGGCGAACTACGGGATGCAACTCGGCACGGGCGCCTATGACGCACTCTACGGCATCACCTATACAGGCAAGCTCGGGGCCTGGTCCTGGGGCTTTGTCTACCGCGGCCGCGCGGCCTTCGCCAACAACGACGAGGGCTATCGCTGGGGGCCTTCCAATGAAATGACGGGTTGGGCCGCCTATCAGCTGCTTCCCGGATTGAGCGTGACGGCGCGCGGGGCGGGGACCGTGTGGGGGAGCATTCGCGGCTCCGATTATCTGATCTCAGGCCCGATGCAGGCGGCCAATCCGAACAATTACGGCGGCCAGCGCGTCGAAATGTTCGGCGGCCTTGAATATAGAACCAACGCCCTCGGAACGCCGGTGCGGCTGGCGGTGGAGGCCGGCGCGCCAATTTACCAAAATCTGAATGGGCCGCAGATGGGCAAGGCCTGGCAGGTCAACGCCGCGGCGGCGATCAGCTTCTAAGATCTTTGGCCGCGTCGGAGGGACCGGCCGCGCAAAATGGCGTCGCCAGCGGCGCGAAGCCGGATGAACAGGGATCGCAACTTATGTCGCTCATCAAGGAAATCGATTACGGCACGCCCGCCTCCAGCTCGGAAGCGCAAGTCACTCTTACGATTGACGGACGAGAGGTCAGCGTTCCCGAAGGCACCTCGATCATGCGCGCGGCGATGCATCTTGGCCTCGAGATCCCTAAACTTTGCGCGACGGACAACGTAAAATCCTTCGGCTCCTGCCGTCTTTGTCTTGTCGAAATCGAGGGCCGCAACGGCCTTCCCGCATCCTGCACTACGCCTGTGGCGCCGGGGATCTCGGTCAAGACTCTGACGCCTCGGCTCGACGCGATCCGGCGCGGGATCGTCGAACTCTACATCTCGGATCATCCGCTGGATTGCCTGACCTGCGCTGCAAACGGCGACTGTGAACTGCAAAAAATGGCCGGCGCCGTCAGCCTGCGCGAAGTGCGTTACGGCTATGAGGGAAAGAACCATGTTTTCGCCCGCTGCAACGGCCGCGCCAACGAGGAATGGAAGCCGAAGGACCAATCGAACCCCTATTTCACCTATGACCCGTCGAAATGCATCGTGTGCAATCGATGCGTGCGCGCTTGCCAGGAAGTTCAGGGAAGCTTCGCGCTGACCATCGAGGGGCGCGGCTTCGACAGCCGCGTTTCGCCTGGCGCGGGCGAAGCGTTCATGGCGTCGGAATGCGTCTCCTGCGGCGCCTGCGTTCAGACCTGCCCCACCGCGACGCTGGTTGAGAATTCGGTGATCGCGATCGGGGCGCCCGAACATTCCGCAGTGACCACCTGCGCCTATTGCGGCGTCGGCTGCGCCTTCAAGGCCGAAATGCGCGGCGAGGAAGTGGTGCGCATGGTTCCCTGGAAAGACGGCAAGGCGAACCACGGACATAGCTGCATCAAGGGCC
>JBKQMI010000142.1:0-4570 GCA_052146775.1 Methylocella sp. | reverse complement strand
GTCGATACGACGGCCTGCGCCCGCACGGCGCCTTCGGCGGTCGTCTTGACGGTCGCCGTGATCTGATCGAGCGTCGCGGCGGTTTCTTCGAGGCCCGCCGCCTGCTGCTCCGTGCGCCGCGACAGATCATCCGCGGCCTGGGAGATTTCGCCGCTGCCCGAGGCGAGGCCGGACGTGTTGGCGCGAATGCTCGCCATGGTCTGCTGCAGCTTTTCGACTGCGGCGTTGAAGTCGGCGCGAAGCTGCGCCGTCTTCGGCGCAAACGACGTCTCGATCCGATAGGCGAGGTCGCCCGCGGCGAGCCGGCCAAGCCCCTCGGCGAGGCCGTCAATCGCAACCTGATCTTGACGCGCCTCCTCCGCGGTTTTGGCGGCGTTCGCTTCATCTTCTTTTTGCCAGATCTTGATCGACTCCGCCTCGGCGGCGTCTCTTTTCACCTTCGCGATCGCCGCGTTCTTGAAGGCCTGAACCGCCTCCGCCATCGACCCGATTTCGTCCTTGCGGCCAAGTCCGGGAATTTCGACCGCGTGATCGCCTCCCGCCAGTTTTTTCATGACGATCGTCATACGCGTCACGGGGGTTGCGATGATGAGACTCATCCACCAGCCGATCAGCATAGCGAGCAGGAACGTCGAAACGGCGCCGACGGCGATCGTCGCAATGAGCAGGGACATCAGCCGGTCGAACTGCGCCTTAGTGTCTTCAGCCCAGGCGCCGACGTCGCCGCGAGCGCCAGCCGCGGCCGCCTTGAACGTCGCCAGCGATTCAGCCGCGCGCTCCGAATTAGCCAGTTGCAGCGCGAGGTCCGAGTTCGGATTGTCGCGGGCGAGACGCATGACCTGATCGCCGAGGTCGCGACGAAACGCTTCGCCCGCTACGTCTACCTTGTCTATGAGGGCGAGCGTCCCGGGATGGCCTACGGCGGCGCCCCGCGCTTGCGCAAGATTGCCTGTAAAGGATTTGACCGCATCGTCGTAGATGGGGATGAATCGCTGGTCCCGCGTCAGGAGATATCGCAGCGAGATCCGCGATTCCTCATGCACTGCGGCGATCGCGAGGTCCATGTCGTTGACGACGGCGTTGGCGTTGCGCGCGATGACGGCGACCGCATCGAGCGACTTTAAGGAGACGATAAGCCCCGCGCTCATCGCGGCGACGACAAGAAGGACGCAAGTAAAGCCGACGCGGAGCTTTTGTCTGATCTTCATGTTGGCGAGCGTCATGCTGTCCTCGGGTGTTTCAATCCGGAAATGGGCGCCGGCGCTCGGTCAGAATCCGCGCATCGGGGCGCGCGACCGCGCTCGCAGTCCGTGATGATTCCACCTGAAATCGGACCGCCGCGTGAGTTGCGCACAGCTCGTTATCAGGTCAAATATTGAATAAATCATCAACGCCGCGATTTTTTACAGTAATTATTCATATATATACGTTTTAATTCGCCTTTTATGCGTTTTTGTAAGGGGTGCTCTGGATATTTTGTTTCATTTTTACTTGTCAGCACCCCGGCGTTTCAACGCAAGAAACGAACGAGTCAAAAATGAACCGTCAAATTCTGGATCTGAGCCGCACATTGACCGGGCTCCGGGCCGGGCTCGGGATCGAACAGCGCGGCGCGGTTGCGAAATTGGCGCCTTCGCTGCAATTTGGCCTTGCAAATACCGCATTCATCGGTCCAATGTGACCACTTCAAGTGATTTGTGTTCGGGATTCGTCTTCGTCTCCCATAATGCGGCGGCGTCGCTCGATAGCAAAACGCTCGGACGCCACAGAATTGCGGGGCGCAACTTGACTTGATATACGTCGAAAGCCGTACCGATTCGGCGTAGCAGCTCAAAAAAGCGTTGGATTATCGTTTCTTTGCGCTTGGCGAATCCCCGCAGTTCTGGTCAGAGTCGCGGCGCGATGCAAAGGCCAATGTCTTAAGGCAGGTTCTCGCACGCAGCCGTTGCTTTCGCGTCCGCTTCAAAGAATGGCGCGTCCGAAATTCTCCCCGCGATCGAAAATCTCCCAAAAAACCTCCAGGAAATCTTATCGGAAATCTATCGGACATCTAATGAAACAGCCGCCCAAGCCCTTCGCTATCGAGATCAAGCGCTCTCGCCGCCCGTCTGCCTCCGCCCCGCCTGCCTCCACCTCGCCGATCGATCTTTTCGGAAAAGACAGTTCCACCCTCAACGGGGCGAGCGCCGGTCATTTTTCGCGACGCGAAAAGGTTTCCAATCCGGCAGGCGCTTCCGAATTCGCCGTTCCCGTCTTTTTGCAGACCGACAGGGCGCGCCGGACGTCGTCCGATCGCCTCTCGGCGGAGGTCGCGCAGGTCTTCGGGCCGCGGCCAGCCCCGCAGCCTGCAACCTCGCCCTTCGATCAGCGCAACCCCTCCGAGGCGCGCCAGCCGCGGATCTTGCCGAGCCTCGCGCTGGACGACACGGTCCTCGACGCGGTCGCAGAGACCGGCGCGCGGCTGCCGGGCGCTGGTCAGAGCCGCGGTCTCGAGGCGGCGACGCGCAAGCCAAGGAGCGCGGCGAAGACCGATCGCAGCGAAAAGATCAATGCTCCTGGCAAGCGGCGCGCCGCCGTCATCGGCGCGGCGGACATCGCCTCCAAACGCAAGCCGGCGGCCGCGTGGAGCGCCGCGCCCGCGCCGGCGAGCCCCGCCCCGCTTCCGGCCCAGAACGCAGCTGAAGGCGATGGCGCGCACCACGGCGGAAATTGGCGCGCCGCGCGCACCCGGATAACGCGGCGCGGGCGCGACACCGCCACCCTGCCGCCGGGCCAGCACTGGAAACGCCGGCTTAATCCGCGCGCCTGGTAGCCGCGCGCGACATTAGATCACGATGGTTTTGGATTGAATCAATCAAAAATCGTGAACGTGATCGATTCCAGGCGCCTAGAGACAAGGAAAAGTGGGTTCCACTTTTCCTCCTCCCGCTTGTCATGGCCGCGCCCGTCCCGCGGTCCGGAAACTCGCGTCAATACAAAGATATGGCGCGCATCATCCGGCGCGCGTCACAGAAGCGATATAAAGCTTCCCATTCTCCGCCGCCGCTGCTACACCGTCGGCGCGGGGTGGAGCAGCCCGGTAGCTCGTCAGGCTCATAACCTGAAGGCCGCAGGATCAAAACCTGCCCCCGCAACCACCGATACCGACACTCCCGATGCGACGGCGCCGGGAGTGTTCTGTTTTGGGGCCGTCCATTCGAGGATGGTTCCGAGGTCGCCATGCAGCGTGGCGGCGATCTCGCCGCGTTTGGCGCCTGGCCTGAGCGTGATGCGCTCAATGAGCGCGCGGATCGCTTCGGCGGCTTCGCCGCGTTCCTGCGGGTCCTGTAAAGCTTCCGCAAGCCGTTCCACCTTGCGGCGATAGACCCCAGCGACATTCGGGTGGATGTCCGTCATGTCGACCGGCGCCCGGGAAAGGCGCGCTGTCAGTTCATCCTCTCGCGTTTCCAGCTCGCGTAAACGCGCCACCATAGCGCGGCTGCCGCCGCCGTCCTCGATGAGGGTCATGATCTCCTTTGTGGATCGCGTGATCTTCTCCAATTCGCGGCGGTCGGCGTCGGCGGACGAACGCCTCTCGCGATTGAGCCGGTTGGTCTCCTCGGCATAGGCGCGCGTGGCCTCGGCCGCGATCTCCGGCGCGAAGAGCCGCTCGCGGAGTCCGTCCAGCATGCGGGCTTCCAACGCCTCGCGCTCAATCGTGCGGCTATTGGCGCAGCTTCCGTTCATGACGTGATTGGAACAGGCGTAGCGGTTCTGGCCGCGAAGAGAAAACGGGCCGCCGCAGCAGCCGCAGACCAGCAGGCCGGAGAGAAGCGATCGCGGCCGGTGCGCGCCATTCAAACGTGCGGCGCGCGTCGCGGTGATGACATTCGCGTATTTGACCGCGATCTCCCCCTGGCGCGCCTTGGCTGCCTGCCATAGGCCGTCATCGACGATGCGAAGCTGGGATACCTCCCTCGTGATCCACTTTTCGCGCGGGTTCAGGCGCGAAACGCGCTTGCCGCTGGCAGGGTCCTTGACATAGCGGAGCCGGTTCCAGACCAGCTTGCCGACATAAAGCTCGTTGTTGATGAGGCCGGTGCCGCGCGCTGCATGGCCGCGCAGCGTGGAGTCGGTCCACAAGGCGCCATGGGGACCCGGAATGAGCTCGTCGTTGAGCCGCCGCGCGATCGAGCGCGGCGATAGACCGGCGGCGAACTCCTGGAAGACGCGGCGGATGATTTCGGCTTGGGCTTCGTTGATTGTGCGCTCGCCCCGAATTGGCTCGCCATCGGCGCTGATGTCCTTCACGACATTATAGCCGTAGCAGAGACCGCCGCCGGACTTACCCTTCTCGACCCGGCCGCGAATGCCGCGATGGGTCTTGGCGGCGAGGTCCTTGAGGAAGAGCGCATTCATCGTCCCTTTGAGGCCGACATGAAGTTCTGAAATCTCGCCCTCGCCCAACGTGACGATCTGAACGCCGGCGAATCGGAGATGCTTGAACAGGATCGCGACATCGGCCTGGTCGCGGCTCAAGCGGTCCAGCGCTTCCGCCAGGACAATATCGAATTTGCCGCGCTGGGCGTCC
>JBKQMI010000141.1:0-3604 GCA_052146775.1 Methylocella sp. | reverse complement strand
CTCGACGTCCTTGCGGCCATCCATCCAATTGCGCTCCATCGTGGCGCGGGAAAATTCGTAATCCTTCGACGCGCTTTCGTATAGCGCGCGGCGATGGATGAGATGCACGATGGTCGTCGACGCCTCGCGAGCCCTCTCCGCGAGCACGCGCCAGTCGGGATCGTCGCGCAGTTCGGCGGACAGCTTGTCGCCCAGCCGCTTGATCGCCGCCCTAAGCCGGTGCTGGCGGCACATCATATCGGTGTTCAGCCGCGTGCGGCTCGAATAGCGAATATCCTTCTCGCGTTGCGCGATTTCCAGCAGGGTCGCCGGCAATTCGCCGCGCGCGCTGAATAGGTCGATCTGGAAGACGCAGCAGTCTTCGTCCTCCACTTCGACATCGAGCACATATTGCAGCGGCGTGTTCGAGACGATGCCGCCGTCCCAGTAAAATTCGCCGTCGATTTCGATTGGCGGGAAGGAAGGCGGCAGCGCGCCGCTGGCCATCACATGCTCCGGGCCGATCTTCTGATAATTGGTGTCGAAATATTGGAAGTTGCCGCTGCGCGCGTTCACGGCGCCGATGGAGTAGCGAATCTCTCCCGCGTTGAGCAAATCGAAATCGACGAGCGTAAGCAGCGTCTCGCGCAACGCCTTTGTGTCGTAAACGCTGACTTCTCCGGGCTTGCAGGGCCAACCGGGAATTGGCGGCGGCATCCGCGGCTCGAAAAAGCCCGGCACGCCGAAAGCCGCGGTCATCGCCGCGCTGGTCTCGTTAAAGAGGCGCAGGCTCGTCTCGTCCCCCGTGACCGGCGACGCCAACAGCCGGCTGGATGTCTGGCGCCAGAACCGCTCCAGCCGCTCGGCGCGCAGCGAAGGCGGATTGCCGCAGATGATCGCGCCATTGATCGCGCCAATCGAAATGCCGGCCACCCAGTCGATTTTGAAGTCGGCTCGTTGCAACGCGGCATAGGCGCCGGCCTGATAGGAGCCGAGAGCGCCGCCTCCTTGCAGCACCAGCGCGATTTTTTCCTTACGCGTGTCCGGCATGGCGCCAAAATGGGTTGGAGAAGAAGGAGTCCTTGAGTCTCGACCGCGAGATTGATACCTCACAATCGAGGCCGTGTCGATTTCCGAGCGAATTTTTGTGCAAAGCGCCGCGACGCGCCAATGCTTGGCCCGAGCGGGTTTCCGCGCGAGCGCCGTTCGATTCGCGCGCCCCGTTCATTGCAATGCAATAGTTTGACGCTTAAGATGATTTGACGTCATCCAACTTCCTCCCGGCGGATCGCTCATGCTTGACACTGCTCGCGTCTCGGATTTGGCGATCCAATCCTCGGATGGCGGCTCGGCGTCCCGCACGGCGATGGCCGACGCGGCCGACCGCGTGTTGCACGCCAATCTCGCGCATTTCACCGGCGGTCTTTCTCCCGCCGCGCTCGCCGGCGCCTATTGGGATTGGGCCGTGCATCTCGCCGCTTCGCCCGGCAAGCAGATGCAACTCGCCGAAAAGGCGTGGCGCAAGGCGGCGCGGCTTGGCGGATACGCCGCGCGCGCCGCGCTCCAGGGCGAGAAGGCGCCGCCTTGCATCGAGCCCCTGCCGCAGGACAAGCGGTTTTTGGGCGAGGAGTGGCGGCGGTGGCCCTATAACCTTGTCTACCAATCCTTCCTGCTCAATCAACAATGGTGGCACAGCGCGGCCACCGACGTCGGCGGCGTCACCAAGCAGCACGAAGATGTCGTCGACTTCGTCGCGCGGCAGCTTCTTGACATGTATTCGCCGTCGAATTTTTTGCTCACCAATCCGCAAGCGCAGAAGCGCACGCTGGAGCAGGGCGGGGCCAATCTCCTGCGCGGATTCCAGAATTTTTTGGAAGATTTGGGGCGCGCGGCGAGCCGCGGGAAGCCTGTCGGCGCCGAGGCGTTCAAGCCCGGCGAAAATCTCGCGGTCACGCCGGGCAAGGTGATCTTTCGCAACCGCCTCATCGAACTCATTCAATACGCGCCCGTGACCGCGGCGGTTCGCCCCGAGCCGATATTGATCGTTCCGGCCTGGATCATGAAATATTACATTCTCGACCTTTCGCCGCGTAATTCGCTGGTGAAATATCTTACGAACCAGGGCTTCACGGTCTTCATGATCTCATGGAAAAACCCTGGCCCGGAGGACCGCGATCTCGGGATGGAGGACTATCGCAAGCTCGGCGTCATGGCGGCGCTGGACGTGATCGAGGCGCTGGCGCCGGACTGCGGGATTCACGCAACCGGCTATTGTCTCGGCGGCACGCTGCTCGCGATCGCCGCGAGCGCGATGGCGCGCGACAAGGACGAGCGTCTGCGCACGCTGACACTGCTCGCGGCCCAGACCGATTTCACCGAGGCCGGCGAGTTGTCGCTGTTCATCGACGAGAGCCAACTGCATTTTCTTGAAGATTTGATGTGGGAGCAGGGTTATCTCGACACCAAGCAAATGGCCGGCGCGTTTCAATTGCTGCGCTCGAACGATCTCGTCTGGTCATATGCGCTGAGGGCCTATCTGCTCGGCGAGCGCGAGCCGATGAGCGATCTGATGGCCTGGAACGCCGACGCGACGCGCATGCCGTTCAAGATGCACTCGGAATATCTGCGGCGTCTCTTCCTCGACAATGATCTCGCGGAGGGGCGCGTTCACGCCGAGGGCCGCGCGGTCGCGCTGCATGACATTCGCGTTCCCATTTTCGCCGTCGGCGCGCAGCGGGATCACGTCGCGCCGTGGCGGTCGACCCATAAGATTCATTTGCTCGCCGACGCCGAGGTGACCTATCTCCTCGCCAGCGGCGGCCACAACGCCGGCATCGTCGCCGAGCCCGGCCATAGGGCCGCGCGCTTTCAGGTTCTGACCAAGCAGGCCGACGAGCGCTACAGCGACCCCGACGAGTGGGCGAGCCTCGCGCCGACGAAGGAGGGCTCCTGGTGGCTGGAGTGGGTCTCGTGGCTCACCGCGCGCTCGGGCGAACCCGTCCCGGCTCCCCCCATGGGCCCGGCGCTTTGCGACGCGCCGGGAACCTATGTGCTTCAAGAGTAAGCTCTCCGCCCGATGGGTCCGGGGAATCGCGGCCGCTATTTCGATTTGATCTCGATTTTTTTCTCGGCCTTTCGCGCTTCCGCCGTTTTCGGCAGCCGGATCGTCAGCACGCCCTTGTCGAAGGCGGCTTCGATCTTGTTCGTGTCCACGCCCTCGGGCAAGCGGAAGGCGCGTTTGAACGAGCCGTAGCGGCGCTCCGAGAAGTAGTAATCCTTTTCCTTATTCTCCCGCTCGTCTTTCTTTTCGCCTGAAATGGTGAGCGTTCCATTCGAGAGCTTCACCTCGACGTTTTTCTCGTCGAGGCCCGGAAGTTCCGCTGTGACCAAGAATTCTCCGTCCTTTTCGACGAGATCGACCGCCGGAATGGCCGGCCAACCCGAGAAAAAGCGCTCGAATGGCTCGAAATCGGATAGATTCTTGTGGCCCGCCAGATCGGGGAACAGGCTGTTGATCTGCCGCCGCAGCGATTCCAGCGGATGAAAGTCGAACATTTCCGAATAGGGCCGTAGCGCCGGCGACACTTTTTTCACGGGAACCTTGGTTTCCTGATTTGTCATAATC
>JBKQMI010000140.1:0-17980 GCA_052146775.1 Methylocella sp. | reverse complement strand
GACCGGGTCGACGACCAGATGGTCGATTTCCTGCGCCAGAATGTCATCGAAGGCCCCTGGGCGACTGCGGAGCGCCTGCTCGTCTGCGTCGGGCCGAACGCGTGCTCCGAGAAGCTGGTGCGCGCCGCGAGCCGGCTCGCCGACGGCCTCAACGCGCCCTGGACGGCGGTTCACGTCGGGCGGGAGGACGACGAGCTGAAACCCGGGGACAGCGCCCGCATCGACGCGACGCTGCGTCTCGCCGAGCGCCTCGGGGCCGAAACCCTGCGCGTCATGGCCTCCGATTTCGCCACGGAAATCCTGCGCATCGCCCGGCGCGAAAACGTAACGCAGATCGTGCTCGGCCGTTCGACGTCCGGCTGGTGGTCGCGCATCCGCGGCAAATCCCTCAGCGACGCCATCATGCGGCAATCGGCCGATATCGGCGTGCACATCATCGCCGATCAGGAGGCCGAGCCCGAGCGGGCGCACTGGCGCTGGCCGAAGCTCGATCTTTCGGCTGCCCCCGCGCTCGCCACGCTTGCGTCGGTCGGCTGCGCGGTTCTGATCGGCCGCGGCCTTCAGATGCTCGTCAAACTGCCCAATCTTTCGATGCTTTTCATGATGGCCGTGCTGATCTGTGCGATCAATTTCGGCCGCTGGTACGCCGTGGCCGCGGCGGCGCTTTCCTTCTTCGCGTATAATTTCTTCTTCATTCAGCCTCTGTATACGCTGACCGTCGCCGAGCCGCATGAGCTCTTCGCGCTGATCGTCTTTCTGATTGTCGCCGTTGTCGCCGGCGGGCTCGCCGGGCGCGTGCGCGACGAAGCCGAAACCGCGCGCCGGCGCTCGGCCAGCACGCAGGCGCTTTATGAATTTTCGCGCAAGCTCTCGGGCGCGGTCAAACTCGACGATGTGCTGTGGGCGAGCGCTTCGCAATTGCGCGCCGCGCTGAAGGCCGAAGTTGCGCTCCTACTCCCCGAGGAGGGCGATCTTCAGGCGAAGCTCGCCTGGCCGCCGGACACAACGCTGAACGGCACCGATATGACGGCGGCGCGCTGGGCTTTGGAGAAAGCCGAACCCGCCGGCCGCGGCACCGGGACGCTGCCGAATATCGCCTTCCAGTTTCGTCCCCTGCTCACGCCGCGCGGCGCGATCGGCGTCTGCGGCTTCCGCCAGGCGGTGGGGGCGCCGGCCCTCGACGCCGGGCAGGAGCGCGAGCTCGCCGCCCTGCTCGACCAGACCGCGATCGCGCTCGATCGCGCTTTGCTCACCCGCGAGAGCGCGAAAACGGCGGCGCTGGAGCAGAGCGAGAAACTGAGTTCGGCGCTGCTCTCCTCGCTGTCCCATGATTTGCGCACGCCGCTGGCCTCGATCGTCGGCGCCGTCACGAGCCTGCGCCAGCTCGGCGGCCAGATGAGCGCCGCGAGTCGCGACGATCTCCTGATGTCGATCGAGGAGGAAGCCGCGCGCCTGTCCCGCTTCGTCTCCAATCTCCTCGACATGACGCGGCTCGAAGGCGGCGCGTTGAACGCGAAGCGCGATTGGGTCGATGTCAGCGACGTGATCCGCGAGGCGGCCGAGCGCGGCCGAAAGACTTTCCCCGGCCGCGCGATCGATGTTAGCCTCGCACCGAATCTGCCGCTCGTGCGCGGCGACGGCGCGCTGCTGCGGCAGGTCCTGTTCAATCTGATCGACAACGCCAACAAATATGGCGGCGCCGATACGCCGACCGCGATTTTCGCCCGCTGCGAAGGGAACGAGGTGGTGATCAGCGTCACCGATCAGGGCAAGGGGATCCCGCCCGCCGATCTCGAGCGGATCTTCGACAAATTCTACCGCCGCGGCAAAGTCGACGGGCGGCTTGCGGGGACCGGTCTTGGCCTCTCCATCAGCCGCGGCTTCATCGAGGCCATGGGCGGGACGATCAAGGCCGAGAGCCCTGCCCTCCGCAAACGCGGGACCCGCATCGTCATCCGCCTGCCGGCGGCCAACGCCAATGTCGGCGAAAGGATCCCGCCGTGAGCGAGGACCGCATTCTCGTCGTCGACGACGAGCCGCAAATTCAGAGATTCCTGAAGCCCGCGCTCAAAGCCGCGGGGTATGACGTCTTCAGCGCGGACACGGGCGCGCAGGCGCTGAAAGCGATCGCGGTCTGCGCGCCGGACGTCGTCATTCTCGACCTCGGGCTGCCCGACATGGAAGGCAAGGACATCATCAAGGAGGTGCGGGCGTGGTCCCGCGTGCCGATCATCGTCCTCTCCGCGCGGGATCGGGAGAGCGAAAAGATCGCCGCGCTCGATCTCGGCGCCGACGACTATGTCGAAAAGCCGTTCGGCATCGGCGAACTCATCGCCCGCATCCGCGCGGCGCTGCGTCATAAGGCCGAGGGGGCCGGTGAAAGCTTGCGGGTCGAAGTCGACGGCCTCGTGGTCGACACGTTGAAGCGCGTCGTCACCCGCGATGGCGAGCCGGTCCGGCTGACGCCGACCGAATATGATCTCCTCGCGATCCTCGTGCGGCACGCGGGACGCGTCGTCACGCATCGGCAATTGCTCGGTTCCGTATGGGGTCCGGCGCATGTGGAGGACACGCAATATCTGCGCGTCTTCATCGGCCAGTTGCGCGGCAAGATCGAAACGGACCCGGCGAACCCCCGCGTCATCCAGACCGAACCCGCGATCGGCTACAGATTCATCGGCGCCGACGGCTGAGCCTGAGCGTCGTCGCGTCAGCGTTTCCGGAAAGCTGCTCCCGCGTTCGCGGCCGATGCTTCAACAGCCGTGCGCCCCGCTGACATTCGAACCGCCGCCATAGCCGGCAAACCAGGCGCGCCAGGTGGTGAGATCGTCGGCCATCGTCTGAAAGGTCGCGTGACGATTCCTGCGAGAATATGCGAGAGGCCCGATTGTGTCAGGCAGCGTGCGGTTACGATGGCGAAATCCCGGAAAACCTCGCCAAATAACTCCACTTTCCAGATACTGAATTTCTCCGTCTCAAGTAATTTTCTAAATTGTCCTTGTATTTTTATCGCCGCCGGATCATATGAAACATGTCGATACACGGTCAGATGACTTGGCTTTGCGCTGAACAATTCAGCGCTAACAACACCCTTGCCCGAAAATGCGATTTCGACGGCCCGCGACTTCGCCGGCAAGCAAAATCTATGTCTATGAAAGGGGTTCCATGACTACGGGAACCGTAAAGTGGTTTAACGTCCAGAAGGGCTTCGGCTTCATTGCGCCAGATGATGGCGGCAACGATGCCTTTGTCCATATCAGCGCTGTGGAGCGCTCAGGCCTCGGCGATCTGCGCGAAGGTCAGAAGGTGGGCTTCGAGCTCGTCGCTGACCGGAAGAGCGGCAAGATGTCGGCCGAAAACCTCAAGGATCTGAGCTGATTGCACTGTCGGCGGCTGTGGAGTTCCCGAGCCTGCCGACATTTGGCATCATCTTTTTCGAGCCGACCACGGATGTACTGGCGGCTTAGAACGTAACGCCGCGACGCTTGGCGCCATATAGCCCCGCACCTCATGAAGGTCGCGGGGCTTTTTTTTATTTTGGCCGCCCGCGCCGATGGACCAGCCGCACGGGACGGAACTGCCGGCCGTTCAGCGAAAATGGGGCCATTGCGCGTCATTCTCAAAGAAGAACGAGTCGCGAGGACGCGAGCGCAGGATGACGCCAAGGCCCTGAGGGCGGCGCTCGGCGGACAACGCCAAATTCTTGAAGCAGCTTTGGTTTGGCCAGTGCGCTTTGGCGGCGCTCGCGGTTGTCGGGCTGCGTTCAAATTCGTTCGGACGCATAGGGTCGACTTTTGCTGCGCGGCAGGCTGGACACCCTGAACGCCAGACTCTTTCGAATCGGCGGCGGCGCTTCACAAGAAATATTTGAAATCTGTCGCCCGAACGTCGCCCCGGCCGACGCCGTCGCCCTCAGCGCGACCCGGAGATGTTTCGACTTGCGATAGAAGGCGAAACTTATTCGGTAACTATTTGTTTTTGATGGTGAGCGCGATGGGATTCGAACCCATGACCCTCTGATTAAAAGTCAGATGCTCTACCAACTGAGCTACGCGCTCTCTTAACGAGAGCCCGTCAACTAGCCTTATCCGCTCGCACCGTCAACACGGAGCCGGCAGCCGCCAGGACGTCACCTTTCGGCGAAATGGGCGAAAACGACGACAGCGGCGAAGACGGCCGCCGAAATCGCCGTTGTCCAGATCGCCTTGACGAGCAGTCGCGGCGCGACGGGCGCGCCAGGATCCGCGCCTTTCACCAAATTTCCGACCTCGTGCTGCGATGTGACGCCGAACGGAAGCACAGCAAACAAGACGGTGAACCAGATGACGAAATAGATCGCCAGCGAGAGCGGGATCGAAAATGGCATGGGTCATCCCCGGCTGCGAGAAGGATGGAGCGCTGTTCGTGTCAGAAAACGCGCCGCAATGGAAGCCCGCTCGCCGCGCCGCGGACAAGGCCGCGCTTGATCGCGCTCGATGAGGTGCGGGGAACCGCGCGATCCGGACTCGCGTCATATTGCCAGCGACGACGAAGGGGGTAATTATGGCGAAAATGCAGCAGCGCTGGAGGGTCTCGCAATTCAATCGATTCCGGAGGGCCCTCTGAACATGCGCCATCGATTTGTGGCCGCGGCTTGTATTGCGGCCGGGATCGCCGCGCAGCAGCTTTCTCCCGCGATCGCTGATGCTTATCGGGGGCCGGCGCCGGCGGCCGCGGCCGCGCCCTTTTCTGCGGAGCAGACGGAGCTTTCGGGGCGTCCGCAAGCGTCGGCGCCACCCCGCGAACTCGTTCCCTATGATGGCGGCTATCCGCCGGGCACGATCGTGGTCTCGACACAAGAGCGACGGCTTTACTATATTCTGCCCGGCAACCAGGCGATCCGCTATTGCGTTGGCGTCGGCCGTCCCGGCTTCACCTGGACCGGAATCCAAACCGTCGCCATGAAGCGCGAATGGCCCTCGTGGCGCCCGCCGCGCGAGATGCTGCGCCGGCGCCCCGATTTACCGAGGTTCCTTGAGGGCGGCCCGGACAATCCGCTCGGCGCGCGCGCCATGTATCTCGGCGGAACCCTCTACCGCATCCATGGCTCGAACGAGCCGAATACGATCGGTCAGGCGGTTTCTTCCGGATGCATCCGGATGACGAATGACGATGTCGTCGATCTTTATGACCGCGTCAAGGTTGGCGCGCGGGTCATTGTCCAGTAGCGCGGGATCTGGCGGCGCAGAAAAAATCGCCGTCTGCGCGCCGACGTCGAACCCTTGGGCTTGCAGTCGCGGTCCGGGACTTTCACCAGAGCGCTTAAAGTCCGAGATCAAATATCAGAAGGGGCCTGGTCGATCGATTGCATCGGTGTCGCGCCGGATCAGCCGCCAGACGAAAAGGACGATCACGGCGCCGATCGTCGCGCCGATCAGCCCGGCTCCCTGATCCAGCCTGTACCATCCGATCGATTGCCCGAGCCATGTCGCGACGAAGGCTCCGGTGATTCCGAGCAGCGCCGTCATGATGAACCCGGAGGGGGCATAGGGACCAGGCGCGAGGAAGCGCGCGATAACGCCAGCCAGGAATCCGATAAGGATGATGTAAAGAATGTACATGCGCGCCCCCGCAATTGACAAAGGATTGCGAGGCGAACGCCGGGCGGGGTTCAAAGTTGCGCGGCCGCCCCAAGGCCGCCCGCGAATTTTCCAGTCCGCCGCCGCGCGCCTGGAGCGATAAGGAAAAGCGGAAACCGCTTTTCCGCCCATATCCCACTCTAAACCTTCGGAATCGATCACGTTCATGGTTTTGGATTGATTCAATCCAAAACCATCGTGATCTAATCGATTTTGTAATCAAAATATTTGGCGCGGATTTTCGCGAAGGAGCCGTCGGCGACGCTGGCGTCAAGGGCCTTGTCGAACATCGCCTTCAGCTCGACATCCTGCTTGCGCAGGCCAACGCCGATGCCATCGCCGAAATAGGCCGGGTCATGCGGCGCGTCGCCGACGAGGCCGCAGCATTGCGCCTCCTTGCGCGTTTTCATGAAATCCATCAGCGCGTCCTTGTCGCCGATGACGAGGTCGACGCGCCCTTCCGCGAGATCGAGGATCGCCTCCTCCAAAGTTGCGTAAGGGCGGATGTCCGACTGCTTGTAAACGTCGTCGAGATAGGATTCATGCGCGCCTCCCGCTTCGACGCCGATGGTCTTGCCCTTGAGGCCCTCTGGCGTCGTATCCGCGATGACGCTCTGCTTCGACGCCATGAAGGCCGAGGGCATGCGGACATAGGGCTTTGTGAAAGCGATTTTCTCCCGCGCGGCGTCGGTGATCTCCAGCGCCGCCATGACCGCGTCATATTGATTGTTGAGGAGGCCGGGTATGAGCCCGTCCCAATCCTGCGAGACGAACCGGCAGGTCACTTTCATGCGGGCGCAAAGATCGCGCCCGAGATCGATCTCGAAACCGGCGAGTTCGTTGTTGCCGTCGATATAATTATAGGGCGGCCGCGCGCCTTCGCTGGCGATACGCACCTCGGTCCAGCGGCGCTCCTGCGCTTTTAGGCCCGGCGGCGGCGTCATCACAGCGAGCACAGCGATCGCGGCTAAAAAGCCCGTGCGGGCGGCTGGGCGAAGACGATGGCGAAGAAGGCGAAAGCGACCGCTCGGGAACAGACCCTCACTCCATTGTCAAAGGTTTCGGGGATCGTGACGTTTTTTGCCCGAGCCGTGGCGCAACTATATAGGGGCGGAAAAGCCTGTCCGAAAGTCACGACTTGGGGAGATTCGCCGGCCGCCGCCGCCGATCGGCCGCTGATTGAATGCGACAGATCGATCGCCTATAGCATGATCCGGACGGGCGCGGATTGTCCGGGCGCAAATAATGCGGGAGCAACGACCGAATGGCGAGCGAGCAGGACATTCTCACCGCGCTTGAGGCCGTGCCGGGTCCCGATGGGACGACCCCGCTGCCGCAATCCGGCGCGATCTCGGGCCTCTCGATCCGCAACGGTAAGGTCTATGTCTCGATCGCCATCGACCCCGCCCGCGCCGGCGCGATGGAGCCGATGCGCTCGGCGGCCGAGATGGCGGTGAAGAAAATAAGCGGCGTCGTCGGCGCGCTGGTCAGCCTCACCGCAGATCGCGCCCCGACGCAGGCGCCGCCCCAAGCGCCGCCGGCCACCCAAGCGCCGCCCTCTGCAAAGGCGCCAGCTCCGCGCAACATCGCCATTCCCGGCATCGCCAACATCATCGCCGTCGCCTCCGGAAAGGGCGGAGTCGGCAAATCGACGACCGCCGTCAATCTGGCGCTGGCCCTTTCCGCGCTCGGCTGGCGCATCGGCATCCTCGACGCGGATATCTATGGTCCCTCGCTGCCGCGGTTGCTCGGCCTCAAGGGGAGGCCGCCCTCCGACGGTCGCACCATGCGCCCGCTCGCGGCCTATGGCGTCAAGGCCATGTCGATCGGATTCCTCGTCGCCGAGGACGACGCGATGATCTGGCGCGGACCGATGGTCATGGGCGCCATTCAGCAATTGCTGCGCGAGGTGGCGTGGGGCGAGCTCGATTGCCTTGTCGTCGACATGCCGCCCGGCACCGGCGACGCGCAGCTCACGCTTGCCCAGAATGTGCCGCTCGCTGGCGCCGTAATCGTCTCGACGCCACAAGATCTCGCCCTGATTGACGCCCGGCGCGGCATCGCGATGTTCAACAAGGTCGATGTCCCGGTGCTCGGCATCGTTGAAAACATGAGCTATTTCCTGTGTCCGCATTGCGGCGGCCGCTCGGATATCTTCGATCACGGCGGCGCCCGGCGCGAGGCGGAGCGCTATGGCGTCGCGTTTCTGGGCGAGGTCCCGCTGCATATGGGCATTCGCGAACATTCGGATTCCGGGCGCCCCGTCGTCGCAAGCGAGCCGGATGGCGCTCACGCGAGGATCTATCTGGACATCGCGGCGCAGATCAAGGCGGAGCTTGAAAAAGGCGCTGTCCGCGCGGCGCCGAAAATCGTCATCGAATAGCGATAAACGGGCGAAGCTTGCGTCAAGCTGGATTCGCTCGATTGTTTTGGCGGGGAAAGACCCTGCAAATTGTGTTTTACGATAGAAACGTACAACACATTTTGCTATGAATCGTCCATGGAAGAGCCTCACGAACGTTTGGCGATTGCCCGCCGAAACGCCGGATACGAGAATGCGACCGATGCGGCGCGCGCCTTCGGCTGGAACGAGAACACCTATCGCAGCCATGAAAACGGCGAGCGCGGCCTGCGCCTTCCGATCGCCGAGCGCTATGCGCGGGCGTTCAAGACCAGCGCCGCGTGGCTCCTAACCGGCGAGGGCGAAGCCGACGCGGCGCCCGCGCCGCGGAATGTGGTGCGCCTAGTCGGACGCATCGGCGCCGGCGCCGTGATCGACGCGGATTTCGAGCAGGAGCCGCCGGAAGGCTTCGCCGAGATCGAAATTCCTTATCCCGTCCCGGCGGGCGCCGTCGCCTTTGAGATCGTCGGCGACAGCATGTGGCCGCGCTACGATCCTGGCGACATCGTCATCTGCTGGAAGGTGGCGCAGACGCGTAGCGAGGCGGACGGCTGGGAGGCCGCTGTGCGGTTGACGGACGGGCGGCGCTATCTCAAGACGATCCGGCGCGTCGCCAAGGACCGCTTCGATCTTGTCAGCCACAACGCCGCCCCGATCCTTAACGTCCAGATTGAGTGGGCGTGCAAGGTATTCGGCAATATCCGCGCCGGCGAATGGAATTTGCTGGAAAAGGCGCCGCGCCGCGCGCGGTGAGGCGTCGGACTCGCCGCCCAGCCCACTCCCCGCGTAAAAGAGCCTGACGGCCGATCGCGTTCGCACGCGGCTCTTCGCGCTAATCGTAAAATTTGATCCTATTTGTACATTTTGTGTTGCGTTGTTCTGTGCGTTATGTACAGTACATCTCGGCGCCGATGAGATCAGAGAAATATCTCCGGGCCACTGACATCAAACCGAGAGATGCGTTTCAAGAGAGGATCAACGTCATGGAAAAGCACCGCAGCGTTCAGAAAAAATCCCGTCCGACGGATGCCATGATGGGCGACCTCGATCTAACGCATGGATTCGAGGCGAGTCCGGCCGAAACCGCCCAATATCTCGCGGAAATGTCGTGCGAACTGGTCACGCTCGCAAGGACGGCCGGGCTTGAGCGGCTCTCCCTGCTGCTTGATTTCGTCGCGCGGGAAGCCGAGGCGGAAGCTCATAGCACCGCGGCCTGAGTGCGGAGCGGTCAGGAGCAAGCCGGGACTTTCGCCTCGGACTCGCCGGGCGGCGGCGAACCGCCTTATCCGCCGGTGACGCTCATGTAGCGCGCCACCGCCGGTTTCACGCCTCTGCGATTGACGATGAAGTCATGGCCTTTCGGCTTGCGGGCGATCGCCGCGTCGATCGCTGCGTGCAGCAAATCGTCCGACTGCGACGCGCGCAGCGGCGCGCGCAAGTCCGCCGCATCGTCATGCCCAAGGCACATGTACAGCGTTCCTGTGCATGTCACGCGGACGCGATTGCAGCCTTCGCAGAAATTATGTGTATGCGGCGTGATGAGGCCGAGCCTGCCGCCGGTCTCCTTGACGCGCAGGTATCGGGCGGGGCCGCCGGTCGCGAACGCGGTCGGCTCCAGAGCGTAACGCTCGGACAAGCGCCTCTCGACAAGGCTCAGGGGGAGGAACTGATCGACGCGTTCGGTCTCGACGTTTCCGAGCGGCATGACCTCGATCAGCGTCAGGTCCATGCCTCTCCCATGCGCCCATTCGAGCACGCGCGGGATTTCATCCTCGTTGACGCCCTTCAGCGCAACCATGTTGATCTTGACCGCGATGCCTGCGCTTTGGGCGGCGTCGACGCCGCGCAGGACCTGCGCCAGATCGCCCCAGCGGGTGATGGTCCGGAACTTGTGGGGATCAAGCGTATCCATCGAGAGGTTGAGCCGGCGCACGCCGAGCGCGGCGAGATCGGCGGCGCAGTTCGCCAGCTGCGATCCGTTCGTGGTCAGCGTCAGCTCGGAGAGCGCGCCGGATTCGAGATGGCGCGCGAGCGAGCGGAAAAGGCTCATGATGCCGCGCCGCACCAGGGGTTCGCCGCCGGTGATCCGCAGCTTGTTGACGCCGCGACTGACGAAGGCCGTGCAAAGCCGGTCCAACTCCTCCAAAGTCAGCACGTCCCGCTTCGGGAGAAAATTCATGTCTTCCGACATGCAATAGACGCAGCGCATGTCGCAGCGATCCGTCACCGAAACGCGGACATAGTTGATCACGCGCGCGAATCGATCGATGAGCGGGGATGAAGCGGCCCCGATTTTGGCCGGGGAGATTGCAGTGACGATCGACATGTTTTTTACATATGCTAGGCGAACGCGGAGAAGAAATCGAATACTGGAAGTGAACCGCGATTGCATGAAAAAAGTTTCGGGAGCGCAGGCGTCGCCATGAAGTCGTCATGAATAAACCGGGTCGTTGGCCAACCGAATTGCGGCTGAAGGAGAACGGCCGTGTGCTCAGCGTCAAATTCGAGAATGACGCCGAATATGCGCTATCCGCTGAATATTTGCGCGTCATGAGCCCCAGCGCGGAAGTGCAGGGCCATCGGGCGGCGGACCGCATCACGGTCGGCGGCAAGCGTCGCTGCGCCATCATCGGCATTGAGCCGGTCGGCGCATATGCGGTGCGGCTCAGCTTCGACGACATGCACGCGACCGGCATATTCACCTGGGACTACCTTTGCGAACTCGGCGCGCGCTTTTCCGAGAAATGGGCGGCCTATGAGGCGGAGCTGAAAGCCAAGGGGCTCGATCGAGACCGGCCAGGCGAGGCCTAGGTGTTTGCGCGTCTCGGACGCGATCGGCGTCAAGGTCGAGGGACGATGCCGCTTTCCTGTTCCATTCCATTCAGCGCCCCTCAGCCGATGTCGGCGACCTCTCGGGGGATCTCCCGGGCGATCTCCTCCGCCATCTTCTTCTCTTCGCGGCGCATGAGGATGATCGCGACGAGGACGGCGCCGACGACAAAGAGCAGAGCAATGACGCCGAGGGGCCCGCTGACGCGCTCCATCGCATCGCCGAAGAGATAGCCGCCGCCGCCCATGACAGCGGCCCAGATCGCGCCGCCGGTCGCATTGAAGAAGAGAAATTTGCCCCAGTCATATCTGTTGACGCCGGCGAGCAACGCGGCGAGGACCCGCAGGAAGGCCACGAAGCGGCCGAAAAAAACGATCTTTCCGCCATGGCGCTCGAACAGATACTGCCCGAGCTTCAGCCGCGATTCCGGCAGGTGAATGAATTTGCCGTAGCGCGCCAGCAATTTGGCGCCGAAGCCGCGGCCAATCCAGAAGCCGATGTTGTCGCCGATGATTGCGCCCGCCGCCGCCGCGGCGACGATCATGGCGATGTCGAGGTTTCCGGTCGCCCCGGCATAGCCCGAGGCCAGCAGCAGGACCGTCTCGCCGGGCAAAGGAACGCCCGCGCTTTCCAGCATGACGATGGCGAAGACGGCCCAATATCCATGTTGGATGATCAGCGGCTGGATGTATTCGATAAACAAGAAAGCTCCCGGCTCTAGAGTGTGTTCCGATTCAATAGAGTCGGAACACAGATCTAACTGTCTGCTTTAACACTTTTTCTCAACGCGAACCCATATCCGCTTCGCTCGAAAATGCCCTGGATCAGGATGATTCTCGATTGATCGAGTCCAAAATCATCCTGACCGATTCCAATTGTCTGGAGCGGGATGCGGCCAACTTGAGGACGTCATCCAAGCAGCGGCCCAGGCAGCGCTGCCTCCGCCTCCGCGATCAAACGGAACTCGTTCCTTTTATAGAAACGCCAGCAGAACGCAAAAATCGCCAGCGCCGCGAAAAGGGCGGTCAGGCCGACGGGGCCTGCGATGCGATGCGCCTCAGCGCCAAAAGTGAAGCCGAGGGCGCCGAAAATGGACGCCCACAAAATGCCGCCAGCCGCGTTGAACGCGAAAAAGCGCCAGGGCGCCATGCGGTTGGCGCCGGCGAGGAACGCGGCGAAAGCGCGCAGGACCGCCACAAAGCGCCCGAAAAAAATGACCGCGCCGCCGCGCTTCAGAAATAAATATTGGCCAAGCTTGAGCCGGCCCTCGTCGAGATGAAAGACATGTCCACAGCGCGCGAGGAGCCTGAAGCCCAAAGTGCGGCCGACCCAGAAACCGACATTATCGCCCGTAATCGCGCCCGCCGCCGCCGCCGCGACGACGCCGAAAATGTTGAGGCTGTCATGGCCAAGACTATGTGAATGACCGGCGAAAATAGCGGCCGACAGCAAGGTCGTTTCGCCGGGAAAAGGGATGCCGGCGCTCTCGATCGCGACGACGCAGAAAATCGCCGCATAGCCGTAATGCGAGATGAGAGCGGGAATTTGATCCACAAGGAACATGCAATGCTTTGGGTGGGCGCGGCGGGACGCGAAAGAATAGCCCGCCGAACGCGCCGTCAAAGAAAATGTCATGCGTCCGGCTGCGTGCGGACGCTTAGCGACCAGACTGCAACGGCGACGCGATCCGCCGGCGGGTCCGGTAAAAAGACGCGATCACCATAAATTCGGCAAAGTCCAACCAGCGTTGGAAGATTGCGTCTCGCCGCCGGCCGCGATCACAATGTGGGCGTAACGCTTAACGTCGTTTTTGTTCCATTTGCAGGGATCGGTATGGCTTCGATCACCTGTTGTCTTTTTCCAGGGTGCGTCGTACCAAGAAAATCGCTGCCGGTGACAGAGTAAGCTATTACGATCTGAAAATTCGCCGTGTCGATATTCTCATAATGATAGTTGACTGTTGGCGCGCATGTAAACGCTGCTCCATTACTGGAGACGGTTCCAACCGCAGTAGCGCTTTCCTCGCCAAGGTGGTTCAAAATCGTCGAAATGCTTAAGGAACCAATGGTGCTGTTGAGATTACTAGGAACCAATGCAACAAGGGCCGCACATTTCACGTCCCCGGCTACAGTCCCCTGATTTCCATTGTTATTCAAGGGGTTCTTGAAGGTTCCCACGATATTGATCGTCACAGCGCCGCCAATGCTGGTTGTTGTGGCGGAATAGGCCGCGGAAGGCGAAATAAATCCGAGTGCGATTATCGCGCGCAACAATTTCATTAAATTCCTCCCTGAAAACAATTAGCAGCAAAGCTTAAACTAAGTTGGCGCAACTACGGCTGTCAAGCAGTTCCGCTTTCGCGGTTCCGCTAGAGGAATCGCAACGCGATTCAATCGCATGTACTATTTACCGAAGGGGAACGCTGCCGTAGGCTTCGCGGCGAAAGTCGACAACAGGTTATGCGCCCGGACTTGAAGCCGCCGCCGCTAAATCCCTTCCCCGTTGAGGAAGAACGCGCCGCGCAGGATGCGGACCGGAACCTGTTCGCCGGGCCGATAAACAACCGATGAAGGCGTATCGACCTCGACGCTCGACGTCTGGGCGGCGATTGCGATTTCGGCGCGGCGCGTCGGACCGCTACGGCGCACGGACACAATCTCGGCCTGCAGCGTACCGGGCCCCAAATCGCCGATGACGATATCTTGCGGACGCACGTAGAGCCGCCCTTCGCCGGTGGAGCCGCTCGGCTGTCTCGACGCGGCGGGGAGCGTCACCGGATGGGCGCCGATATAGACCTGTCCGTCGCGCAGATGCGCGCGCAGGGCGCCCGCCTCGCCGATGAATGAATTGACGAAAGCGGTCGCGGGATGATCGTAGATTTCGTCCGGCGTGCCGATCTGTTCGATGCGCCCGCCGTTCAAGACCGCGACGCGATCGGCGAGTTCGAGCGCCTCGTCCTGATCATGCGTCACGAAGATCGTCGTGTGTCCCGTTTGCGCGTGCAGCTCGCGCAGCCAGCTGCGCAATTCGCGGCGCACCTTGGCGTCGAGCGCGCCGAACGGTTCGTCAAGCAACAGAACGCGCGGCTCGACCGCGAGCGCGCGGGCGAGCGCGACGCGCTGGCGCTGGCCGCCGGACAATTGCGCCGGGCGGCGGCCGGCAAGGCCGCTAAGCTGGACAAGGTCGAGCAATTCGAGCGCGCGCCTGCGGATCTCCTCCTTAGGCGGACGCTGCGCGCGGTCGCGAACGTCGAGCCCGAAAGCGACGTTCTCCTCAACGGTGAGATGCTTGAACAGCGCGTAACTCTGGAAGACGAAGCCGACGCGGCGCTCCTGGACGGTCTTTTGCGAGGCGTCCTCATCGCCGAAAAACACTTTGCCGGAGGTCGGAATGTCGAGGCCGGCGATGATGCGCAACAGCGTCGTCTTGCCGCCGCCCGAGGGCCCGAGCAGGGCGACGAGTTCGCCGCTGCCGACGGTCAGGCTGACGCCGTCGAGCGCGGGGCGAGCCGCGCCCGCGAAGGTCTTGGCGATATCGACGGCGCGGATCTGCATGTCATGCACCTTTGGGCGAAAAGCAGAAATCGTTCAGTGGCCGCGCGCTTTTCCGGGCAGCGCGTCATTGAAGCGCAACTCCAGCACGGTTTTCAGCATCAGCGTCACCAGCGCCAGAAGGGCCAGCAGCGAGGCGACCGCGAAGGCGGCCGAAAGATTATATTCATTATAGAGAATTTCGACCTGCAGCGGCATCGTGTTGGTCAAGCCGCGGATGTGACCCGAGACCACCGAGACCGCGCCGAACTCGCCCATGGCGCGCGCGTTGCACAGGAGAACGCCATAGAGCAGCGCCCATTTGATGTTCGGCAAGGTGACCCGGAGGAAGGTCGTCAGGCCCGTTGCGCCAAGCGATAGCGCGACCTCCTCGTCGGTCGTCCCCTGGTCCTCCATGAGCGCGATGAGTTCGCGCGCGACGAAGGGAACGGTGACGAAGATCGTCGCCAGCACGATGCCCGGCGTCGCGAAAATGATGCTGAAATGATGCGCTTTGAGCCAAGGACCCAGCAAACCCTGCGCGCCGAACAGCAGCACATACATAAGGCCCGCGACGACCGGCGAAACGGAAAAGGGCAGATCGATCAGCGTGACCAGAAAGCTTTTGCCCGGAAAGCGGAATTTGGCGATGGCCCAGGCGGCGGCGAGGCCGAAGACGATGTTCGCAGGCACGGCGATCGCGGCGACGAGCAGCGTCAGCCCGATGGCCGCGCGGGCGTCCGGCTCGACCAGCGCCGCCCAGTAGGCCGAGACGCCGTTTCTGAACGCCTCATAAAAGACGACGGCGAGCGGAAGGATCAGGAAAAGCGCCAGAAAGACAACCGTCACGCCAATGAGGACGCCGGCGAGAATGGGCCCCTCCCCCGTGACGGGACTGCGCGCGCGCCCGACACTCGCGGCTTTCGTCGCGAGCCAAGGCTCTTCGACCGGCGTTGCCGTGAAGCCGGCGATCGCGTCAGACATTGCCGAACCTCCTGCGGCTCCAGGCCTGGATCAGATTGATGGCCAAAAGGATCAGAAACGAGATCCCCAGCATCCAGACCGCGATCGCGGTCGCGCCCGCATAGTTGAACTCCTCGAGCTTCACGACGATCAAAAGGGGTGCGATCTCGGAGACGAAGGGCAGATTGCCCGCGATGAAGATCACCGATCCATATTCGCCGACGCCGCGTGCGAAGGCCAGCGCAAAGCCGGTCAGCAGCGCGGGGGTCAAGGCCGGCAGAATGACGCGGTGCAAGGTCTGCAGCCGCGTCGCGCCGAGCGAGGCCGAGGCTTCCTCGACATCCTGCTGCAGCTCGACGATCACGGGCTGAACCGTGCGCACGATGAAGGGCAGGCCGATGAAGACGAGGGCGACGACGATGCCGAGCGGCGTGTAGGCGATCTTCCAGCCGAGTGGCGCGATCAGCCCGCCGATCCAGCCATTGGGCGCATAAATCGCGGCGAGCGATATGCCGGCGACGGCCGTCGGCAGCGCAAAAGGCAGATCGACCGTCGCATCGAGGAGGCGGCGCCCCGGAAAATCATAGCGCGTCAGAACCCAGGCGACGATCGCCCCGAAGACGACATTGATCGCCGCCGCCGCGAGCGCCAGCGTGAAGCTCGTCTTCAGCGCCGCGAAAATACGCGGTTCGGCGGCGATGCTCCAAAGACCGGAAAGACCGAGGTCGCTGGCTTTCAGGACGAGCGCCGCCAGCGGCAGAAGCACGATCGCGCCGAGATAGACGAGCGTATAACCGAGCGTCAGCCCGAAGCCCGGTATGATCGAATTGCGTCGCATAACCAAAGACACAGTCAGATTCTCGCTCCGGCGCAACCTCGAAAGCGCTGCGCCAGCCGGGCTGAACGCGTAATTCTATCGGTTTTATGAACTTTAGGTTAGCGGAGTTTTGCGACCGGCACAAGCCATCATTATACGTTACAATAATGTATATAGTTTTATATATCGCAAATTTGACGGGACATCCTTATATCGGGCGGATAGTTCTGATTTGCGAGCGGCGGCCCGCCGGTGGGATACTGAGATTCATTGCCGGATGGATGGCGTGACCGGCTGCGAGGCAGCCGTGCGGAACCGCAAAGCTGATGGAGACGATTGATGAGCGCGCGTGAGTTCAGCGCAAATGAGCCGGGTGCGCCCCCGTCGAGCGCGGACGATCTCGCGCTTCTGGCCGATGCCGACGCCCTCCGCGTTCTGGCCGGCAAGATCGGCGCTCTCGACGCGCAGAGACTGCTGCGCTTCTCGATCGAGGACCTTTTTCCGGGCCGAATAGCGCTCGCCTCCAGTTTTGGCGCCGATTCGGCGGTGCTGCTGCATATGGCGGCGCAAATCGACAAAGCGCTTCCGGTGCTTTTCCTCGAAACCGGGGTGCTGTTTCCCGAGACGCTGGCCTATCGCGACCGCCTTATCGAACTCCTCGGCCTCAGCAATGTGATCAGCATTGCGCCGTCAAAAACCCTGCTCGCCGCCGAGGATCCCGAAACCTTCCTCTGGTCGAGCGATCCCGACCGTTGCTGCGAAATTCGGAAAGTCATTCCGCTTGCGCAGGCTTTGGAGGGGTTCGACGCCTGGATCAACGGCCGCAAGCGCTTTCAGGCCTCGACCCGCGCCGCCCTGCCCCTGTTCGAGACGGAAGAAAAGCGGATCAAGATCAACCCTCTGGCGAACTGGACCGGGGCGCGGATCCTCGCCTATCTCGACGCCCATGAGCTGCCGCGCCACGAACTCGTCGCCAAGGGCTATCCGTCGATCGGCTGCATTCCCTGCACGTCGAAGGTGAAGTCAGGCGAAGACCCGCGCGCCGGCCGCTGGAGCGGCAAGGCCAAGGTCGAGTGCGGACTGCACACCAAGCCTCTCGCCGACGCCCTGGATCAGACGCCAGCGACGACGCCTTCGTCGGCGGGTTCTTAACCCACAAGCCCGCCTCACCGCGCGGGTTGACTTCACCCATGCTCAATCTCAACGCCGACGAAGTCTGCGTTATCATCGTCAAGTCCTGCGAACTCGACGTTCAACCGGAAGAGCCGACGGGCGATTCATCGAATGACACGGACGATGCCTTCGCCTCCGTCTACACGAAGGCGGCGGATTCGTCCGTTCGCAAGGCGATTGTCCAGTTCATGGGGCGCGATGGATGAAAAGCAGCGCGAACTGATCGCCCTCTATCTCCATCGGCTGCAAAGACTATTCGATCATGGAATGGGAGGATGCTGCGGCGTCATCGAATCCGCAGCGATCGACCGCAACGTTCCTGCTTGCCTCGTCGCCAAGCCTGTCGGACCAAGCCTATCGGAGCAGATTGAAGAAGGACTTTCCCGCTCGGCCCTTCCGGTGCGGATTTCGAAGCCGGCCGCCTAGAGCATATTCCGACCAGATTGAATCAATCTGATCGACAAGAATATGCTCAAGCTTTTGAATCTGGAGCGATTTCTTGTCGACCGAATGGTCCATTCGGTCGGAAAGCGCTCTAGGTCTGCGCCCCGGCGGGTCCGCCGCAGAGCGCCAGGAAAATGGAGGCGAAGACCAATCGCGACCGCATGAACGTTCCCGCCATGAAATGTTTCTTTTCGCCTGGAAACT
>JBKQMI010000139.1:0-16601 GCA_052146775.1 Methylocella sp. | reverse complement strand
CTTTGGCCAGCTTCGCCCATGCGCTTCATCAGCGTAGCGACATGAAGGCGGTCGACTTCAACGCCGGCGGCATTCAAAAGATCGCGCAACATCCGGCTGCCTGCGAACGGAAAGTCGAGATGCAATTCATCCATGCGGCGCATGATGGCGAGATCGGCCGCGGACGCCGGCCAAGGCGGATAATAGACGCTCCATCGGCTGATCGTGAGCGTCTTCGCCTATTTCGCGATCGGCGGATCGCGAGAAAAGCGTCGATTATCACCTTGAGGCCGGCGCCATCGCGCAAAAATGTTCATACGCATCGCCGACCCTAGTTGGAACCATCTAATTCAAATTTGAATGCTGTTGTTGGACGAATAGTGGTTTTGCGGCGCTATTCCTGTTGCGAGCCAGCTGCGCCTTCGCCCGGCGCTTTCCGCCAGAGTTCGCCATGTTCTTCTTCAAGAAAGTGTCAGCCTCCAAGGCGCCGACGACGATCGATTGCCCGGCATGGTTCGCACCGGCGGAAGAGGAGGCCGCGTGGAAGGGACAATCCAAGCCGAAGCCGCGCCTGCGTCTTCTTCCGATCGCTAAGATCGGCGTTGCGATTTCATTTGTCGGTCTCGGCGCTTTCTCGATTGTATCGGAACAGGGGTTCGTCGCCAGCGACAACGCGGTCGTCTCGACGCGCATCATTTCGTTGCGTGCTCCAATCGAAGGTATAGCCGCGGACGTCGACGGCGGCGTCGGCTCTTTTGTGACAAAAAGTCAGTTGGTGGTTCATATCAGCAATCCGCTGTTCAACGATCAGCACGTCGTCGAACTGCGAGAGACGCTGAAACAGCTACGAGCGGAACTGACGAACGCCGAAGCCGACCAGGCTTCACAGTTCGCGCTCGCCACCAAACTCAAGGTGCGCGCCGCGATCCACGCCAAGGCGAACGTCGAGCGTCTCGCCGGGCTCGAGGCTGAAGGACAAAAAACGCTCGACGCCCTCATCTCCAAGGAGACTCAGGCGCAATCCGACGTCGATCGCAGTCTACCGCTCGCGGCGCGCGGGATCATCAGCAAGGCCGGGGCGGAACGTCTACAAACGGCTCTGCAAGCCGCTCAACACGATGTCGAAGCCCAACAAGGCCGGCTCGAATCGCTGCGCGCCGAGTCAGAGGCCGCCAATAGCGGCGTGCTTTCCAGCCCCGGCGGGATCGACGTCTCCTATTCGGCTCAGCGCGGCGACCAGGTCGCGATTGAGATCGCGCATCTGACGCGCACCATCGCCGATCTTGGCACGGAGGCCAAAGCGGTCGAGGCGCGTCTCAACAATGAGGAGCATCTCGCCGCTCTCGCTTGTTCCGCCGATCTCAAGGCTCCGGTTGGCGGCATGATCTGGCGGCTCGGGGCGAGCAATGCGGAAAGGCTCGGCGCCGGCGACATGGCGGCCGAACTTGTCGATTGCAATGCGCCGACGCTGCTCGTCTCTGTTCCGCAGGATCGCTTTTCAGACATCAAGATCGGCGGTCTTGCGCGCTATCGTTTGTCGGGCGAACTCAATGATCGGACGGGAGCCGTATTGTCGGTGTCCGGCCAGGGCGATCTTTCCCATTCGGAGCATTACGCCGCGCTGCCGGTCGCCGAGGTGGGCTCGACGATCATCGCGCAAGTGGCCATGAACGGACCCGCGAAGGCGCAGGCGGGCGGCGAGGATAGCGACCATGGAGGCGACCACAAGCCATGCCTCATCGGACGCACTGCGCGCGTGCTATTGCCGACGACGGGCGGCGGCTTCTTCGATCGCATCTCCCGCCGCATTTTCTGACCATCGGACATCGGGGCTCGCATCATGAACGATCTCGCCGTCTTTGCGCCGACGCTTCTCGCGGTTGGCGCATTGCTCGGCCTCGCCGCGATTCTCGGGCGTGAGTCGAAGACCGCGCGCGCGCTGTCGGCGATGTTCTGCGTCTTTTTCAGCCTGCGCTACGTCTGGTGGCATGGGACCGCGGGCATGCCGACCGGACAAACCCCGTCGCAGCAGGCCTGGGCGTGGATTTTCTACATTTTCGAGACCATGGCGATCTTCAGTTCGCTCACCGTCTATTTTTTCATGTCGCGCAATCTCAACCGTTCGGCAGAGGCGGACGCGCATAAGAACTCGCCCCTCCACGCCGCGCCGGTCGATGTCTTCATCGCGACTTATAATGAGTCGGCAGAGATTTTGGAGCGCACGATCGTCGGCGCCAAAGGCATCGATCACCCGGATCTGCGCGTGTGGGTGCTCGACGACGGCGCGCGGCCCTGGGTCCAGGAGCTCGCGACCGAATTGGGCGCGCTCTATGTGCCGCGGATCAAGGGCAAGCACGCCAAGGCCGGCAATGTCAACAACGGCCTCAAACACGCGCTGACGACTGGGCGGCGGCCGGAATTTATGCTCCTGCTCGACGCCGATTTCGTCGCGAGCCGCATCATCTTGAAGCGCACGCTTGGCTTTTTCGACACGCCTGACGTCGGCATCGTGCAGACGCCGCAGCATTTTTTCAATCCCGATCCCATCCAGTCGAACCTCCTCTGCGCTACGGTGTGGCCGGACGAGCAGAGATTCTTTTTTGAAGTCCTGCTGCCGAGCAAGGACGCCTGGGGCGCGGCCTTTTGCTGCGGAACATCCGCGGTGTTCCGGGTCGCGGCGCTCGAGGCGGCCGGCGGCCTTGCGACCGAGACGGTTACAGAAGACATGCTGACCAGTTTCAAATTCGACGAATGTGGCTATCGCACAATTCTGCTCAACGAGCCGCTCAGCATCGGGCTCGCGCCGGAAGGGCTGCAAGATTATATTTCGCAACGCGCCCGCTGGTGCCTCGGCGCCATCCAGCAGATCTATACGCGCTGGTCGTTTTGCGGACCGGCGCGTATGCGGTTCATCAACCGGCTGTCGTCCTTCGATGGCGTGATGTATTGGATGTTCAGCTACCCGTTCAAGCTGATGATGATCAGCGCGCCCATGATATATTGGTGGACCGGAACGGCCGTGATCGACAGCGCCGACCTTTTCGCCTACCTCGGGCCATCCGCCGTTGGCGGCATCGTCTTCATGAGCATTTTCAGCCGCAATCGCGTCATGCCGATCATGACCGACGTCACGCAATTGCTATGCGCCTCGACGATGATTGCGACCGTCGCCTCGGCCTTGATCAGGCCTTGGGGGCGACCCTTCAAAGTGACGGCCAAGGGCGCCTCGACGCATAGCGTCACGGTTCAGTGGGCCCATCTCCTCCCCTTCGCTGTCATGATCGCCGGAACAATCACTGGGATTTTGATCAACATCTCGCAATTCTCGGCGTTGCGCGGCACGCAGGGCTACGCCGTCAACATATTCTGGAGCATTTACAACATTCTGTTTCTGTCGCTTGCCGTCACAGTCTGCATCGAACTGCCACGCCGGCGCAGCCACGAACGATTCCCGATCGACGAGCGCGCCGTGATCCAATGGGCCGACGGCGGTCAGACGCCTTGCCGCTTGCTCGATGTCTCTCTTGGCGGTGCGCAAATCAAGAACATTCATTTCGCGCCCAAGGGCGCGCCTGAGGCGGGGGTTTTACTGCTTGACGGCGGCGCGATCGAGGCTCCCTTCACGTCCGTCCGGCCGATCGGACGCAACGCATTGGCGGTGCGCTTCAACCTCGATGCCGTCTCGCGCCGCGCCTTGATCTTGAAGCTGTTTTCGGGCGCACATCGCAATAAGGTCGATGAGATCAACGCACCGCGCGTGTTGTTCGCGATCGGCAAGAGATTGCTAGGTTGAGTCGGGGCAGGTCGAGTCTGTCCCTTTGCTGAGCAAAGCTAGATAATCGCGGAGCCTTTTGGCCGGCGCGCGCCGCCGGCGGCGCTTTACTATGCTTCGCGCGATCAAAGACAGGAGCATTCCGCGCGGCATCTTCAAGACTTCGGCGGCATCCTCCAGACCGACGCCTGCAGCGGCTACAACGGGCTTTACGATCCCTCCCGCCCGGGAGGGCGCGATCACGCCGGCGGCGTAGCGCCAGCCCCAGGCCGCGGCCAATTCTGCTTGCCGCGGCGCGTGCAGATAGCGCCTGTAATCGAGAAACCGCGCTAGAATGACGATGTAGAACAGCCCAACCAAACCCAACCCACGAGTATTCTGACCGGCAATAGGTCGCGCAGCACGTAAGCGGTAAGCGTAGCGTTGACGATATGGGCGAACACGATCGCGTGCGTCTCGTAAAGCACGCGGATCTGCTCCTGCAGGACTGCGTTTTCCAGCGTGGTCTCGTCGAGATCAAGTGACGGCTCTGGCGAAGTTCTCCCGCTATTAGCGGCATGGCCGCTTTCGTCCATAAGGCCATCTCCGGCTTGCGATGAAAATCGACAATCGAAACTTTAGAAATGACGGGCTGGCTGCTTGGCCTCTATGAGCGACGCGCCACGTGCGAACTTTGACGCTGTTTGATCCGGGGCAGATTTCGGGGCGCGCCAATGGGCCTCTGCACATTGCGTGACAATAAACCGTATGTGACATGCGCATTATCGTTGGGTGAATCGTTGGGATTTGCCCCGCGCCGCCCCGGAAAACCCAATGGGCATCTTGCGTAACGATATGATATTGTTGCTGATATGTTTGGTGGGCCGGGCAGGACTCGAACCTGCAACCAGACCGTTATGAGCGGCCGGCTCTAACCGTTGAGCTACCGGCCCGGCAGCCATCTTGTCTCAACCAGAGGAAGGGACGGCCGGGAAGCGGCATTACACCTTTTTCGCGCCGCGACGCAACCCGCCGCGCTTTAGCGCGGCGCGCGCTTGGCGAGGATGCGCTGCAGGGTCCGGCGGTGCATGTTAAGGCGCCGCGCGGTCTCCGAGACATTGCGCCCGCAGAGTTCGTAGACGCGCTGGATGTGCTCCCAGCGGACGCGGTCGGCCGACATCGGATTTTCCGGCAGCTCGGCCTTGTCGTGCTGGGTCGCCAGCAGCGCATGATAAATCTCGTCGGCGTCGGCGGGTTTGGCGAGATAGTCGAAGGCGCCGAATTTTACCGCCGTCACGGCGGTGACGATATTGCCGTAGCCAGTCAGGATAATGCCGCGGGCGTCCGGACGGACGGCCTTCAGTTCGGCGATGACGTCAAGGCCGTTGCCGTCGCCGAGCCGCATGTCGATCACGGCGAAAGCCGGCGGATTTTGCGCGATCGCGGCCAGCCCCTCGGCGACCGATTCGGCGGATCGCACGATGAAGCCGCGGCTCTCCATGCTGCGCATCAGCCGCGCCAGGAAGGGCTTGTCGTCATCGACGATCAGCAGCGACCGATCCTGTCCGAGGGCGGCGAGATCGTCCGCGGCGACCTCGATGGCGGCGTCGATCGCGTCCGGAGGGTCGTTTTTCATCGTCGGCTGTCTCGGTCTCTTGCTCTGTCTTGGGCGATATCCCGGGGCGATTCCCGATGTCGCATAGCGACAAACGCTCATCACTTTAGGGGGTTCGGAAACATTTTTCTACTCGTGCGGAACATAAAGCAAACTGCAGCGGAAAACAGAGGTTTTGGCGCGTCTTCATCTTTCGGCCGGAAAAGCGGCGGGCTTTCGAACCGCAACGCCCCGTTCAAACACCGCCCTCGGCCAGACAATCGTGATGCGCGCTCCGCTTTTCGGCGGGGAGACGTTGGCGGTCGCAACGAAGGCGCCGGAGCGCTCGAGCAAGGTCTTGGCGATGAAAAGGCCGAGCCCCAATCCCGCGCCATCCTCGGATTTTGCGCGCCGATGCGTTTTGGTGGTCACATAGGGCGCGCCGATGCGCCCGATCACGTCGGGCGAAAATCCGGGGCCGTCGTCCTCGATAACCAGCTTGACGGAGCTGGCGTTCCAACAGGCGGCGATGCGCACCTCGTGGGCGGCGAAGTCGATGGCGTTCTCGATCAGATTGCCAAGCCCGTAGAGGATTCCCGGATTACGGCGGGCGACCGGCTGACGGCCCTCGCCATTCTCCACGATGGAGATCTTGACGCCGAAGTCCCTTTGCGGGCCGACCACCTCCTCGATCATGAGCCTCAGCGTCATGTCGTCGAGAATGTCGCCGGCGTCGCCGCCAAGGGAGGTGAGCTTGCCGAGAATATTGCGGCAGCGGGCGACCTGCTGCGCCAGCAGGGCGACATCCTCGGCCAACGGGTCGGACGCCGGAATCTGTTTTTCGAGATCGCGCACGACAAGCGTGACGGTGGCGAGCGGTGTGCCAAGTTCGTGCGCCGCCGCCGCCGCAAGACCGTCGAGCTGGGTCAGGTGCTGTTCGCGGGCGAGAACGAGTTCGGTCGCCGTCAGGGCCTCGGCCAGCTTACGCGCCTCGAGAGCGACCAGCCAGAGGTAGATTGCGATGAAGGCCGCGCTGACCACATGGGCCGTCCAGAGGCCGGTGGCGTAAATCAGAGGCAGCTTCAAGGTCTCGCCGGGAAACCAGGGCAACGGATGATGCGCCACGGTGAGGAGCGACGCCGCGGCGATCATCAAAGCCGTCAGGGAGAGGGTGATCCAGCCGCCAAGCGACACTGCCGAGATCATGATCGGCGCCAGAAACAGCATGGAGAACGGATTTTCGATGCCGCCGGTCAGGTAGAGCAGCGCGGTCAGCTGGATGATGTCGAAAGCGAGCACCGCCGCGGCGGGCAATTCGCTGAGTTGATCGACGCGCTCATAGCTGACCCTCAAGCCGATGTTCAGTCCGGCCGACATGGCGACGACCATGAGGCAGAGGCCGAGCGGCAGGGCGAAACCCAGCGCGAAAAAGGTGAAAAGAAGCGCGGCCGTCTGGCCGAGCAGGGCAAGCCAGCGCAGTCTGACCAACGTGTCGACATGCAGCCGCCGCGAGTGGCGGCCAAGATCGAGGTCCAATAATTCAACCATGCTCACCGACGTCCGAGTCTCGCGCCCGCGCGGCGCCCCTGCATTGAAAATTTATCCAGATGGGTCTTGTAAAACGAGCTGTCCAGAGCCTTATGAAATAGCGGGAGGCAATTCGTCCAGAGCATTCGAAATGCGAAGCAGGCGCTTTTTTCGGGAAATTATTTTCCCGTCGCAGGGTTAGTCTTGGGGTAGGCGCGAGCTGTGTGGGTTAACGATGAGCCTGTACCTCAGCTTGACCATGAATAGAGGCCTCGGTTCCCGAAAGCGACGTGTGATTTTGGTCACGAACTGTGGAGAAATGCATGGTTTGCCATTTGTTTGGATTCTCACAGTGGAAAGAAACCAGATTTTGCGTATATGAGTATATGAGATGTCAACGGCGTGACGCTCCGGCGTTGACCGCCTAAACATAGCCGAGGTCTTTTGAGAGTTTCTCACCTGTAGCGGACTGACCGGGCTTCCGGCGAAACGAGCTGATATGCCTCCATTCACATATGAAATGCATGAAATTTCCCATTTTGCGCTAGCGCCCGCCCGCGCGATCTCGGATATGGCTCAGCTCTGGCTAAAGAATCCCGCCAACCTGCTCTCCTACACCCATGTCGGCAAGAACATGGTTGCGTCCGGGGAGCTGTTCGAGCGATTGACGCGCCGCTATAGCAAGCCGGTGTTTGGCCTCTCCAGCACGCTCGTCGCGGGAAAACGCGTTCCGGTGACCGAGAGCGTTGTCTGGCGGCGTCCGTTCTGCAACCTTCGTCGTTTCAGGCGCGAGTTCGACGTCGAAGAAGGAGCGCCGCAGCCAAAGCTCCTGATCGTCGCGCCGATGTCGGGTCACCACGCCACCTTGCTGCGCGGCACTGTCGACGCGTTCCTGCCATTTTACGACGTTTACATCACCGATTGGGTCGATGCGCGGCTGATGCCGTTGTCGGCCGGGCGCTTCGACCTCGACGATTACATCGACTATCTGGTCGCTATTTGCGCCTCCCTCAGCAAGGAGAACGATGGCGCTCCCTTGCACACGATCGGGGTTTGCCAGCCGGCGGTGCCGCTGCTGGCCGCCGTCGCCCTGATGGAGGCCGCGGACAGCCCCCACGTCCCGGCGTCGATGGCGCTGATGGGCGGCCCCATCGACACGCGGCGCAGCCCGACCAAGGTCAATCTTCTGGCGCAGGAGCGCGGCAGCCGCTGGTTCCGGCGCAACTGCATCAGCACGGTGCCGTTCGGCTATCACGGGGCCGGCCGCGAGGTCTATCCGGGCTTCCTGCAACTGGCCGGCTTCATGGCGATGAATATCGACCGCCATGTCAACGCCCATATGGATTTGTTCACCCACCTCGTCGAAGGCGATGGCGATTCGGCTGAAAAACATCGCGAATTCTACGACGAATATCTTTCGGTCATGGACCTCACCGCCGAATTCTACCTGCAGACCGTCGATACGGTGTTCGTCAAGCACGCCTTGCCAAGGGGCGAAATGACCCATCGTGGCATAAAGGTCGATCCCGCCGCTGTCCGCCGCGTCGCGCTGCTGACCATCGAAGGCGAGAACGACGATATTTCCGGCGCCGGACAAACCCTCGCCGCGCACGATCTTTGCGCCAACCTCCCGGCGCAAATGAAGGCGGATTATCTGCAGGAGAAGGTCGGCCATTACGGCGTCTTCAACGGCTCGCGGTTCCGCAACCAGATCGTGCCCCGCATCCTTGATTTCCACGCCATGGGCAGGCCTCAGGTCCGCAACCTTTCTTTGGTTAACGGCCTCTGAAACGGCTACGGAAATCATCTTGCCGGTAGCGACTCACGCGCGATCTGGCTAATCTTCCCTGCATGCTTCGCCTGTTTCGACGAGACCCGCCGCCGGCGCGGGAGGCTGATTTCATCGACGTCGCGCATGACGGCGAGATTTATCGCATCCGCGTCAGGCGCACCTCGAGCGCGAAGCGCTTCACCTTGCGCATCCGCACAGCGGCGCGAGACATTGTCCTCACTATGCCCGCCCGGGCGAGCTTCAAGCACGGCAAATCCTTCGCCGAGCGGCACAGCGCCTGGATCGGCGCAAAATTGCGCCATCTCCCGGAAAAGATCGGCTTCGAGCCCGGCGACAGCGTGCCGCTGCGCGGCGTCCCTCACAAAATCGCGCTCGCGGCGCATCTGCGCGAGCGAGATCACGATGGTTTTGGATCGAATCGATCCAAAACCATCGTGATCGAATCCAAGAATTTAGAGGGGGATGCGAGCGGAAAAGCGGCTTCCGCTTTTCCTCATCCCACTCTAGGCGCGGTCGTCTCGGCGCCGCCCGGCCCCGACGGCGGCGATCCTGTGCTTTGGGTCCGCGGAGATGCGGCTTTCACGCCGCGTCGGGTGCAGGACTTTCTGATTCGCGAGGCGCGGCGCGACCTTGCGGCGGCGGTTGGCCGTCACACCGCGCGACTCGGCGTCAAGGTTCGCAAGATAACTCTGCGCGATACCAGCAGCCGGTGGGGCTCCTGCTCAGCTTCTGGCGGATTGAACTTTTCCTGGCGCCTTATATTGGCGCCGCCTTTCGTTCTCGATTATCTCGCCGCCCACGAAGTCGCGCATCTCGTCCACATGAACCATTCGGATGCGTTCTGGACGGTCGTCGGGGGATTGTCGCAGGACGTTGACGCGGCGGAAGCCTGGCTGAAAACGCATGGCCCGGGTCTGCTTCGCTTTGGCGGCGGGAACGGCGCCGCTAGATCACGTTCATGATTCTGGATTGGATCAATCCAGAATCATGAACGTGATCGATTCGATTCCGCGGAATCGAAAAACTCTAGCGATCTCGCTTCAGCAAAATCTGCTTTAGTAATATCTGCGCCGGACGACAACGCCGCCGCCGTGGTAGCCATAAGGCCGGCGCACGACAACGCCGCCGTGCGGGTAATAGCCCCGGTGAACGCCGACGGCGCCGCGCGGTCCGGCACAGCCGGCGCGATAGGGCCCGCGCGCGCAAACAACAGCGCTGGCGTCGGTTGAGAATGCGATCGCGCCGGTTATCGCAAGGAAAGCTGCGGCCGCAACGACAAGCGTCTTTTTCATGTTGATCCCTCGCGAGTGTTCGCCCGTTGCGATTCGCCGATCGCAATTTGTCAGGCAAGCTTAAAGCACGACGGCCGCCGTGAGGGAAGACGCGTTTTGACGCTGTGGGGGCCTGATTCTGGCGCAGCACATCGCAGGCGCGATGCTACGCCCGTGAATTCAGGAGGCTGCGGCCTGCTTCTTCAGGATCTCGCGCTTGATGGCGAGGGCGCCGGTCGAGAGCTTGGCATCGTCGGCCTTGGCCAAAAATGCGTCGAGACCGCCGCGATGCTCGACCGAACGCAGCGCCGCCGCGGCCACGCGGAAACGAAGCTTGCGCTGGAGGACGTCCGAGATCAGCGTGACGTTGCAGAGGTTCGGCAGGAACCGCGTCCGCGTCTTATGGTTCGAATGGCTGACCAGATTGCCGGTCTGTACGGCTTTGCCGGTCAAATCGCAGCGGCGGGACATCGTGCTTCCTCTTCAACTTCAAAACGCCGCGCCCCCGGCAACCCAGGAAGGGTTCGAGGCGATACCAAACGACGCAGCCTGTGAAGGGGCAGGACTTAGTCGAGCCGGGGCGTCGCGTCAAGGTCGGACGTATCGGGACGTCGGCAAGCTGGTCCATTTCGGCTTCCCTTTCGTCGACGGCCTCGCCAACTCCGGCGCTCTTGTTGCTCAGCCGACCAAGTCATCGATCATGAGGGAAAGCGCGTCCGCGATCTTCCGCAAGGTCTCGACTGTTCCTTCACGTCTCCCGGTCTCGATTTGAGACAAGAAACCTTGAGCAATGCCGGCTTTGCTGGCGAGCGCGCTGGATGTCAGCCCCCGATGCTCCCGCCAAACGCGGATGCGGTTTTCGCCGTTGAGGATTCGATCGGCGATTTCGGCGGGAACAAGTTCTTCCTCGCCGGCCGCGAGTTTGCGGCGGAAGATTTCGACGGACGCAATATCCGCGGCGTCTTCGGCCGCTGCAACGAGCCTGTTGTAATCCGCCTCGGCAAGGACGATCAGGCGTTCGCCGGTCGGAGAGATAATGGTTTGAGCATTCATGGTCTGCGTCCCTCCCGGGATATGCAATCAATCATAAGCGCCGCCTCTCGGCGCAACCTTGATGACGGCGATGACCTCGCTCGTCTCGCTAAAAAGAACGCGCCAGTCGCCGACGCGAAGGCGCCAGATTCCGTTCTGGCCTTTCAGCGCCGTGGCGTTGCTAGCCTGCGTGGCGGGGTCGGCCGCATATTGTTCGATCTTGGAACGGATCAGTTTCGCCGTGTTGACCGGCATGCGGCCCAAGGTCTTCAAGGCGTCTTTGCTGTAGGCGATTCGTTTCATCGATCGAATATAGCATATTGCAATAAAATAAAAATAGCAAAGTGCGTGAAACGAACGCCTCGGACCCCGAAATGCGGCCCTCACAAAAAGTTTGGCGCTGAAATTTCAAACAGAGACACCCGCCGTCGCGATGCGGGCCGAGCGTGTCTTAAGGTTAAAAGAGCTTTAACCGCCGCTTGCTAATTTGCGCTTCGTTCACCCTTGTCGGTCAAGCTCTGCGCCATTCAGAGGCGTCGGCCGGCCGCGGCGGACGAAGACTCGACTCATGGCGGTGAAATGGATGCGAACGACAACCAGCATGACGGCGCTCGCCCTGATCCCCGAGCCCTTGCGCGCCTTCGCTACGCGGCGCGGGGCTGAGTTCGCCGGGCTTTGCCTTGTCGCCGGGACGATCGCAGCGGCGCTCGCGCTATTGTCCTGGTCGGTCGAGGATCCAAGTCTCAACCACGCAACGGCTGGCCCGGTCCGCAATCTCCTCGGTTCGCGCGGGGCGATGGCCGCCGACCTCCTCATGCAGATGCTCGGCCTCGGCGTCATCGGCCTCATCGTTCCGCCCGGCCTTTGGGGATGGCGGCTGATCACGACGCGGCGGCTCGAGCGGGTGCAGACCAGGCTGCTTCTGTGGATCGTCGGCGGGGTTCTGGCGGCGGGGCTCGCCTCATTGCTGCCGGTCACGGCGCGATGGCCTTTGCCGACCGGCCTTGGCGGGGTCATAGGCGATGCGGTTCTAATGATCCCGAGGAAGCTTTTTTCCGATTTTGCGCCCGCCATGCTGATCGTCGCCGGCGTTCTGGCGGCGGGATCGATTCTGACGCTCTCCGCCTGCGTCGGCCTTCGCGATCAGTTCGACGAATTTGGCGAAGACGAGGAGGATTATGGCGCGCGCGGGCGGCGAAAGGAGCAGCCCGAAGACGATGACGCCGGCGGCCCGGGGATCGCCCTCGTCGCCCTTGGCGCGGTGATCCACGCGGCGATCAGCCTCAAGGCGGCGCTGGCGCGCCAGATCGCGCGCCGTCGCGCCGCGCGCGCTCCTGCGCCGTCTCCGGCGCCCTGGCGAACCGCGCCGCGGTTCAGTCCGCGCGATTTCGACCCCGCAATGACGTCCTTCGATCAGCCGATCGGCCAATCGCCCGGCGGTGCGGAGCCCTTTGATTTTGGCGCCGCGCCCGGGGTCTGGCCGGAGCCCGGCATCCCGGAGCCTGTTTTCGACGCGACCGCCTATGCGCCGCCGGCCGCCCGCGCCGCCGCCCGCCAGAAAGGCGGGTCGGATCGGAACGGCGGCGCCGGCGCGCCGGGCGATCCCGCCGCGCCCGGCCGGCGCATCGTGGGGCCGCCGCCAGCGCCTGTGCGGCCGGGACAACGCGCCGAGAAAGAGGCGCATCCCTCGCTCAGGGATCGCTTTAGCCGGAGCGAATATGTTCTGCCGCCGCTCGGTATGCTGGCCGAGGCCAAGAATCGCGGCGCGAGCCAGGTCTCAGAGGATGCGCTGTCGCAAAACGCGCGGCTGCTCGAAGGCGTCCTCGAGGATTTCGGCGTCAAGGGCGAGATCATCAATGTGCGGCCAGGTCCCGTCGTCACGCTTTACGAGCTGGAGCCCGCGCCCGGCATCAAATCCTCGCGCGTGATTGGACTCGCCGACGACATCGCCCGCTCAATGTCGGCGATTTCCGCCCGCGTCGCCGTCGTGCAGGGCCGCAACGCCATCGGCATCGAATTGCCCAATCAGCGCCGCGAAACCGTGTTCCTGCGCGAACTTTTGGGCTCGGAGGATTTCGAGAAAACCAAGCACAGGCTGGCCATCGCGCTCGGCAAGACGATCGGCGGCGAGCCGATCATCGTCGATCTCGCCCGCATGCCCCATCTGCTCGTCGCCGGCACGACGGGATCGGGCAAATCGGTCGCCATCAACACCATGATCCTGTCGCTGCTCTACCGGCTGAAGCCGGCCGAGTGCCGCCTCATCATGGTTGATCCGAAGATGCTGGAGCTGTCGGTCTATGACGGCATTCCGCATCTTTTGACGCCGGTCGTCACCGATCCGAAGAAAGCGGTCGTCGCGCTGAAATGGGCGGTGCGCGAAATGGAGGATCGCTACAAGAAAATGTCGAAGCTCGGGGTGCGCAACATCGAAGGGTTCAACGCGCGGGTCGTCGAGGCGGCGGCCAAGGGCGAGACGCTGATGCGCACCGTGCAGACCGGCTACGACCGCGAGACCGGCGAGGCCATTTATGAGCACGAGCCGATGGATCTGGCGCCATTGCCCTTCATCATCGTCGTCGTCGATGAGATGGCGGATCTGATGATGGTCGCCGGCAAGGATATCGAAGGCGCGATCCAGCGGCTGGCGCAGATGGCGCGAGCCGCCGGCATCCATCTCATCATGGCGACGCAGCGGCCGTCCGTCGACGTCATCACCGGCACAATCAAGGCGAATTTTCCGACGCGCATCTCCTTTCAGGTCACCTCGAAGATCGACAGCCGCACGATCCTCGGCGAGCAGGGCGCCGAGCAGCTCCTGGGGCAGGGCGACATGCTCTATATGGCGGGCGGAGGCCGCATTTCCCGCGTGCACGGACCCTTCGTCGCCGACGGCGAGGTCGAAAAGGTCGTGGCGCATCTCAAAACCCAGGGTCAGCCCGAATATCTCGAAGCAATCACCTCGGAGGATGATCTTACCGACGCGGATGAGGGCGACACCGCCGCGCCGGGGAGCATGGACGCCGAGGAATCGGGCGACCTCTACGACCGCGCCGTCGCCATCGTGCTGCGCGATCGCAAATGCTCGACGAGCTATATTCAGCGCCGCCTTTCGGTCGGCTACAACAAGGCCGCCTCGCTGGTCGAGCGCATGGAGCAGGAAGGCGTCGTCGGCGCCCCGAATCATTCCGGCAAGCGCGCCATTCTGGTCGGCGGCGGGATCGACCGCGGCGCTTTCGATCTCGCGGCGGAGGGATGACCTCTCAAGGCCCGCGAGGCCGCAGCGGTCAGCTTCGCGCGGCCTTGAGCGCCTGCGTGAGATCGCCGATGAGGTCGCCCCCGTCTTCGAGGCCGACGGAAAGCCGCAGGAGATTATCCTCAATCCCGGCGGCCGCGCGCGCATCCGCGCTCATCGTCGAATGAGTCATGCTGGCCGGATGGGCGATCAGGCTTTCAACGCCGCCAAGCGATTCCGCCAGGGTGAAGATGCGGGTCGCCTCGACGAGGCGGCGCACGGCCGGAACGCCGCCGGCGACCTCAAAACTGAGCATGGCGCCAAAGCCGCTCTGCTGCGCCCTGGCGACGGCGTGGGAGGGGCTGGAGGGCAGGCCGGGATAGTACACGGCCTCCACCAACGGATGGCCCTGGAGAAACAGCGCGATCGCCCCCGCCGTCTTCTGCTGCCTCTCCATGCGCGGAAACAGCGTCCGGAGGCCGCGCAGCGTCAGATAGGCGTCGAAGGCGGAGCCCGTGACGCCCGTGATGTTGGCCCAGTCCTTCAGCAGCTCGACGTCGTTTTTATCCGCCGAGATCACGGCGCCGCCGACCACGTCGGAATGGCCGTTGAGGAATTTGGTCATCGAATGCACGACATGATCGGCGCCGAGCGCGATCGGCCGCTGCAGGGCGGGCGAAAGGAAGGTGTTGTCGACGGCGACCTTCGCGCCCGCCGCTTTGGCGCGCGCGCAAAGGGCGCGGATGTCGACGACGCGCATCATGGGATTGCTCGGCGTCTCGATCATCACGAGCCTCGGCCGCCGGCCGAGAGCCGCGGCCAAAGCCGCCTCGTCGCCGAAGTCGATGAACTCGGACTTGAAGTGTCCTTGGGCCGCGTGGGCGCTGATGAGCCTCCGGACGCCGGAATAGCAATCGAACGGGGCGATGACGAGATCGCCCGGCTCCAGCGGCGCCAGCACGAGATTGACCGCCGCCATTCCGCTCGCCAGCGTCACGGCGCCGGCGCCGCCCTCGAGTTTCGCCAGCGTGTCGGCGAGAATGTCGCGCGTCGGATTGCTGGTGCGCGTATATTCATGGGCGCCCGGCCGCTCGAAGCCTTTGAAGGCGAAGGTGCTCGTAAGATAGATCGGGGGCGCGACCGCCCCGAAGGCGCTGTCCTGCGCGACGCCGTTCGAGGCCGCTATGGTTTCAGGCGCTTTTTGCTCCGCCATTGATCCGATTCTTCCGCCTTAATGAGATGCCGAAACCGGGTTGGCTGCGTCCGGCGTCCTTATAGAATAGGCTTGGCGGCGCCCGCGCAAGCCGCCCATCATGTCGCCATTGCGCAAAACCATGTATATTGGCGAGTGGGCGCCGGCGCAGCTTGCCGGCTTGACGTTCCGGACTGAAAGTGATTGCGGTCAGGGGAGGGCCCCTTGATTCGATAGCGAAACTGCGGCGCTCACGCTTCTTTCCGGCGACCCGTTGGAGCCCTATCGATTGTCTACCCTCGCAATGCGCGATCTTCGCGGCGTGATCTTCCAGGAAGGTTTTATGAATAGGACGGCAGGATTTGTTTTCGCACTGATTGCTGGCCTCGGGCTCGCGGCTGGCCTGCGCGCCGAGCCCTCTCCCGCCAACGCGCCGGCCAATCCCGCGGCCGCCGCTCCGGCCAATCCCGCCGTCACTCCCAAGCCGGCGAAAGCGATCGCGGCTCCCGCGCCAAAGCCCTTCGTCCCGTTGGATCCCGCCGCCGCCATCCAGAAAGCCAATGATTATTTCAACACGGCGACGACGATGGTCGGCGATTTTGTCCAGATCGGCCCGGACGGGAAGCGCTCCGAAGGCAAGATATATGTGCAGCGGCCCGGAAAATTGCGCTTCGAATACGCCCTGCCGGCGACGCTGGAGATTGTCGCCGATGGTCTGTCGGTCGCCGTTCATGACCGCAAGACGCAGACCAAGGACGTTTATTTCATCAGCCAGACTCCGCTGAAGTTTCTTCTTAAGGACCACATTGACCTGAATCGCGACGTCAAGGTTGTCGACGTTGCGAGCGATCCCGCATCGGTCACCATTCAGGTCGAGGACAATTCGACATTCGGCGGGACCTCCGAGATCAAACTGGTCTTCGATCCGGCGAAGTTCACGTTGAAGCAATGGGAGGTCACCGACCCGCAAGGTTACGAAACGGTAATCTCTTTGTTCAACATCGATTTGACCAAGAAACCAGACCCAAATATTTTCCAGCTGACCCAGGAAAGATTGCCGAACACAAATAATTGAGGCGCCTCCTTCAGACTTGAAACGCGTCCAAACCGGCTTAATTGACCCTTATGTGAGCGATTGAGTCGGATCGGCCGCGATCCCCCCCGCCTGGCCCGTCCGGCATTTGCCGACCCCCCCTCCCGGCAAAGCTTCGCTCCTAGGGCGCCCGGC
>JBKQMI010000138.1:0-5915 GCA_052146775.1 Methylocella sp. | reverse complement strand
CCTCCTATGACCGCTTCTTTCCAAGCCAGGACACCATGCCGGCCGGCGGCTTCGGCAATCTGATCGCCTTGCCCTTGCAGCGTAGGGCGCGCGAACACGGAAACAGCGTCTTCATCGATGAAGCCCTTCGACCCTATGACGATCAATGGGCGTTTCTCTCGTCGGCGCCGCGTCTGTCCGCCGACGCGGTCTCGGACCTGGTTGCCGACGCGGAGTCGCGGGGCCGGGTATTGGGCGTGCGCATGCCGGTGGAAGATGAAGACGCCGACGAGCCATGGCGCATGACGCCGTCCCGGCGGCGGGAGCCCGGACCGATCAATGCGCCCATGCCAAGCAAGGTCGGCGTCGTCATCGCCGATCAGGTCTACATTGATCGGACCGAACTGCCATCGGCGATGACGGCGCGGCTGATGCGTCTGGCGGCGTTCCAAAACCCGGAGTTCTACCGCGCGCACTCCATGCGCTTCCCGACCTTCGACAAGCCCCGGATAATCTCCTGCGCCGAACTTCACCCGCGCCATGTGGGCTTGCCACGTGGGTGTCTTGACGAGGCCATTGAGTTGATCCGCGCCCATGGCGCCGAAGCGGTGATGGAGGATCTGCGAACCTCAGGGGCACCGCTTTCGGCTGGGGTCCGCTTCCGGGGCGCTTTATATGGCCCGCAGGTCAAGGCGTTCGACGCGCTCGCGCCGCATGATACCGGCGTGCTGGCGGCGACCACCGCCTTCGGCAAGACGGTCGTGGCCGCTGCCCTCATCGCCGAGCGGGCGCGCAATACCCTGGTTCTCGTCCATCGCCGCGAATTGCTCACCCAATGGGTTGAGCGCCTCAAAACATTCCTCGACATTGATCCGAAGGAAATCGGAATCATCGGTGGTGGCCGACGCAAGCCGACCGGCGTCATAGATGTCGCGCTGATCCAAAGCCTCGTGCACCGAGGTGAGGTGTCCGACCTGGTTGCGGATTACGGCCATCTGGTCGTTGACGAGTGCCACCACCTCTCGGCGGCGAGCTTTGAGCTGGTGGCGAGGCGCGCGAAGGCGCGATACGTCCTCGGCCTTTCCGCGACCGTCGCTCGCAAGGATGGGCATCATCCCATTATTTTCATGCAATGCGGCCCCGTCCGACACCGAGTCGATGCTCGCACGCAGGCCGCCGAGCGTGGTGTCGCCCACCGCGCCAAGCATCGGGCGACAAGGTTTCAGTTGCCGCCGCCACTGGATGCCTCGGATCGTCCCGCCATGCCGGCGGTCTATGCGGCCCTCGCCCGGGACGAGCCGCGCAACGAGCTGATCTTCGACGATGTGCTCAAGGCCCTGGAGGCGAAGCGCTCACCGATCGTGCTGACCGAGCGCAGGGATCATCTCGAATATCTGCAAGGGCGCTTCTCGCGCTTTGTGCGCCATCTCGTTGTCCTTCGGGGCGGGATGTCGGCCGCCGAACGCAGGGCGTCCGAGGCGGCTCTGCATGTGCCCGATGATCAGGAACGCCTCATCCTGGCGACCGGGCGCTACATCGGGGAAGGCTTCGACGATCCCAGACTCGACACGCTCTTCCTGACGATGCCCATTTCCTGGAAAGGCACGCTGGCTCAGTATGTTGGCCGCCTGCACCGCCAACATGGCGGAAAGACCGAGGTTCTCGTCGTCGATTACGTCGATGAAGCGGTGCCCATATTGGCGCGCATGGCGGCAAAGCGACGAACGGGATATCGAGCCCTTGGGTATACCCTGGAATGATACGCATCGTTTCTGGCGCAAAATCGGCCCGGTGAACGAGGCCGTTCCGGCTTCCAACGATCTGCCGTTCATAGGGCTATGGCGTAGACATAGTGCTCATCTTCATTGAGCGTGGCCCGCCAAATGCCGCCGTTTGTAAGCTGGAACGCAAACTCGCCGCCGCTGGTGTCAAGCAGCAGCACAATCTCTCAAGTTGCAATCACCAGACCGATTTTCCGGGCCCGGTCGATCCAGGAAATTGGTAGCCCATGTGCGTAACCGTATTAATCACGGCGCACGCAAGCTCGGCCGTGTGCCGCTGCACCTGATTCAGATAAGCCAAATCAACCGGCGTCTCAAAGATTTCGTTATTTTTGTTGACGAAAAACGGAAGCGATCGGCCCTGGTCGTCGGGGCGGCGGTTCCATGATCCGTGACATAGCACGTTGCGTACTTTGGACGCTTTCCGCAGGAGGTCCGTGAGTTCTTCGAGGTTGCTGATTGTCGCTTTCGGATTTTCGCGCACTGCCTTTCCATAGCTGTCGATGAGGCCGCCCAGTTGATCGGAAAGCGCGCGCTGCAAGGTTGGCAGCCACTTCTCGTAGGCGGCTTGGATTTCCGTTTCGGGATACTGTCGCGTTGCGGTAAAGGAGAAGATCGCTTTTCCTAGCGTTTCCTCCAGAAAGCCAAAGGTCGCCACCGCGCGCCCCAGCGCCTCCCAAAACGCGGCCGGATGACGATGCGTTGGAAATTGCGCGGGCAAGTTGTCGAAGTCGACTTGGAACCTTCTGATGCTATCCTCTTCTTTCAACAGTTCTCTCCGGGTCCCGTTAGCTGTCCCCATATTCCGCGCATTAACGAATAGGTTATCATAGCGCTATGGCGTAGACATAGTTCTCTTCATCATCCTTCACGGCCCGCCATAAGCTCCTTTTGCAATAGCTAAAATCAGGCGGCGGCATCGCGCTCATCGTTGGACATGGCCCGCCAAGACCGCGCATCTCCAACGTCGCCAGAGCCAAAAATTGTGAAAAATAGAAATTATAGACTGTATTTTCGTGACGCTGAACGCGATCGCCGTCGCGCGGGATAAACCTTGCATCCTGGCGAGGGCGCATTTGGCGGGCCAAAGAGGCGGCGCGCTTGGTTGCGCATCTGCGCCGCCCAGGCGACATTGTAAATGATGAGCCTTGGTCCGAAGGTCGTTATCGCTCGTGGAACGAAGCGAAGGCTTCGAGCGGCTCGCGATCGGCGCGCAGCTGATTTGCGGGCGCCGCCGGGTCCGCTGCGCCGAGCGCCATGCCGCAGACCACCATCTCGTCGGGCGGCAAATCAAGCTCGCGCCGGACGATTGAGTGATAATGAGCGAAGGCCGCCTGAGGGCATGTGTCGAGGCCGAAGGCGCGCGCGGCGGTCATGACGTTCTGCATGAACATGGCGAGATCGAGTAGGGATGCGATCCCGAGACGGCGATCAAGGGTGAAAATCAGGCCGACCGGCGCCCCGAAGAAGCGAAAATTCTGATCCTGCCAGCCGCGCGAAGCCGCCCGATCGCCCCTGGCGATGCCGAGGAGGCCGTAAAGCCGCCAGCCGAGCGTCCGCCGGCGCGTCAGATAGGGTTCGGGCCACGCCTTGGGATAATAGGCGTATTCCGGGGGCGGCTCTTCGGCGCCCAAGGCGCGCTCAGCCATTATGGCGGAGACGAGGCGGTCCTTCGCCGCGCCCGTCAGCACATGGACGCGCCAGGGCTGCGTGTTGGCGGCGCTCGGCGCGTTCGAAGCCGCGATCAGGATCCCTTCGACTGTCGCGCGCGGCACGGGCGCGTCGAGGAAGCCTCTGATGCTGCGCCTGCTCGTGATGGCGGCGAGCACGGCCATGCGCCTGACTTGATCGCTTTGCATCGCAGCCTCGAACGGAACGCCGGCCCCAAACTCGCCCGCGCCATAATACAGTCATTTTGCGCGCGCCGCTCCGCCGCGACCGGGCTGGAGTTCGCGCAGGGCAGGCCGGGCCCACATCCTTGCGGGGCTTAAGAAGCGCCGATCGTCCTCGATGACTCGTTCTTTTTGGCGCGCGCGCCTCAAAAAGGGGGCGTCATTCCTTGTTTTTGTTTTTGCGGCGGCATACGTTCTGCGCTGTGGCGATGCGCTTGGCGCATACGCCTAAGTTGAAGGGTTTTTCGCCATGGGCGGTTTTTCGATCTGGCATTGGCTTATCGTTGGGGCCGTCGCGATGCTCGTTTTCGGCGGCAAGGGCAAAATCTCGGACATCATGGGCGATGTCGCCAAAGGCATTAAGTCCTTCAAGAAGGGCCTCGCCGAGGACGACGAAAGGCCGGAGGCCCAACATTCGGCTCAAAGTCCAGCCGAAGCGCCGCTGCGCGGCATCGACCATCAGCCCGGCGTCGATCCGGCCAAGGTTTCCGATACGCGCAGGGTCGGCTGAGGCGCGCCAGGCCTCGCGGGCGGCGTCAGGCAATCGGGCCGGCGGATTCGTCGCGGCGAGAATAGTCGAGTAAAACTCCCGCATGTTCGATTTCGACGCTGGCAAGCTCATCTTGATCGGGATCGTGGCGCTGATCGTCATCGGCCCGAAGGATTTGCCGCGCGTGCTGCGTGAGCTTGGCCGCGCGGTCGCCAAAATGCGGCGCATGGCGACGGAGTTCCAGGGTCAGTTCATGGAGGCGGTGCGCGAAGCGGACATGGCCGACATCCGCGACGATGTCGCAAAGCTCGCCGAGAGCGCGCGGGTCGACGTTCCATTCAATCCCGTGGCCGACATCAAGAACGAGCTAAAGGGCGCGGTTGAGAAGGCTTCGCCGTCCGCCTCGGCCAGCGCCCCGGTCTCGGATCTCGCCGCCGCCGAGGCTGAAATATCATCTAGTCTGCTGGCCTTTCCGCATTTGTCCGATCCGCCGCCCGAGACTGCCGGCCTGTTGAAAGCGCCTTCACGGAAGCCAGGCGCCGGAGAGGGGGGCGCCGGCGCGCCCGCGGACGAAAAACTCGACCCCTCGGCGGAGACGGGAATCGACGCCGAGATGCAGGCTTTGGCCGACGCGCTCAAGGCCGAGATCGGGGCCGCGCCTCAAGTCGGCGCGGCGCCTGCGCCCGGCCGCGTCTCGACGCTGCGCGACAATGTTTGATCGCGTTTTCCCGCGCGGCGCGTCCGCGCCTCGGCTGACGCCGCATCAAGCGCGATCGCAGAGCCTTCGATGACCGACGCCGAGATCGAGGCGAGCAAAGCGCCTTTGCTGGACCATCTGATCGAGTTGCGCGCGCGGCTGATCAAGGCGCTCGCCGCTTTCCTTGTGATGTTCATCGTCTGCTTTTTCTTCGCCAAGGACATCTACAATATTCTGCTTGTCCCTTTCGAACATGTCGCAGGTCCCGACGCGCGGCTGATCTATACCGCGCCGCAGGAGTATTTCTTCACCCAGATCCGGGTCGCGATTTTCGCCGCGGCCGCGCTCTCCTGTCCGGTGGTTTTCTCGCAGATCTACGCCTTCGTCGCGCCGGGGCTCTATCGGCACGAGCGTCGCGCCTTCGCGCCCTATCTCGTCGCAACGCCAATCTTTTTCGCTTTCGGCGCGCTGCTCGTCTATTTCGTCGTGATGCCGAATCTTTTGCATTTCTTCATCGGCATGCAGCAGGCGAAGGAGCCGGGCCGCCCTCAGATTGAGCTTTTGCCGCGAGTCAGCGAATATCTGTCGCTGATCATGACCTTGATCTTCGCTTTTGGAGTGACCTTTCAATTGCCGGTGATTCTGACGCTTCTCGGCCAGGTCGGGATCATCGATTCGGCGTTTTTGCGCGCCAAGCGGCGCTACGCAATCGTGCTGGTTTTCATCATCTCGGCTGTGCTGACGCCGCCCGACATTTTTTCGATGCTCGCGCTTGCGGCGCCGGCCCTGCTTCTCTACGAGCTTTCCATTCTGACCGTGGGGGTGATGGAGAGAAAGCGCGCGGCCGCCAGTTCCGCCGGATCTCCGTAGGTAGGACGGAGGGACGCGACTCAGAGTCCTCATGCTGAGGAGGGTCTGAAAGACCCGTCTCGAAGCACGAGGGCGCCTCGGGAGTCCTGCCAAACGCATCCTTCGAGACGCAGGCTTCGCCTGCTCCTCAGGATGAGGGCGTTGCTGAACTGGAAGAATATTCATGTACGATATCAAATGGATTCGCGATAATCCTGCTGTTTTTG
>JBKQMI010000137.1:0-18042 GCA_052146775.1 Methylocella sp. | reverse complement strand
CGCTGGCCGCCGTCGGCGTCATCGGCGGCTCCGAACTGCTGCGCGAACTCGATGGCCTGAAGGCGATCTTCGGCGACGCCTTCGATCCGACGCAATATCGCATGCTGATCGTCGGCATCGCCATGGTCGCGATGATGAACTGGAAGCCACGCGGCCTCATCGCCATCCGCAAACCCTCGATCTTTCTCGTGAAGCCAAAGCCCGTCGTCGGCGCTCTGGCGCAAGAGGGGCACGGCTGATGCGCTGGATCTCCGCGCCCCTGCTCGCGGTCGAAGGGTTGTCGATGCGCTTTGGCGGGCTCGTGGCGGTCGACAATCTCGACTTCACCGTCGGGCGCGGCGACATCACGGCGCTCATCGGCCCGAACGGCGCCGGCAAAACCACCGTCTTCAACTGCATCACGGGCTTCTACCGCAGTTGCGGCGGGCGCATGGCGCTGGCCCGCACAGGTTGCGCCGCCGCCGCCGACGTGCGCGCCCTGACGCAAACGGGACGGCGGCGCGCCAGCATGGCCTCGGGCGAGATTTTCCTTCTTGAGCGCATGGCCGACTTCGAAATCGCAAAATATGCCGGCGTCGCCCGCACGTTCCAGAACATCCGCCTGTTCCAGGGCATGACGCTTATCGAAAATCTCATCGTGGCGCAGCATAACCGCCTGATCGGCGCGGGCTTAAGCTTTTCGGGCCTCACCGGATTTGGCGGCTACCGCGCGCGGGAGAAGAACGCGGTCGAGACCGCGCGCCACTGGCTCGACCGCATCGGCCTCATCGATCGCGCCGACGATCCGGCCGGCGCCCTGCCCTATGGCGCGCAACGCCGGGTCGAGATCGCGCGCGCGATGTGCACGGACCCTGTGCTGCTCTGCCTCGACGAACCCGCCGCGGGCCTCAACCCGCGCGAATCGCATGAGCTCAACGCACTGCTGCTCAGCCTTCGCGACGAACATGGAGCGTCCATTCTCCTCATCGAGCATGATATGTCGGTCGTCATGGAGATTTCGGATCACGTCGTCGTTCTCGATTATGGCGTGAAGATCGCCGACGGGCGGGCGTGCGAGATCCGCGAAGACCAGAATGTCATCAAGGCCTATCTCGGAGTCGACGACGCGGCCGAAGTCGCGGCGGCGAAAGGGGACAGGATCAGCGCATGAACGGGGCGCCATCACGCCCCCTGTTGTCGATACGGGGCGTTAAGGCCTACTACGGCAACATCATCGCCCTGAAGGGCGTCGATCTCGACATCAACGAGGGCGAGATCGTGACCATGATCGGCGCGAACGGCGCCGGCAAGACGACCTTGATGATGACGATCTTCGGCAATCCCAGAGCGCGGGAAGGCGCGATCCTGTTCGACGGGCGCGACATCACAGGAATGCAAACCCACCACATCGCGCGGCTCGGACTTGCGCAATCGCCGGAGGGACGGCGCATCTTTCCGCGCATGAGCGTCTATGAAAATCTGCAGATCGGCGCTTCGCTTGGCCAAGATCGCGCGCCCGCCGACTTCGCGCGCGATCTCGAACGAATCTTCGCGATCTTTCCGCGCCTCAAGGAGCGCGCCAGCCAGCGCGGCGGCACATTATCGGGCGGCGAGCAGCAGATGCTCGCGATCGCCCGCGCTCTGATGAGCCGGCCGCGCCTCCTGTTGCTGGACGAGCCCTCGCTCGGGCTCGCGCCGCTGATCGTCAAGCAGATTTTCGAGGTGATCAAGGAGCTGAACCGCACCGAGGGCCTCACCGTGTTTCTCGTCGAGCAGAACGCTTATCACGCCTTAAAACTCGCCGATCGCGGCCTCGTCCTCGTCAATGGCGCGATCACCATGTCGGGCGCGGGGCGCGAGCTGCTGGCGCGCCCGGAAATCCGCGCCGCCTATCTCGAGGGCGGCCATTGACGCCGGCGCCCTTCTTCGACCTCCATGGCCTGCTCATCTTCCTCGGCCTCAGCGTCATCATCGGGGGTGCGGCCTCCTTCAGCACAGGGCGCGCGCTGGCGACGCGCTGGCGCCCCTTGTGGCAGGCGCTCGTCTACGCGCTGCTCATCGCCGCGGGGGTGCGGTTTCTGCATTACGCGCTGTTCGGCGAGCCGCTTCTGTCGCCCGCAGACTATGGCCTCGATTTCGCCGCGGCTTTAGGATTCATGCTCGCGGGCTTCAGACTGACGCGGCGGCGCCAGATGAGGCAACGATACGGCGCCATCCTCACGCGGGACGACTGACAAAGGAAGAATTTTGCTGATGGAATGTCCTGTGAATCGCCTCGCCCGCCTCGCTTTCGGCCTGCTCGCAGCTTTAAGCCTTTGCGGCGCGGCCTCCGCCGAAATCCGGCTCGGCATCGGCGCGCCGGTCACGGGCTCCGATGCGACTTTCGGCGCGCAAATCCGGATGGGGGCAGAACAGGCCGTAGCCGACATCAATGCGGCGGGCGGCATTCTCGGCCAGCAGATCAGCGTCGAAGTCGGCGACGATGCCGCCGATCCGAAACAGGGCGTCTCGGTCGCCAATAAATTCGTCGGCGATCAGGTCGCCTTCGTCGTCGGCCATTTCAATTCCGGCGTCACCATGCCGGCCTCGGACGTCTACGCCGAGAACAATATCCTTGAGATCACGCCAGGTTCGACCAATCCGAAAATCACCGAGCGCGGCCACGATACGGTCTTTCGCACCTGCGGACGCGACGATCAGCAGGGCGCGGTCGCCGCGAAATTCCTCGCCGCCCAAGGGGCCAGGAAGATCGCCATCCTTCACGACAAGACGACCTACGGCAAGGGTCTCGCCGACGAAACCAAAAAGAGCCTCAATGCGCTCGGCATTCATGAAGCGCTTTATGAAGGCGTCAACAAGGGCGAGAAGGACTATTCGGCAGTCGTCTCCAAGATCAAGGAATCGGGCGCCGACATCGTCTACTGGGGCGGCATCCACACCGAGGGCGGGCTGCTTCTGCGCCAGATGCGCGACCAGGGCGTCAACGCCGTCATGATGGGAGGCGACGGCATCGCCTCCGACGAATTCGGGGCTATCGCAGGCCCCGGCGTCGAGGGAGCCTTCATGACCTTCCCGCCCGATCCGCGCGAACGCCCCGAAGCCGCCAAGGTCGTGCGGGAATTCAAGGCGAAGAACTTCAACCCCGAGACCTATACGCTTTATTCCTACGCCGCGGTCGAGGTGCTGAAACAGGCCGCGGAGGCCGCGAAATCGCTGGATCCGTCAGAGGTGGCCAAGGCCATTCATTCCGGGATGAATTTCAAGACCGTCATTGGCGACATCAGTTTCGACAAAAAAGGCGATGTGACCCGCGCCGATTACGTCGTCTTCATCTGGAAAAAGGGACCGGACGGGCGCATCAGCTATTATCAACTGGAGAAGTGAGCCCGAGGCCTCAGCCGATCGCCGCGAGGGCGGGGAAGGTCTGCAACAGCCAGAACGAGACATCCTGGATCGAGCCGGTCAGGAAGCCGACTCCGGTCAGCACCAGAAGAACGCCGACGGCGCGCTCCAGCACGCCAAAATAGCGCTTGAAGCGCTTGATCCAGCGAATGAACGGCTCGATCGCCAGCGCCGCGAGAAAGAACGGCGCCCCAAGTCCCAGCGAATAGGCGGCGAGCAGCGCGGCGCCCTTGCCGGCAGTCGCCTGGGACGCCGCGACGGCGAGAATGGCGGCGAGAATCGGCCCGATGCAGGGCGTCCAGCCGAAAGCGAAGGCGAGGCCCATGACGTAGGCCCCCCATGTTCCGACCGGCTTCTGGACGTCGAGGCGGGCCTCGCGATACAGCACGGCGAACCGGAATACGCCAAGAAAGTGAAGCCCCATCAGGATGATGGCGCCCCCGGCGAGCACGGACAGGAGCCTCAGATGCTCCCGCAAAACCTGGCCGACGACGGAAGCGGTGGCGCCAAGCCCGACGAAGACCGTCGAAAAACCGCAGACGAAAAGAGCGGCGGCGATCAGGATGTCGCGCCGCGCCCGAGCCTCCCGCACATTCGCCACCTCCTCGATGGTCGTTCCGGCGATAAAGGTGAGGTAAGGCGGCACCAAAGGGAGCACGCAAGGGCTGAGGAACGACAGAAGACCGGCCAGCGCGGCGGCGGGAAGCGTGACATCGTGCGACATATCTGCTTCTAACCGGTTCGCGGACCGTGCGGAAGCCGCAAGCCCGCCCTTCGGCCGCGCCGGCAAGCAATTGTCGTCAACTCGGCGTGAATAGACTATCTTGCGCTCGGCGCTGGAAGGCCGCCGCAAAAAAAGCGAGCGCGCCCTGAATCTTAGGTCTCTGAAGGCGCGCGCGAGAAGGGATTTGACGCAAGGCCGCGTCGCCCTGGAGCCAGTGGGAGTGGTTCGATGCCCGAGCTATGCTCCGCCAAACCACAGCCCGGCCCGGCGCTTGCTTGTCGTCGGGTTTGCGACGCAACAGGATTGCCGCGAGCTTCATGCGTTTTTTCGCCCTTGCCCCATCCCGCCGCGTTGAGCCCGCGAGAAATCCGGCCTTGACGCCGCCATGACCGTATTTTTCGCCTTCTTCTGCAATATTCTCTTCAATTTCGCTGTCGGGCTTCTCGTCGCAAAATTCCTCGGCCCCGAGGAATATGGGCGCTTCGCCCTCGCCCATGCGACGGCGATCGCGGTGCAGACCGCCTTTTTCGACTGGATCCGCCTCGGCGCGACCCGTTTCTATTCGGAGCGCATCCGGCTCGATGACCCCACTCTCAGGGCGACGCTCGACTTCGGCTTCGCCGTCATCGCCGTCGCTCTTGCGGCCGGCGCGTGCCTGCTCCTCCTCACCGGCGTCACCTTCGCCCTGTCGAACAGCCTGATCCTGCTGGCGCTCGGCGTCGCCATCGTCAACGGCCTGTTCGATTATTACACGGCCCTCGTTCGCGCCCGTTTCCACGACCGGCTTTTCGCGCGCCTTGTGCTCGTCAAGAATGTCCTGACCTTCGCACTGATGGGCGGGGGCGCCTTCTGGTTCGGCTCGGCCAAGATGACGCTGATCGGCGGCATCATCAGCCTTGGCGGATCGGTTTTCACCGCCCGCGCGGCCCTCATCGATCCGATGTCGGACCCGAAGCTGGCGCGCGCGCCGATGGCCGAGTCGCTGCTGCGCTACGGCATGCCGATCGTCGCCGCAAATCTGCTCTATCTTACGATCCCGCTGGCCAATCGCTCGATTCTCGCGGCCCTCTACGGCTTCTCCGAGGCCGGCCAGTTTTCGCTCGCCTATGATTTTGGATCGAAGGCCATTCAGGCGGTCGGCTCGGCGCTCGACATCGTCCTGTTCCAGATCGCCGTCGCGACCCATGAGACGCGCGGGCCGAAGGAGGCGCGCCGTCAGATCGGCCGCAACATGACGATCGTCTTCGGCATGGTCCTGCCGGCCTGCACCGGCATCTGGCTGACGTTGCCCTCGATCCAGCAATTGATCGTGCCGGAGCAGTTCCGCGGCCCCTTCAGCACTCTGCTGACTTTGATGATGACCGGGCTCTTCTCAATGGCGATCATCCAATATGCGATCGCCCCGATCTTTCAGATCGAGAAGAGGACATGGCCCCTGATCGCCGCGGCGCTCGTCGCCTGCGCCGTCGATCCGCTCCTCATCTACGTTCTGCCGCATGGCGAGGGCGCCTCCAGCCTCGCCATCGCACAGGCGGGCGCGCTGCTCGCCTCGCTCCTCACGCTGGTCGGGTTCGCCAGCGCGGCGAGGCCGAAATGGCCGCGCGCGCGGGATATTGGCGCGATCATCCTCGCCAACGCCGCGATGGCGGCGGTCGTACTGCCGATGCGCGAGCGCGATCCGGGGGTTGCGACGCTTATCGTTCAGATCGCCGCCGGCGCCGCGATCTACGCCCTCATCGTGATGAGCGCGGATATCGCCGGGCTGCGCAGCCTCACCCTCGCAAGCTTGCGGCTCGCCTTCGCGCGCACCAAAACGCTCTCGTGAAGTTAATCAGCGCCTTTGCATGAGCAGCGTGGCCCAGCCTTCGATATCGAGGCGCTTTGCGAGCACCATGCCCTGCCTGCGGTAGGCGGCGAGCACGGCCGGCACATCGCGCGCGAGCAGCCCCGAGAGGACGATATCGGCGCCCATATCGGTCAGTTGCGCGATCTGCGGCGCCAGCGCGCAGAGGGGACGGGCCAGAATATTGGCGAAGACGAGATCGTAAGGCGCGCCCCTGCGCAACGAATCATGGGCCGCGCCGTCCGCCTGCACCGGATCGACGAAGGCCCCGGCGCCGTTGCGCCGCGCGTTTTCCGCCGCCGTCGCCACCGAGACGGGATCGATGTCGCAAGAGTGAACCCACCGCTTGAACAGTTTCGCGGCGGCGATGGCGAGAACGCCTGTCCCCGTACCGATGTCGAGAATTGCGCGCGGACGGCGCCGGCGCGCGATGCGATCGAGCATTAAAAGGCAGCCGCGCGTTGTTCCGTGATGGCCGGTGCCGAAGGCGAGCGCCGCCTCGATCTCGATGGCGATGTCGTTGACCCGAACCTCGTCGCGGCTGTGCGAGCCGTGCACGATGAAACGGCCGGCCCGCACCGGCTTCAGCCCTTCGAGGGACGACGCGACCCAGTCCCGCGAGTCGATGCGGCCGAAGGTTGCCTGCGCGGCGATGTCCTCGCCCACGACGGAGGCGATCAGCGCGCGAAGATTGGCTTCGTCCGGCTCCGCGCCGAAATAGGCCTCGACGAGCCAGGGGCCGCCCTTCCAGTCCTTGGTGGTCGGCGCCTCCTCAAAGGCGGCGACAGCGGCCTCGGCCGCATCGAAGGTCTCCATGACGATATCGGAGACCGAGCGCGCGGTCGCCTCGTCGCAGGAGAGGCGCATGACGTAAGCGGCGTTATTGGGCGGCAGACCTTCGAGCATGGCCGCGCGTAGCATGATGCGCGGCAAACGGCAATGAAGGGCGAAGGCGCGCGTCTCACGCGGCCCGGCCTTCGCTTGCTCGACGTTTCGCCGACATGATACCGAAGTAAGCTTTGGATAATCAGGCAGGATCGGTCTTTGCGGCTTTCGCCTCGAACCCGAACGCGCCGGAGGCAGGGATGACGAAGACATTGTGCAAGGCTTTCGCCGCCGCTTCGATGATTTTTGCGGGATCAGCCCCCGTTCCGGCGCAGGAGACCGACGTCCCGACGCAGCTCGTTGATGTGATGAACAAGATATTCGGCGTTCATCCGGGCTTTCGCGCCAATCACGCCAAGGGAATCCTCGTCGAAGGCAGCTTCACCGCGACGCCGGAAGCCGCCGCCCTGAGCAAGGCGGCAATCTTCACCGGCGCGAAAATCCCCGTCACCGTGCGGTTCTCCGACTCGACCGGCGCGCCGAACATTCCAGACGGCGACCCGAAAGCGAACCCACACGGCATCGCCATCAAATATCACCTGCCGGACGGCAGCGACACCGACATGGTGACGAACTCGCTCCATTTCTTCCCTGTTGCGACAGGCGAGGAGTTTCTCGCCCTGCTCACGGCCATCTCGCAAAGCCCGAAGGATGCGCCCCACCCGACGCCGCTCGAACAATTCGCCGCGACACACCCGAATGTTCCGCTCGCCTTGGCGACGGCGCAGACGCCGGACAGCTTCGCGGATGAGGAATATTACGGCGTCAACGCGTTCATCTTGGTCAGCAAGGCGGGCGCGAAGCAGGCGGTGCGCTATCAGATCATCCCCGAAAAGACTGTCCATCTCGATCCGACTGAGGCCGCCGCGAAAGCGCCCGATTTTCTCGTCGACGAACTGCCGAACCGCCTCAAGAATGGTCCCGTGATCTTTCACCTCAAGGCGCAACTCGCGGCGGCGGACGATCAGACGAAGGATGGCTCGAAACCTTGGCCAAATGACCGCAAAATCGTCGACCTCGGCGTCCTGACCCTCGACAAGGCGCTTCCGGACAGCCTCGACGCGCAAAAGAAGCTGTTGTTCCTGCCGACCTCGCTGACCGACGGAATCGAGGAGAGCGACGATCCGTTGATCGATGCGCGCGGCGCCGCCTACGCGGTGTCGTTCGGACGGCGCAGCCCCTGACGGGCGGTGGCGCGGCGCTAGGCGCATCAGACGAGATAGTAGAGTTTTTCCTTGCGCCCTGCATCGGCGCCGGCGTCCCCGCTTTCTTCGCCGGACTGCTGCGCCGCGAGAAGCTGATAGACGTGGCGCACCGCTTTCAGCGTCGCCGAATAGTCTTCGTCTTCCTCCACAAAGACCAGGTCGGCCGGATGACGGTCGAGGAAGTGAAGGCTCTTGATCGCGGCCAGGAAATCGGGCCTGACGCCCGCGATCAGCACGGTGACGCCAAGCTTTTCGGCGTCGTGCAGGAAATGATCGATCCGTTCGAGGCAGACCATGTCCGGATTGCGCACGCGTTTGACGCGCAGCACGATAAAGCGCGTCCGCTGCGCCGTCGCGCGTTTCAGCAATTCGTCGAGATCGCGTTCGAGTTCGGGCGCGGCGCCGAAAAAAAGCTCGCCCTCGACGTCGATCAAAATCAGATCGTGGTTCGGCGGATCGCCCGGCAGGCGTTCGCGCACGACCCGCTCGGGGCTGACGACAAGCTCTCTGCTCTTCAAAATCGACGCGCGGGGGATGAACAGCGCCATCGACAGAAGGACGCCGGCGAGAATCGAATATTCGACGCCGACGAAAACCGCGACAAGCGCTGTGATGACGACGAGGCCAGCGTCGAATCTGGTGGCGGCGAACGCATAGCGCAGGCGCGGAATATCGATCAGCCGCGCCGCCGTCACGACGATGAGGCCGGCCAGCGCGGCCTTCGGAATGTAGCGCGTCAAGGGCGCGAACAGCAACACCGCGAGGGCGACGCCCAAAGCGACGATGATGCCGGAAAAGCGAGTCGCGGCGCCCGCCTGGAAATTGATCGCCGAACGCGACAGCGAGCCGGAGCCGGGCAGACAGCGAAAGAATCCGCCAACAAGATTGGCGAGGCCTTCGGCGAGGCACTGGCGGTTGTAGTCGAGCGGCTGGCGCGTCGTATGAGCGATGGATTTGGCGATCGCCAGAGCTTCGAGAAGGCCGAGAAAAGCGATGGCGAGAGCGCTCGATGAAAGCTCCCCGATCCAGCTGAGCTTGATCTCCGGAATATGCGGCTCAGGGAGGCTGGCCGGCACGGTTCCGGCGATCTCGATGAGCCGCTCGCCGTCGGCGCCGGGCAGCGTCCAGCCGAGGAGAAAAGCCGCGCCGGAGACGATGATCAAGGCGGCCAGCATGTCGAGTTGCGGCAGCCGGAAGGCGCGGACCAGGCGGCGCAGGATGAGCGCCAGAACGATGGTCGCCGCGCTTATCCCGATCGCCCGCGGGTTCAGGGGATCGCCCTTGGTCAGCGTCAACCACAGCCGCGTCCAGATGTCCTGATGCCCGGTCCCGAGCGGCCGGACGCCGAGCAGGTTGGCGATCTGGCCGATGCCGAGCAGCAGGGACGCGCCAAGCATGAAGCCGAGGATCACGGATTCGGAAATGTAGCGGGTGAGATCGCCGAGCTTGAAGACGGCGATGAAGATCTGGATGACGCCGACCATCACGCCAAGCAGCACGAGGGCTTCGGCGATCTCGGTTTTGTCGTCGGGATCAAGAAATGCGAGCGCGCTGAATACGACGAGCGAGATCGCGCTGGTCGGTCCGTTGATGAGGTGCGACGACGAGCCGAACATCGAGGCGACCGCCGTCACGACGATCGCCGAATAGAGCCCGTAGCGCGGGTCGACGCCGGCGAGAAGCGCATAGGCCATGCCCTGCGGCAGGGAGATCGCGGCGACCGTCAGGCCGGCGATCGCATCGGCGCGAAGCTCCGCCGGCGTATAGCTCCAGCGGATCAATCGGCTGAAGCGGCCGGGCCGATCCTGAGATGTCGGGGCGAGCATTCTCTTGCGGCCTTGCGTGAAAGGAGCTTTGGACTAATGCGTCGCCGGCGCCAGCACCGCGTCGATGACGCCGTTGTCGGCGAAGAATTTCTGGTTCGCGTCGTCCCAATCCTTCGCGATCGAGGTGATGGGAAAGAGATCGAGCTTCGGCAGCCGATCGGAATATTTGTCCAGAATCGCCGCGTTGACCGGCCGGAAGCCGAGCTTCGCGATCGTCTCCTGCGCCTCATCGGCGAACAGATATTCAAGATAGGCCTTGGCCAGAGCTTCCGTCTTGTGGCGGGCGACATTGGCGTCGACCCAGGCGACATAGGGTTCGGCGATGATGCTGACCGAAGGATGCACGATCTCCAGATCGCCCTTCGACTCGGCGACCTCGCGCAACGCCTCGTCCTCCCAGGTGAGATGCACGTCGCCGATATTCTCCACCGCGAATGTCTTGGCGGAGCGGCGCGCGCCGGAATCAAGCACCGGGACATGCTGGTACAGCGCCTTAAGATAGGCGCGCGCTTCATCCTCCGAGGCGCCGCGATGGAGGGCGGCGCCCCAGGCCGCGAGCGCGCTGAGCTTGCCGTTGCCGGAGCTTCTCGGGTCCGGCGTGATGACGAAGACGCCGGGCTTGAGGAGATCTGGCCAGTCGCGGATCTCTTTGGGATTGTTCCCGCGCACCACGAAAACGATGGTCGAGAAATAGGGCTGCGAATGATGCGGCAGGCGGTCCGCCCAACCGTCCGCGATCAGGCTGCGTTTGCGCAGCGCATCGACATCGGAATAAAGCCCGAGGGTCACGACGTCGGCCGTCTGTTCGCCGCTGATCACCGAGCGGGCCTGGCGGGAGGAGCCGCCGTGCGACGGCCTGACATTCACCGCTTCGCCGGTTTCGGCCTCATATTTCGCGGCGAATTGCCTGTCGATGCTTTGATAGAGTTCGCGCGTCGGATCATAGGAGACATTGAGCAAGGGGGCGGCGGCGCTGGCGTGCAGATTCTTGACCGCGATGAGGCCGAGCGCGACGACGACGGCGCCCACGGCCGCCAGATTGCGCCAGGCGAGGCCGGAGAATTTCGGAACTTTGCTCATTTTCGACCCGACAAGGCGCGCCGCCAAGCGACACTAAAGTTATACACTCCATAAATTTTATCGTCTAAAATGGAAGTTGCGTCAAGCGTCGGTCGCCGCCCCACTTCTGGCCGAAACTCAGGATTTTTCCTTGAAATCGACGAGGCGCTGGCGCGCCGCCGGTCCCTCTAATCCGGGATGCCGACGTGCAGCGCCTTGTTTCGCGCCATGATCTCCTGACGCATTTGCTTGCGCATCTTGCCGGCCTCAAACAGCCGCCGCTCGACTTCAGTCTCGATTTCAAGCGGCGGTGCGGGGGCCGGGCTGCCATCCTCATTGAGCGCAACCATCGTGAAGTAGCACGAGTTGGTGTGGCGCTTCTCTTTCGTGGTCAGGCTCTCCGCCACCACCTTGATGCCGACCTCCATCGAGGTGCGGCCGACATAATTGACATTGGCGCTGAAGGTCACGAGTTCGCCAACCTTGATCGGCTCCTTGAAGATGACCTGGTCGAGCGAGACGGTGACGACATAGGCTTTGCAATAGCGCGCGGCGCAGGCGTAGGCCACCTGATCGAGCAGCTTCAGGATCGATCCGCCGTGAACGTGGCCGGAGAAATTCGCCATGTCGGGGGTCATCAGCACGGTCATGAACAGGGATTTTTCTTGTTTGCTCATAGGGCTCACAGAAATTAGCGCAGGGCCGGCAAGAGGGTTTTCACCCGGCCCGCTCTATGACAGAGATTGGCCGGCTCCGCCACCGTCGCTGATGCGAGGGCGGACCCGAACGGCTCGCGGCGGCCGCCGCGGCGATTGAAGGACGCCGGATTGAAGCTTGTCATTTTCGACCTCGACGGGACGCTGGTCGACAGCCAGGACCTCATCGTCGAGGCGCAGCGGCGCGCCTTCGCGGCGCTTGACATGCGCCCGCCGAGCCGCGCGGCCTCGCTCTCGATCGTCGGCCTCTCCCTGCATGAGGCCTTCGCCGCGCTCGCCGGCGCCGAGGCTCCGGTCCAGAGCCTTTCTCAAGCCTATCGCGAGGCGTGGACGCAGATTCGCGCGGCGCCGGATTTCGCCGAGCCGCTTTTTCCGGGCGCGCGGGAGACCATCGCCGCGCTCGCCGGCAAGGACGGCGTGATGCTCGGCATCGCCACGGGCAAGGCGCGCCGGGGCGTCGATCATCTCTTGGAGCGAACCGGCTGGCGCGAGAGCTTCCAGACCGTGCAGACGGCCGACGGCCACCCCTCGAAGCCGGCGCCGGACATGATCCTCGCGGCCCTGGCGGAAACAGGCGCCGCGCCCGCCGCAACCTTCATGATTGGAGACACAAGCTTCGACATGGCGATGGCCGCTAGCGCCGGCGTTCATGCGATCGGCGTCGCCTGGGGCTATCACAGCCCGGCCGAGCTGACCCTCGCCGGGGCCGAACGGATCGTTGCGGATTTCGCCGAATTGCGGCATCTCATCGGGGCATGAGCCAGGACAAGACAGGCCAAGAGAACAGCGAGGCCGGCGCCGTTGCGCCGATCGACCCCGTCGCCATGGCGCGGCGCGATCAGCAAAAGGCCCTGCCGAGGCGCTTCTACAAAGAGGCCGCCGCCGCCGAACGCGACGGCGCATTCGCGCTTCTGCTCGACGGGCGCCCCGCCAAAACGCCAGGCCGCAACGCCTTCGCGGCGCCGACCCTTGAGGCGGCTGAGGCGCTCGCGGAGGAATGGGCGCGCCAGGCCGAATTCATCGATCCCGCCGCCATGCCGCTGACGCGGATGGCCAATTCAGCAATCGACGGCGTCGCGCAGGCGCTCGACGCGACGGCGGAAGACATCGCCCGCTATGGCGGCTCCGATCTTATCTGCTACCGCGCCGGAGAACCCGAGGCGCTGGCGAAGGCGCAGGCGGCGCGCTGGGACGAGGTCCTCGATTATGCTCGCGAAAAACTCGGCGCACGGCTGATCTGCGCCGAGGGCGTCAATTACGTCGAACAGCCGGAGGCGGCCAGGGGCGCCATCCTCGAAGCCGTGAAGCGGATCGCGGGAACCGGCCCCGCTGCCCCCTTCGCGCTGACCGCGCTGCATGTGATGACGACGCTGACGGGCTCTGCGCTGCTGGCGCTCGCCGTGGCGGACGGCGTTTTGCCGCTGCGGGAGGCCTGGGAGGCGGCCCATATCGATGAAGATTTCCAGATGAAAGTCTGGGGCGCCGATGACGAGGCGCTGGCGCGGCGGGCGCGGCGATGGACGGAGATGGAGGCGGCGGCAGGTTTGCTGCGCGCCGTCCGGGTCGCGGCGCCCCGAGGGGAGCCTTGAAAGCCCCCTGCCCGCAGTTCGACCCCCGCGTCAAGGCGCAGCATGAGCGCGGAAAACTCGCCGCCCGCGAACGCATCGAGCTTTTACTTGATCCCGGCTCTTTCGAGGAATTCGGCGCGGACGCCGAACATGGCGCGGACGCGAACGATCCAGGCGATGGCGTCGTCGCCGGATGGGGCGCGGTCACAGGCCGCGCGGTCTATGTCTACGCCAAGGATTTCACCGTTCTTGACGGCGCGCTCAATGAGGCCCATGCGCGAAAAATCGCCAGGACGCAGGATACGGCGCTCAGCGCCCGCGCGCCCATCGTCGGCCTGTTCGATTCCGGCGGCGCGCGCCTTGAGGCGGGGGTCGCGGCGCTCGCAGGCTTCGGCGAAATCTTCCGCCGCCATGTCCTCGCCTCCGGAGTCATCCCGCAGATTTCGCTGATCATGGGGCCATGCGTGGGCGCCGACGCCTTTTCGCCGGCGCTGACCGATTTCGTATTCATGGTCGAGAACACGAGCCATCTCTTCGTGACCGGCCCGGATATCGTCAGGACGATCGCCAATGAAGCCATCACCGCGGATGAGCTTGGCGGCGCCCGCGTTCTGGCCGCGAAGACAAGCCTATGCGATCGCGCTTACGCCAATGATTTCGAGGCGCTCATGCAAATGCGCCGGCTCATCGATTTTCTGCCCGCCTCCACCATTGCAGGCGTTCCCGAATGGCCGAGCTTCGACGATGCGGAGCGGCAGGATTCCTCGCTCGATACGCTCGTCCCGGAAAATCCGCTCAAGACCTATGACATGCGGGAGCTGATTGAGAAAACCGTCGACGAGGGCGATTTCTTCGAGATCGCGGAGGCCCATGCGCGCAATATCGTCGCGGGCTTTGGCCGCATTGACGGCCGCACGGTCGGCGTCGTCGCCAATCAGCCGATGGTTCTCGCCGGCGTTCTCGATGCGGACGCTGCGCGGAAGGCCGCGCGCTTCGTGCGCTTTTGCAATTGCTTCGGGGTCCCCATCGTGACCTTCGTCGACGCGCCGGGCTTCCTGCCGGGCGTGGCGCAGGAGCACAGCGGTCTCGCCAGGGAGGTCGCCGAACTCATCTTCGCCTATGGCGAGGCGCGCGCGCCGAAAGTCACGATCGTCACGCGCAACGCGTTCGGCGGAGCCTATGCCGTCATGGGCTCGAAACATCTTGGCGCCGACCTGAATCTCGCCTGGCCGACGGCGCGGATCGCGCTGATCGGCGCGGGCGATGACTCTGGCGCTTCGCCCTTCGAGGCCGCCGCGCGGGGCTTTATCGACGAGGTGATCGAACCCCGCGCGACGCGCAGCAAGATTGCCCGCGCGCTCGCCGCACTCCGCCGCAGGGAGCGGGCAAGCCCTTCGAGGAGGCGCGGCGACTTCCCGCTGTGATCCTGGCCCGCTTCGGCGCTCCAACCTGCGTTCAATCGATTTCCTTGCCCTATAAGTCATGCTACGCTCACATCCGAAGCGCGGGGCGGACCGATCATGACAGGAATGCGGCGCAACGAATGGAGCTTTGGGGTCGCGCTTGCGGCGCCTTGGCTCATCGCGGCCGAGACCGCTTTTGGCGTCGCGCCTCATCGGTCGTCGACGCGGACGAGACCTTCCGTCTTTCTCCCGAGAAATGTAGCTGCAGCCCCGCGCGCCGCCGCGACCGGCCGCAATGCGGATCGTTCGCGCACTTTACCTTCTCAGACAGTGGAGATAACGCATGTCGAAACTTACTCGCCGTTCCTTTGCAGCCTTCGCCGCGCCTTTTCTGGCATCCTCGCTCCTGATTTTCACGGCGCCCGGCGCCTTCGCGCATGAGTTCAAGCTCGGCGCCCTCGAAATCGTCCATCCGTGGTCGCGCGCGACTGCGGGCGGCGCCAAGGTCGCGATCGGCTATCTCGTCATCAAGAACGCGGGCGCGGAGCCGGATCGTCTCGTCTCCGCGACGGCCGAGGTCGCGGGCAGCGTCGACCTCCATGAAATGGCCACGGTCAATGGCGTTGCGACCATGCGCCCCGTGACCGGCGGCATCGTCATTCCCGCCCATGGCGAGGTCGCGCTGAAGCCCGGCTCCTACCATCTGATGCTGGAAGATCTGAAGCAGCCGCTGAAGAAGGGCGACAGCTTCAAGGGAACCCTCACCTTCGAGAAGGCCGGAACCAGCGACGTGATCTTCCTCGTCGAGTCGATAGGGGCGAAAGCGCCCGCCGATGAAGGGCACATGGACCACATGAAGGCCAATTGAGCCGCGCCGCGCGCAGCGACAAGGCCGCCGCTACGGCGCCGGAACGAAGGCGCCGGGCGCGACCAAGCCCGGCGTGACATAGGCGTGGTTCAGCACGTCGAGCTGCGCCCACAGCACGTCGCATTTGAAGCGCACGGCGTCGACGCAGGCGTCCTGCTCCGCGCGGATCTTTGCGTTCGCCTTCACATAGGCGAGCGCGAACTCCGCGTCGCGCGGGGCCTGCGTCAGCCGCCGTTTGAAATAAGCCATCACATCGTCGCCGATGAAGTCGTAGTTCTCCAGCATGCCGGCGATGCGCTCGCGATGGATCGAGGGCGCAAACAGCTCGGTGAGCGAGGACGCGACCGCGACCACGAGCGGCTGCTCGCGCACGAAGCGGACATAGGATTCGACGATGTGCCGCGTCGCCGGCAAGGCGCCGCGCCTCGAGGTGACATATTCGCGATCAAGTCCAAGGCCATCGGTCAGGATGAGCCAGCGTTCGATCCCGCCCGGCTCCTCGCCAAGGCCATCGTGGTCGTGAATGCGGCTGATCCATGCGCGCCGCAATTCGCGGTCATGCACCCGGCTCATGAAAGCGGCGTCCTTGCGCGGCACGGCCTCCTGGTAGCAATAGCGGTTCAGCGCCCAGGCCTGAACCTGACCCTTGTTCAGCTTGCCGCCATGCAGAAGCTTATGGAACGCATGCTTGTCGTGATAGCGCTCCGCCCCGACCGCGCGGATCGCAGCCTCGAACGCCTCCGGGGACAGGAGTTCGTCCGCGGCCGGCCGCGGAGGCAAAATCTCGTTCATCGCATCAGCTCCGTGCCTTCATGAGAATTCCGTGGGCGCATTGGTCTTCATTCGCGCCGTTTCGCCCCCGCCAGATTGTGCGGGAGCCTACCCGGCGGCTCTATGAAATGAATTGAGCCAGATCAAGAGTGCAAAGACGCGGCCGCAAGAATATCTTCGCCTAAATCGCCGCGAATGGTCGCCCCAAACAGAGAGACGCCGAGCCGGCGCTCTCTCGTTCCTAGAACCTCTGCGTGATTCCGGCGAGAATCGTGCGGCGAAGGCCGTATTGCGGCGCGCCGACGCCAACACCCGTTCCGTTGCGAATTTCATAGCTGGCGTCGAAAATATTCAGGACATCGAGCCGAATCTCGGTCCCCGCGCCAAAGCCGAGATCGAGCTTTTGCACGACGCTGCCGTTGACGGTCGCATATTCCGGCAGGGAGGCGCCGTTTGGAACCGTCGGCGTCGAGGCGCGAAGGCCGCTTTGCGCCAGCATGTCGAAAGAGACGCGCGTCGCGAATTTCGTTCCCTGATTGAATGTGTAGGCGGCGCCGGCGGACGCTGTCCATGTTTGATCATGATCGAGATGGATGTAGCTATTCTGGATGTAGGCCAATTCGTCCGGCGCGAAATTAAACTGCGCCGAGATGATATTGATCCCCATCGCGCGGGAATAGGCCGCGTTGCCGTAGATTGACCATGGCCCCAAATCATAGCTCGCCGTGAACTCGACGCCGCCGACGCGGGCATTGGCGTAATTGAAGGCCGACAGAATGATCGGCGCGCCGAACTGGCCTTCGTCGATCAGATTCGTGGCGAGCTTGTAATAGCCGTCAAGACCGATGGTGAAGCCGGGGACGACGAGTTGGGTGAAGCCGATATCGAAATAATGCGAGCGCTCGGCCTTGACCGCATCATCCTGCAGGACGGTTGGAGCGGCCGTCGTGTTGGCGAAAAGGCCGATGCTGGTCGGCGAGACAAGTTCAAAAGGCGGCGGCACGAAATAGCGCGAATAGCCGGCATGGATCGTCGTCGTATCCGTCGCCTTCCAGACCGCATTGATTCGCGGGCTGAGTTGCGTCGCATTGGTATATTCATTCACGCCGTCGAAGCGCAGGCCATAGTTCAGAGTCAAGGTCGGCGCGATCCGCCATTCGTCCTGAAGATAGACGCCATAGAGGCCGCCGGTCTTGCCGCCGTTATCGGTGATTCCGATCGGCTGATCCGAGGTCTGCGCGCCTGCGCCATCGACCGGAAGCACCTCAGAAAACGTATTGTAGCTCGTATGTTCGAGTTGGGCGAGGAAGCCCGCGCGAAGCGTGTGGCTGTCGTTGATGCGCCAGCTGGAATCGGCCTGCGCGCCGCCGGCGAGATTTGAACGCTCGGCGGTCTGCGCAATGCCGTTGAACAGAAGATCGCCCAAAAGATCCGGCGTGTAGGCGAGATTGCTGTTGCGCACGAAGGCGGATATCTGCAAATCGGTCGCGTCGAGATGCTTTTGTAGCGAGATCACGCCGAACTGAGTGTTCTCGGTCTGGTTCTCGTTGAGAACATTGCTGTTGAACGTGCTGACGCCCTTGGCGGTGAGGCCAAGCTGCGGCGTTTGACCCGGATTGTTGGGGATCTGGAACGATCCGTTGAAGGCGCCGCCGAACACACTGACCCGCGTATCGGGATCGAGAATGGCGTTCAGAATCGCGAAGCCATGCCATTGCTCCGTGTTGTCGTGCAGCGCATTGAAGGTCGCCGCCGGATGTTCAATGCCGCGCGCGTGTTGCAGATCATCGCCG
>JBKQMI010000136.1:0-22010 GCA_052146775.1 Methylocella sp. | reverse complement strand
CCAGGAACGGTCGAAAGCCTGATCGTCGTGCGCGGACGCATCGAAGTGACCGCCGGGAGAGAGGCGCCGCAACGTCTCGAAGAGGGGGACGCCATGGTCTTCGAGGCGGACGTGCCGCACGTCTACCGGAGCCTCGAAGCTTCCGAAGCCCTCGTCTATATCGTCATGTCCTATATCAATTTGATCGACGCCTGAGCTTTTCTCGCCGCTGGCGACAGGCGACGCCCTTCCCTCCTCTCCTCACGCCCACCCCAACGTTCAACGCAAACCCCTATCGGGACTGCGACCGCTCCTCCGCGACCCACTCGTTCGCCCTCACCGACCGCGGAGGAACCTCGTCCATTCCAATTATAGAGTCGCGCGAACACAAATCGCAGCGCTCCACAGGCCTCTTCGCGCTGTGGCATTTTTGCAATGACGCCGCGCAATCGAACGACCGCAGGCTGCTAATTCAATAATTTCTATGGAATAAATTTACCTTCACAATATCCTATCAAACTTATCGGGTTCTAGTCATAGCCATCAAAACCCTGAACATCGTTTTAACTCCCACCGCGGCGCCACGGCCAGCCAACACGACGGAACGCCATAATGAAAACGAAAAGAACCCGCCTCGCGCGGCGCGTCAGCCTGCCGCTTTGCCTCAGCCTCACCGTTTCGACAGCCGCATTGGCGCAAACCGCGCAGGAAGGTCATGTGGAGGATGTGGTCGTCGCCGCCCCGTCGGATTCGGCCGCCGCAAATCCCGACTCGTCGGACGTCCCGGCCTTCTCCGAGAAACAGGCGACGAAGTATCAGGATAAGCCGCAAGCCGTCACGGTCATCACCGAGCAACAGCTTCAAAACCTGCAGATCACCAACGTGCAGGACGCCCAAAAGCTCGTGCCGAGCCTGAATTTCAAATACAGCAACGTCCGCAATTTGACGGTCAATATTCGCGGCTTCGGCGCCGCATCATCCAATGCGACCGACGGTATTTTGGGCGGCGTGCCGATCTATATCGACGGGGTCTATCAACCGCGCCCCGGCGACGCGGTCTTCGACATTCCAGACCTTACAGGGATCGAGGTTCTGAAAGGACCGCAGGGCACATCCGGCGGCATGGACAGCACCGGCGGCGTCGTCAATATTACAACGGCGCTGCCGAGTTTCGTCGCCCAGGAGATGCTGGAAGCCTCCCTCGGAAATTACGGGCTCGTACAGTTCAAGGGAAGCGCCACCGGCCCGATCGCCGACAGCGACAAGCTCGCTTTCCGGATCTCTGCTTTCAGCTCCGATCATCAAGGCTATGTCGAAAACTATCCCGCCTACGGCGGCCAGAATTTCAACGACTGGCACGATAAAGGCGGACGCGCCCAGATCCTCTACGTCCCCGACGACAGTTTTTCGGTGCGGCTGAGCGTCGACTATTCCCACGTCAATCAGGCCTGCTGCGTCAATCTGTTCCAGGGCGTCGTCACGCAATACACCAATGGCGCGCCGGTGCCGAATAACTACCTCGTGCGCCAGGCGAGAAGCGGCTTTTACCCGCCGACCTCCGGGGCGCCAAACAATTATGAAGCGGCGCAGATTGGCTATCAGGAAACGGCGCAGGAGACTTACGGCGCCGCCTCTACAATTCACTATCTGTTCAATGGTTTCGACCTGAGCTCCATCACATCGTTCCGCGGCTGGGATTTTCATCCGAACAACCGCAGCAACTATGGCTGGCCAAGCATCACCACCAACACGAACGGCCATGTGTACGAAAACTCCGCCACCCAGGACTTCAAGCTCTCGACGCCGAAAGGGGAAAAGGTCGAAGCCTCGGCTGGCGTCTGGTTTCTCTGGGAGCAGCTTTACGATTGGGGGCTGACCTCCTATGGCCCCCAGGCCGGCAGTTTTTACGGCGCGACCAGCAATTCCGCCGCGCTCAACAACGCAATCTACAACTATCTTGGACGCCAGACCTATGACAACCCGGCGACGATCAATATCGCGCCTTATGTGCAGGCGGTCTGGCATGCGACGCCGGACCTCGACATTACCGGCGGCGGACGCTATTCCTACTACGATAAGACAATGATTTTCCGCCAATATCAGTTCAGCACCCAGCAGCTCTACAGCTTCACGCCCGCGCAGCAGGCGAAGGCGCTATCGACGATCAACTCCTTTATCGGTCCGAACGGGCAGTACACCGCGGACACGCGCCAGGGCTTCGCTTCGGCCCTCGCCTCCGCCTCCTATAAGGTCAACCCCACCCTCAGCGTCTACGCCACCTATGCGCTCGGCGGACGGGACGGCGGCCCGAACCCCGCGGCCAATCTGCCCGCGGGCGTTCCAACGACGGTGAAGGCGGAGACAATCAATGATTATGAATTCGGCTTCAAGGGACAGTTCCTGGACAACAAGCTGCTGACCAATCTCGGCGCCTTCGTAATGGTCGACACCAATTACATCACAAATTTGAACATTGTGCTGCCTTCGGGCGCCGTGGTGCAATACCTCGCCAACGCGCAGGGCGCGATTTCCCGCGGCATCGAAGGCGACATCCGCTACCAGCCCTTCGATGGCCTGCAGACCTACGCATCCGTCACCTATGACGATGCGTTCTACAGCTCCTTCACCAATTCACCCTGCCCCTTCGAGGTCACTGGACTGAAGTATTGCAACCTGACGGGCCAGCGCCTCTCGATCACCCCTCGATGGGCGGCTGCCGCAGGCGCCGAATACAGCCACAACCTCGGGCAGCTATTCGACTTCATCCAAAAGCCTCTCGTGGGCTATGTCGGCGCCGACGCCACCTTCCAGACCAGCGAATACTCGGATACGACCAATTCGATCTACAGCGTCATCCCTGCCTATGCTCTGGTGAACCTGCACGCCGGCATCAAATTTGAGGACGGCAGTTGGGATCTCTCCGCCTGGGTCCACAATGTGGCTAACTTCCACTACTGGATCAACGTGTCCGCAAGTTCGCTTCCTGGGGGCATAATCAACGGCAACGTCGGCGATCCCCTCAATGCCGGCATAACCCTGAGAGCCAAACTCTGAATCCCGCGCGAAATCTCATTCGACGCCAACATTTTACCCAGGAGACTCCCCAATGCTGAAACGTCTTCTTATGGCTTCAGCCGGCGCGATGGCGCTGGCCAGCCCGGCTCTCGCGGCCGATCTCGCCCCCATCGCGCCGCCAGCGTTCACCTGGACCGGCTTCGAAGTCGGCGCCCAGGTCGGTTACGGATGGGGCGAGGACTCAGGCAACATATGGCTGCAAGGCCCGCTCGGACCCGTACCCTTCCCGGCCACCTACGCCGCGAGTTCAACGCAGACGCAGGGCGTTATCGGCGGCGTCCATATCGGCTATAATTGAGAGGTTGCCCAGTTCGTCTTCGGTCTCGAAGGCCGGGCCGACGGCACGAGCCTCAGCAAATCCACCCAACCTTTGGGCACTGTTCTCTCTTATAACGTCAAGACGGAATCGCCCATTCAGGGCGTGGTGCTCGGCCGCGTCGGCTACGCCTTCGACCGGACGCTTCTTTACGTAACGGGCGGCGGCGGCTACGCCTCGATCCAGAACAGATACAATATCCTTGGCGCCGGCGGCAGCTTTTCGACGACGCGCGGCTTCTGGACCGTCGGCGGCGGCATTGAATACGCCATCGACAACAATTGGTCGATCCGGGCCGAATACCGCTACAGCAACCTCGGTTATTTCTATGACGGCACGATCATTTACCCAAATGTGTTCCAGAGTCATAGCTGGACACTGAATGACGTCCAGATCGGCTTCAGCTACAAATGGCCGGTTGCGGCTCCTGTAGGCGTCGTCGCAAAATACTGAAGCTTGACTGGACCATGGAAGGACCGGCTCGCTGGCCCCCGAGCCGGTCCTTTTGCGTTTCGCTACAGACCGGCGCCGTTCAACTTACTCCGCGGCCGCGGCGATCTCCGCCTGCTCCAGCGGCAGCTCGATCGCCTTTGAATCCCTGCGCCGGCGCAGGGATTCAAAGGCGAGGAAGATCACCGGCGTGGTGAAAAGCGTCAGCATCTGGCTCACCAGCAGCCCGCCGACCATCGACGATCCGAGAGGCTGGCGCAGCTCCGACCCCGCCCCCGTCCCAAGCATCAGCGGCACGCCGCCGAGCACCGCGGCCATCGTCGTCATCATGATGGGCCGGAAGCGCAAGAGACAGGCCTCGCGGATCGCCGCGATCGGCGCGAGACCGCGTTCGCGTTGCGCGGTGATGGCGAAATCCACCATCATGATGCCGTTCTTTTTGACGATCCCGATCAGGAGCAGAACTCCGATGAGCGCGATCAGCGACATGTCCTGATGAAAGGCCATCAGGAACAGCAGCGCGCCTGCGCCCGCCGGCGGCAGCGTCGACAGAATCGTCAGCGGATGGATAAAGCTCTCATAGAGAACGCCAAGAATGATGTAGGCCGCAACAAGCGCCGCGAGGATCAGATAGGGTTGCGACGAGGCGGCCTTCTGGAACGCCTGGGCGGACCCCTGAAAGCCGCGACTGAGCGAAGGCGGCGCGCCGATCTCCGCCTCCGCTGCCTGGATCGCCGCCACGGCTTGACCTAGCGCAAAGGCGGGCGCGAGGTTGAACGAGAGGGTCACCGCCGGAAACTGCCCCTGGTGATTGACCGACAGAAAGCCGATCTTGTTCGCGTCATAGTGAACGAAAGTCGAGAGCGGCACGGGCTGCCCCGTCACCGGCGAGGCGATGTAGATCTTATCGAGCGTGTCGAGTTTGCCCTGCAACTCGGGCGTCACCTCCAACACCACATGATAATTATTGAGCTGCGTGAAATATTGCGCCACCTGGCGCTGCCCGAAGGCGTCGTAGAGCGTATCGTCGATCGCCTGCGGCAGGATGCCGAAGCGCGAGGCCTGATCGCGGTCGATGACGACGCCGATCGCGGCGCCGCGATCTTGCTGGTCAGTGGCGACGTCGCGCAGCTCCGGCAAGGTCTTGAGCTTCGCCAGAATTTGCGGCGACCAATGATTAAGTTCGTCGATGTCGGCGTCCTCGAGCGTATATTGATATTGCGTGCGGCTCGACCGCGCCCCGACGTTGAGCTCCTGCGGCGATTGCATGAAGAGCGCGACGCCCTGGAGCGGCGCCGCCTGCTTGCGCAGGCGCGCGATGATCTCGTCGGTCGTCGCCCGCCGCTCACCCTGCGGCCTGAGGCCGATGCGGATAAAGCCGTTGTTTGATCCGCTGGAGCCGAGACTGCCGAGGGAGGACGTCCAGCCGGTGACGTCCGGGTCGCGCAGAAACAGGTCCGTCACCGCGAGTTGGCGTTTGGTCATTTCGGCGAAAGAGATGTCCTGCGCGGCTTCCGTCGCCGCATAGATCACGCCGGTGTCCTGCTGCGGAAAAAAGCCCTTGGGGATGATGACATAGAGATAGCCCGTGAAGGCGAGCGTCGCGAAGAACGCCAGAAGGGTCGCGCGCTGATGGCGCAACACGGCGTCGAGCGCTTTCGTGTAGGCGGCGAGCAGCGCCGCGAAGGCAGCCTCGAAAAGCTGCGAGACGCGGCCGGGATGGGCCAGCGTTTCGCGGTCGAGGATGCGGGCGCACATCATCGGCGTCAATGTCAGCGAGACCAGCGCGGAGACGAAAATCGTCAAGGCGACGGTGATGGAGAATTCCCGCAGCAAGCGGCCGACGATCCCCGACATCATCAAAATCGGGATGAAGATCGCAACCAGCGACAGGCTGATCGAGATGATCGTGAAGCTGATTTCGCCGGCGCCTTTCAAGGCCGCGGCTCTCGGACTCATGCCGGCTTCGATATGACGGTAGATATTCTCCAGCATGACGATGGCGTCGTCGACGACGAAGCCAATCGAAATGGTCAGCGCCATCAAGGACAGATTGTTGAGGCTGAAGCCGCAGACGAACATCAGCGCGCATGCGCCAAGCAGCGAGAGCGGCGCGGCGACGCTCGGAATCAACGTCGCGCGGACGTTGCCGAGGAACAGAAAGATGACCAGCACCACGAGACCGGCGGTGATCAACAGCGTCTTTTCGAGATCGGCCACGGCGGCGTGAATGGTGACGGTCCGGTCGACCTCGATCGCGACCCTCAGCGCCGGCGGCATCGAGGCCTGGAGGACCGGAAGCTCGGCCTTGATCCGGGCGACCGTGTCGATGACATTGGCCCCCGGCATCCTGAAGATCGGCAAGACGATCGCCGGACGATCCGACGCCCAGGCCATGCTGCGGATGTTCTCGACGCCGTCGATGGCCGCGCCAATATCCCTGATCCGGACCGGCGCGCCGTTGCGGTAGGCGATGATGACGTCATTCCAGGGCTTCGCGCCGGTCAGCTGATCATTGGCGTAGATCGTGAAACTGCGCCGGTCGGTTTCGATGCTTCCTTTCGGCGCGTCGACTGTCGCGCTGGCGATCGCGCCGCGCACGTCCTCGAGGCCGAGGCCCATTGCCGCGAGCTTCAGGGGATCAACCTCGACCCTCACTGCCGGCTTTCGCTCGCCCTGGATCTCGACCCTGCCGACGCCGAGGACGCGGCTGAGCTTCTGCGCCAGAATATTATCCGCGTAATCGTCGATCGCCGAGAGCGGCAGAGTGTCTGAGGTGACGCTCAAGACGAGGATGGGGAAGTCGGCCGGGTTGGATTTGCGGTAGGTCGGCGGGCTCGGCAGATTCTTCGGCAGGCTGCCGCCCGCCGCGTTGATCGCGCTCTGAACGTCCTGCGCGACGGCGTCGAGGCTGCGATCGAGATCGAACTGTAGATTGATCGACGAAGAGCCGAGCACGCTTGTCGAGGTGAGCTGGGTCAGGCCGGAGATTTGCGAGAACTGGCGCTCGAGCGGGCTTGTCACGGAGGACGCGACGGTCAGGGGATCCGCGCCAGGCAGATTGGCGGAGACCGAAAGCGTCGGGAAATCCACCTGCGGCAGCGGCGCGATCGGCAGTTGCGGGACGGCGACGAGTCCCAGCAGCGTCACCGCGATCATCAACAATGCGGTTGCGACCGGCCGCTCGATGAAAGGCGTCGAAAAACTCATCGGCGCTCAGTTCCCCTTGCTGGCGACGACGGGCGCGGCGCTCGCTGCGGGCGCGCCGCCCTCGACCTCGACCTTCACGCCCTGTTGCAGACGATATTGGCCGCTCGTCACCACGACATCGCCCTCGGCGAGGCCCGCCTCAACCACGGCCGTCTCGGCGTTCGCCGGGCCGAGCGTGAGTTTGCGAATCTCGACGGCGCGGTCGCCTTTGACGCGGAAGACGAAGCTCCCGTCCGGACCGTTCTGGATCGCGGCCGCGGGAATCGTAAGAGCGTTGCGCAGCGTCTTTACATGCAGCCGCACTGTTACGAACTGACCGGGCCAGAGCAGCCCGGCTTCGTTCGCAAGCGTCGCCTTGAGCCGGACCATCCCCGTCGTCTGGTCTATGGCGTTGTCGATCAGGGCGAGCTCGCCGACGCCGAACTGCTGTTTGCCGTCGCGGCTCAGCGCCGCCACCGGCAAGGGCCCCGCGGCCATAGCCTTGACGATGTCCTGCAGCGATTCCTCTGGAAGCGTGAACAGAATGCTGATCGGACGCGTCTGGGTGAGCGTGACGATGCCCGTGGCTTCGCTGGCGTGCACCACATTGCCGCTGTCGACCCGGCGAATTCCGGCCCGCCCGTCGAGAGGCGAACGGATGGTCGCGAAGCCGAGGTTGACTTTGGCGAATTCGATCGAGGCTTCATCGCCTTTGACGATCGCCTCCAACTGCGCCACCAGGGCTTGCGTCGTATCGACCTGCTGGCGCGCGACGGAATTCTGTTGCAGGAGTAGGGAATAGCGCTGGAAATCGTGGCGCGCATTGTCGAGCTGAGCCTGATCCTGCGTTTTTTTTGCGAGCGCCTGGTCCAGCGTGGCCTGATAGCTGCGCGGATCGATCCTGACGAGCACGTCGCCCGCCTTGACCTCCTGGCCTTCCTTGAAGGCCACTTCGTTGATCTGGCCATCGATCTGAGCGCGAATCGTCACCGAATTAAAGGCCTGCACATTGCCGAGGCCGAACTGGTAGATCGGAAATTCGGCGCGAACAGCGGGGCTGGCGCCGACAGGCGCGGGCGCGACTGGCGGCGGCGCGGCGGCGGGTGAAGAGCGCCCGCCGAACCACAAGGCGGCGCCGGCGCCGAGAACCACGAAAGCGGCGAGGAGAAATTTTTGCATCCAATGAGTCCATCAGGCGGCGCCCTAGGGGTGAAAGAGCCAGGATTCGCCGGGTTTCCCGGTAAGGAAGACGCAGAGAGGCGGTCGAAAGCCCGAACGAAATTCGATAATTCCGATCGATTTTATAGGTTATATCAGAAAGGAAATTTTGTCGAACCGCAACGGCGCTTCTCTGGGCCGTTCTTACGTCCATTCCTGAAGCCGGCGATCATTCTGGCCCGCGCGCCGCCCCGCGTCATTCCCGCGACATTTGTTATATATAATTATATATCGCTTATGGTAACAGGCGGGAGTGCAGCCAACGCAGAGGCGACGCTCCGCCTTGACGAAGGGTGGCTCCCCGGCCGATGGAACCGGCGGATCGTCGATGCTGAACAGTCTGGTCAACCGCATCGCGAAGCCTGCTCGCCGCCTGATCGGCGCGACTGCGGGTTTCTGGCCCGCAAAACAATTGCGAGAAAGAGGTGCAGGTCTTTGACGGATCCAACCGCTTGCCGTTTTTCAAAGCTCTGTACCGCAGCTTCAGCGCGACCTTGAGCGACGAAGTCAGTCGCCGCGATCCGATCGAGAGCCTTCTTCAAGATTGCTTCGAAACCTTCGAGCGCAATTCGGAAAACGCCGCGGGCGTCGTTTGTCACGGCGGCTGCGCGAGTTGCTGCGCCATCCGCGTCGCCGCGACGGCGCCCGAAATCCTGCTGATCGCGCGCGCTGCGATCTTCTTCGGAAACGGTGAGGTTCGCGCTGCGGCCATAATTTCGGCGGCAATTAAGTTTTTGTTTTCCTTTGTCAGCTTAGTCTATAGGTACGGACGTCACATGTCCAAGCATACGGGTGATTCTATACTTTGTGAGCGTCGGAACGCGGTATGACCTTCCAGTGGAGGACACGCTATGACACATGCTCAGATTTACCAGCACGGGATGAAAGCCTATATCGCCGGCGACCATCTGAGTGACAATCCTTACGATCAAACCGTTTGTTTGGAGGCTCACGAGGCCTGGACGGACGGCTGGCGCGAAGCGAGCCGCGCACGCTGGCGCATCCACGCGCTTGAGATCGCCGCGCATCCGCTGAACAAGCCTTCGATGCGCGCAGGCGATCGATCCGCCCAAAGCATCTGAGGGCGTGCACAGAAAGCTCGCGACGTTCGGCAGGGGCTGACGATCCGTCTCGTCCCCCCACGCCGGCGCAGCCGCGTGGGTAGCCGTTCGGCTCGACTCCAACGATCCGCAAACGCGGCGGCTTAGCCCAACAGGCTCTTTTCGATACTCTCCAGCGCTTTCCTTATTTCGGCGAGGATCAGCCTGTCGGCCGCGTTCTGATCGATGTCGGGCACATCCCAATCGAATATGGCGCGATATTTTTCGACCAGCTTTCTCACGTCGGCGTCGAGCTGATTGCGTTGCCTTTCAAGCTCCACCTGTTCGATTTCCGCCACCTGAAGACCCCCTCATGTCGAGGCGCCGTTTCCGGAGCCGATTGTCGATCGACCATCGCACGCGCGGCCATTGCCGCCGGCGCCTTCTTTTGACAATATCGAGCCCGCAACGCAAACGGCGCGATGGCGGCGCCTGTCGTCAGAAGCGCATGCAGCAAGACGGAGGCCCACGATGGCGACGACGCCTCAGAGAATCGTCCTCGACACGCCGGCGGCGGATTTCCTGCTTCCCGCCACCGATGGCGAAACCTACGCTCTGGACGACATCGCGGGCGTGCGGGGCACGGTGATCGTCTTCATCTGCAATCATTGCCCTTACGTCAAAGCCGTGATCGACCGCCTCGTCGACGATGCGCGCGCGCTGATGAAGGAAGGCTTTGGCTTCGCCGCCATCTGTTCGAATGACGCTGCGACTTATCCCGAGGATTCCTTCGCCGCGATGAAGCTGTTCGCCGGGCGGCATCATTTCCCGTTTCCCTATCTGCACGACGAGACCCAAACCGTCGCGCGCGCCTATGACGCCGTCTGCACGCCGGATTACTTCGGCTATGACGCGAACCTCAAGCTCAAATATCGCGGCCGTCTCGACGAAGGCCGCATGTCGCCCCCTCCGCCCGGCGCCCGCCGGGAGCTGGTCGAGGCGATGCGCGCCATCGCGGCGACAAGCTGCGCGCCGCCGGACCAGATTCCATCGATCGGCTGCTCGATCAAATGGAAGGCGCACGGCTGATCGCTCTCGCGTCAGGCGCCGGAAACCTCGTCCGTCCACACCCTGAACCCGGCCAGCGTATTGGGTCCGAAGGTGGTGGCGATCGGCACATCGGCGGCGTCGCGCCCGCGCGCGATCAGAACGCGGCCGATGCGCGGCGCATTGTTGCGGGCGTCGAACGTGCGCCACGCGCCGCCGAGCCAGACCTCGAACCAGGCGGCGAAATCGCCTGGCGGATAGGGCGGCGGCGTGCCGACGTCGCCGAGATAGCCGGTGCAATAGCGCGCCGGAATGTTGAGGGCGCGGCAGAAGGCGACCGCGAGATGCGCGTAATCGCGGCAGACCCCCTGGCCCTCCTGATAGGCTTCCGAGGCGGTCCGCGTCGCGCGCGCGAAATTATAGCCGAAGGCGATGCGCTGGTGGGTGAAGTCGCAGATCGCCTGAACCCGCGCCCAGCCCGGCTTCGTCTGCCCGAACAAGGTCCAGGCGAGATCGAGCAGCCGGTCGCTGTCGCAAAAGCGGCTCGGCAGCAGAAACACGATCGCTTCCTGGGGCAGCGCCTCGACCGGGATTTGCGCGGCGTCGGGCGCGATTTCATCGGCGAGCCCGCTATCCGAGATGACGGTGTCGGTGGTGAGAATGAAGCGCCCGGCCGGCGCGAGAATGCGGCTGCACCAATTGCCGTAGAGATCGCGATAGCCGGAGATCGGAACCGACGGAACGGTCCTGATATGATCAGGCGCGGCGAGATCGGCGGCGCGGCTGTAGTGAATGGTCAACATGCCGATGAGAGGCGTCGGCTGCGGAAAATCATAGGTCAGTTCATAGCCGACGCGAAGCTTCAAGCAAACATCTCCGTGCGCGACCGCGGGGTTCTAAAGGGGCGGCGCACAGGAAACCCCGCGGCGATCTTAGCACCGGAGGCGGGCCGGCGAATGCGGGTTTATTAGGCGCCAGCGATCGCTCGCCGCGCAGCGCCTTGCATTTCAGCGTTGATAGCCCGGCGGAACGACGATCGCCCGGCGGCGATCGAGGTCGCTACAGGAAAGTTCCAGCGGGACATTTTCTTCGGCCTGGCGCGCGGAATGCGTCGTCGGCAGATCCTTCGGGCCGATTGCGCAATGATAGCTGACCCACAGATGCTTTCGCCTCTTCGGGTCCAGCTCTACTCCCGCCCAATTCGCCGTTGGAGGGAGCGAGCACTGCTGTCGTTCATCGCAGGCGGCTTTCACATAATCGGTTTCATCCGTCGTTGCGCGATCCGACCAGAGATTGGCTCTCTCGACATTTATGACGGCGAGAATATCCTTGTCCCTGATCCATTTTCCATCGACGCACATATAAAGTTCATCATCGGCGAGTTTGGTCTCGGATCTTTCCGGCTTGCTTGAATCGCCATAGCGGCAATCGGCTTTGGCGGCGGAGCAGGCGGCCCCGAAAATGCAGATCGCCAGCGAAAAACTCCCAAGCCCCGCGCATGGCCTCGCGGCCAGGCGATAAAATTCGCGGGCGCGACTTGCGATCGTCGCCCGCAACTTGCGCACGCGCTCTTCGTCTGCGTCGCTCATTCATCGTCTCCGTCAATGACGCCGGGCCCCCGTCCCCGCGCCTAACCTATCGCTCGGCGGGCCGCGCCAGTCCAGCTGTCGCCGCGCCATTTCGGTTCCCATCGCAACTCGTTTATAGTAGCGATCCTCTCCGGAGCCGTTTCGTGACCCGCTATCGCCATACCTTTCGCGCCGCCCTCGCCCTCGCGGCGGCCTTGTCTCTCCTCGGCTGCGGCCGGCGTGGGCCGCTTGAGCCGCCGCCGGGGGCGTCCGCGACCAATGCGCCGCTGGCCAGCGTTCCCAACGCCGGCCTGCCGACGAACACGGAAACCGCGCCGATCGACGCCGCGGCGACGCCCGCCGCCGCGAGCATCGGCGGTTCGGCGCCAAGCCCGCTCCCGCCGCCTGCCAAGGCTCCGGCGAAGCCGTTCCCGCTCGATCCCCTGCTCTGACGCCTTTGGCCCATGCATCATTTCGCAACGAAAGACGGCGTCATGCACGCCGAGGATGTCGACCTTTCCGCGCTCGCCGACGCGGTCGGAACGCCGTTCTATTGCTACTCCAGCGCGACGCTCTCGCGTCATTATCTGATCTTCAAGGCGGCGCTCGGCGATCTCGACCCCCTGGTCTGCTACGCCGTGAAGGCCAATTCCAACCAGGCCGTTCTGACGACGCTGGCGCGGCTCGGCGCCGGCATGGACGTCGTCTCCGAGGGCGAGTTGCGCCGGGCGCTGGCCGCGGGAACGCCGCCCGGACGGATCACTTTTTCCGGCATCGGCAAGACGCGCGCCGAAATGGCCTTCGCGCTTGAGGCCGGGATTTTTTGCTTCAATGTCGAATCGGAGCCCGAACTCCACGCTTTAGCGGAGGTCGCGCGCGCCTTGGGCCGCGTCGCGCCGATCGCGCTTCGCGTCAATCCCGATATCGACGCAAAGACCCACGCGAAAATTTCGACCGGCAAGGCCGAGAATAAATTCGGCATTCCGATAAACAGCGCGCGCGCCGTCTTCGCCGAGGCCGCGCGGCTGCCCGGCGTCAGGGTGGCGGGCGTCGACATTCACATCGGTTCGCAGATCACCGATCTCGCGCCCTTCGACGACGCTTTCGGCCTCGCCGCCGAGTTCGTCGCGACTCTGCGCGCCGACGGCCATGACATCGGCCACATCGACGTCGGCGGCGGCCTCGGCATTCCCTATCGCGAAGGCGAAGATCCGGACAGCTATCACCCCGACCGCTACGCGAAAATCGTCCGGTCCCGGCTCGGCGCCCTCGCCGCTCTGGGCGTGCGCCTCATTTTCGAGCCCGGCCGGCTGATCGTCGGCAATGCGGGCGTGCTCGTGACGCGAGTGCTCTACGTCAAGCGGGGCGAGGCCAAGACCTTCGTCATCGTCGACGCGGCGATGAACGATCTGATCCGCCCGACGCTTTATGACGCCCATCATGAGGTGAGGCCGGTCAGGGCGCCCCGGCCGCACGCCGCGCAGATCATCGCGGACATCGTCGGACCCGTTTGCGAGACCGGCGATTATCTGGCGCTCGGCCGGCCGATGCCTGAGCCTGAAGCCGGCGATCTCTTCTGCGTCATGTCGGCCGGCGCCTATGGCGCGGTGCAGGCAGGGACCTATAATTCGCGGCTGCTCGTCCCGGAAGCGCTGGTGAACGGCGCCGATTACGCCCTCGTTCGTCCGCGCGGGACCTACGATGATTTGATCGGACTGGACAAAATTCCGGCGTGGTTGCGTTAGATCGCTTATGCGGCGACGCGTCGCCGGCGGCCGAGGGATCGGGACAGGCTTTCCTTCAGCGCCCAAACTCCCATATGATCTGAACCGCGCCGGGCGTGAACGGCGCAGGCGGCCTGTCGGGAGATGTGTTTGGCGATATTTGGACGCGGATTTTGGGGCAAGCCGGACGCGTCCAGCGCGACGCCGCACACTGCTGCGTCCGGCGAGACCACAAACCCGCGCCTGGGTTCCAATAGTTTGGAGCGGGACGCGGGCGGACAAGCGATTTCCGCTTTTCCTTATCCCGCTCTGGAGCGTCTCGTCGGCAGGGCGCGCGCGCTGTTGCTGTTCGAGCGAAGCTGGCGGCTTCTGGTCCCGCCGCTGATCGTCGTCGGCCTCTTCGTCTGCTTGTCCTGGACTGGCGTCTGGCTTGAGACGCCGCATTGGGCGCGGGCCGCCAGCGTCGGCGCTTTCGCGCTTGGCCTTGGCCTCAGTCTGCTTCCCCTGCGCAATTTCCGCTCGCCCTCGCGCCGGGAGGCGCTGGAGCGGATCGACCGCGTCTCGGGCCTCAGCCAGCGGCCGGCGGCCGTTCTCGACGACCGGCTCGGCAACGCCGGCGAGGATCCGGCGACCCTCGCCTTCTGGAGCCTGCACCGGCGCCGCGCCGAAAAGGCCGTCGCCCTGCTTCGGACCGGCCTGCCCTCCCCCCGCGTCGTCGAGGTCGATCGCTACGCCTTGCGCGCCGCGGTGCTCGTCGGCCTCGTCGCCGCGGGCTTCGTCGCCGGGCCGGAAAAATATGCGCGCGTCGCCGCGGCTTTCCACTGGCGTCTCGGCAGCTTCGCGGAGGCTGGCCAACGCATCGACGCCTGGGTCGATCCGCCGGCCTATACCGGGCGTCCGCCTATCGTTCTGACGCGCCATGCGGCGCCGGCGCAAAAGATCGAGGCGCCGTCCGGCTCCATCGTCGTCATTCGCGGCTCGGCCGGCAAGCCGGACTTCGAGGCCTCCGGCGCCCTCGCCCAGGCGGCGCATGAGGCCCCGCGGGACGCCTCGAATGCGCCGGCCCAAGCTGCGTCCGCCGGCGCCGCGCCGCCCGCCGCGAAAGAGGCCGCCGGCGAGGCGCGGCTGGTGCTGAAAGGCGACGCCAGGCTCAAGATCGAGTCCATTGGCGCATTCGAATTTACGGCGATCCAGGACGACGCTCCGACGATCATCCTGACCGACCCGCCAAGGGCCAACGCACGCGGCTCGCTCACGCTGAAATATGCGATCACCGACGATTACGGAGCGATCGGCGCGGAGGCGGCCTTCGCCAATCCGGTCGCCCCCGATGGCAGGCGGACCAAGCGTTCGCTGGTCGATCCGCCGAAGGCGTCCTTGCAGATTCCGCCGGCGGGCAGCGAAGACGGCGCCGCGGAGACGACCATCGACCTTTCCGACCACCCCTGGGCCGGCGCCCGGGTCGAGATGACGCTGATCGCGCGCGATGAAGCCGGCAATGAAGGCAAGAGCGAACCGGTCACGGTGACGCTGCCGCAAAAGCCTTTCATCAAGCCGCTCGCCCGCGCCCTCGTCGAGCAGCGCCGCAATCTCATTCTCAATCCGGATGACAGGGGACGGGTTTCGACGGCGCTCGACGCCTTGATGATCGAGCCTGACGCTTTCGACGTCAGCGCCGGCGTCTATCTCGGGCTGCGGGTCGCCTCGCAGCGGCTGGCGGCGGCCAGCACGGACGCCGATCTCGTCGATGTCGCGGATTACCTCTGGCAGATGGCGCTGCGCATTGAAAACGGCGATCTCTCCGACGCCGAACGCGACCTGCGCGCCGCCCAGCAGCAATTGCGCGAGGCGCTGCAGCGGGGGGCCTCGCCCGAAGAGCTGAAGCAGCTCTCCGACAATCTGCGCGCGGCCATGGACAAGTTCCTGCGCGAATTCGCCGAACAACAGCAAAAAGAGATGGACAAGGCCGATCAGGGCGCGGACAGGAGCCAAAATCCGGGCAAGACGGTCAGCCGGAAGGATCTGCAGGCCATGCTCGAAAAGATGCAGGAGATGGCGCGCAATGGCGATACGGAAGGCGCCCAGAAAATGCTCGAGCAAATGCGGAACATCCTCGAAAACCTGAAGATGGCCCGCCCCCACAACGCCGATCCCGCATCGCGGGAAATGAGCCGCGCGCTCAACGAACTCGACCAGATGAGCAAGCAGCAGCAGGATCTGCGCGACGAAACCTACCAGAATGGCGAGGCCGCCAAGCATCAGCAAAGGCGCCAGCGCAGCCAGATGGAGGAGCAGGCGTTCGGGCGTCCGCCGCTCGATGGCGACGATCAGGACCAGAACGGCGATCCCCAGGATGAGGCTGGAAACGCGCCGCCGCCGCAGGGCCACGACCAGAGCGACCTGCAACAGCGCCAGCAGGCCCTGCGCGACCGTCTGGCGCAGCTGCAACAGCGCCTGAACAAGGCGGGCCACGGCGAGCCCGGCCTCGGCGAAGCGCAAAAGGCCATGGAGGATGCGCAAAAATCATTGGAAGAAGGCTCCCGCGGCAGCGACTCCGCGGTCGAGGCGCAGGGCCGCGCCATCGACGCGATGCGCGAGGGCGCGCAAAAACTGGCGCAGGCCATGCGCGAGCAAGGCGAGGGCCAGGGCGAAGGCCAGCCCGGCGAGGGAGAAGCCGAAGGCGAGGGCCAGCAGGGGCAATTCGGCGAGAACGGCGCCGACCCGCTCGGCCGCCCGACAGGCCGCGAACGCGCTTTCAATCCGAGCGCCAAATACGACCCCATGGGCGTTCCGGCGGCCGAGCGCGCCCAGCGTGTGCTGGAGGAGCTGCGCCGCCGCCTCAGCGAGCCGTCGCGTCCGCGCGAGGAGACGGATTACCTCGAACGCCTGCTTCGGCGCTATTAGAATCAGCCGTCGCCGCGAAAGGCGCTGGGCCGTCTTCTGAACGGCTTCGAAGCCTCCCGCTCTTTGTTTTCTCAACTGCCATTAATCTTTGGCCGGAGCTTTTTCATCATGCATGCCGCCACAAACTTTATCGCGGCCATCGCGGTCGGCGCGGTCGCCGTCGTGCTGTTCGCAGGGCTGGCCAATATGATTCGGGGCGGCAATCCCAACTTGTCGCAGAAACTGATGCGATGGCGCGTGGGTTTACAGTTTGCTGCAATCTTGGTCATCATCACCATCCTGTGGTTTCGCCGTTAGGACGTGACGAGCGCTCGCGCCCTTCAAACGATTATTTCGCCGCATGATCCTGGCCAAAAAGTCCGCAGCTTCTCAGGAATCATGCTCGAGTTTACGCTGCCGGAGTCTTGAGGACGCATGGTCGTATTGAACCGGATTTACACGCGCACAGGCGATGCGGGGAAAACCTCGCTCGGCACGGGCGAGCGCCGCCCGAAGAATGATCTTCGGATCGAGGCCTATGGAACAATCGATGAAGCCAATTGCGCGATCGGCCTCGCCCGCGTCTCGACCTCGACCGATCCCAATTGCGCGCGGGTCGACGCCATGCTGCTCTGCATCCAGAACGATCTCTTCGATCTCGGCGCCGATCTCTGCATGCCGGAATCGGGGTCGGCGCCGGAATATGAATCGCTGCGCATCGTTCAGCCGCAGGTCGATCGTCTCGAACGCAAGATCGACGAATTGAACGACGAACTATCTCCCCTGCTCTCTTTCGTCCTGCCGGGCGGCACGCCGGCGGCGGCCTCGCTGCATCTCGCCCGCACGGTGATCCGCCGGGCCGAGCGGCTGCTCGTCGCCCTCGCCATGACGCCCGGCGAAAAAGTCGGCGAGCCGGCGCTGAAATACGTCAACCGGCTGTCCGATTTTCTGTTCGTCGCGTCGCGCTATGTGAACCGCAAGGGTGAAGGCGATATTTTGTGGGTGCCGGGACAAAACCGCTGAGGCGCCCGGGCGCCATCATGGCGCGATGGAGATGTAGCGACCGGGATGAACGTCGAGCGCATTCGGCTCCCAGCCGCGCAATTTCGGCGAGACCAGATCACTCGCCCGGTAGCTCATCAGCACAAGATAGGGCGCCTCTTTCAGCAGCAGGGTTTCTGCCTCGTGCAGGATCGCGGAGCGCTTCGCCGGATCGCGTTCGGCGGCGGCCGCCCGCATCAGCGCGTCATAGGCCGGGTTGGAGAAACTCGTCACATTCAGGCCCGCGTTGGCGCTTTCGGCCAGAAACAGGAAATTCTGCGCGTCGGGATAATCGGCGTACCAGCTCGTGCGGGCGACATCGAAGCGCGGCTTTTCGCGCAGCAGGGCGTAATGGGTGTTGGCGTCGGAGCCGAGGATTCGCGTCTTTACGCCGAGCGCCTTCCACATGTCGGCGATGGCGACGGCCGTCGCGCTGTGGCTGCCTGAATTGTTGAAGCGGATCTCCACTTCGAGCGGCTTGCCGCCTTCGCCATAACCTGCATCAGCGAGGAGGCGGCGCGCCTCGTCCCGCCGCTCGCCAAGGCTCATGTCTTTCCAGGCGGCCTCGGCCGGCGCGCCATAGCTCGCAATTCCGGGCGGAACGAAACTGAGGCTCGGCGCCATCGCGCCGCCCCAGATTCGCTCCGCAAGAAAATCGCGGTCGACCGCCATCGAGAGCGCCTGGCGCACCCTGACGTCGTCGAAGGGCGCGCGCCGCGTGTCGAAGGCGTAGTAATAGCCTCCAAGGCTCGGCGAAAGCCGCAGCGCGACGGGAAGATGCCGGCGCACGAAGCCGATCTCCTCGACCGGCACTTCGTCGTAAGAATCGATCTCGCCAGCCATGAAGCGGCGCAGCGCCGCCGAGCGATCTTCGAGCGGAATGAATTCCTCCCTGTCGAGCGCGACCTTCTCCGCATCATAATAATTCGGATTTTTGACGAGCACGATGGAGTCGTTCGGAACGAACGACTCCAGCTTGAAGGCGCCATTCGTCACGAGATCTTGCGGATGCACGAAATCGCCGCCGAACGCCTCGACAGATTTTCGATGCAGGGGCTTCGCCGTAAAATGCGCGAGCTGCTCCAGAAAATAGGGCGTCGGCTGTTCGAGCGTGAGTTCGAGACGCCCATCATTGAGCGCGCGCGCGCCGAGAGCCTCGGGCGGAAGCTCGCCCCGGTTGACCTTCTCTGCGTTCTTCAGCGTGTAAAGAATACTGGCGTAAGGCGCGCCGGTCGTCGGCGCCATCAGGCGGCGAAAGGCGAAAACGAAATCATCCGCCGTGACCGGATCGCCATTGGACCATCTGGCGCCGCGCAGGCGAAAGACATAGGCGCGGCCCTCCGCGTCGGCGCTCCAAGTCTCGGCGACGCCTGGCGCGAGGGAACCCCGCGCGTCGCGGCTGAGCAGCCCTTCGAACAATTCATCGAGCACATCGCGCTCGATGAGGGTCGTCGCCTTGTGCGGATCGAGCGAACCGGGATCGGCGAGCGCGCCGCGCCGCCACGTCATCTGCGCGTCCGCAGGCGAAGCGAGGGCGAGGAGCGCGCCCGCGATCAGGACAAAAAGAGCGCGGCGAACTCGGGCGTGACGCATCGGATCAGGCCGATCCGATGCGGACCTTGTGCCGCGCCACCGGAATCTGCTCGCGGACTTTTGCGACGCGCGCGGCGTCGATCCGCGTCGAGACGATTCCGACGCCATCCGAGGCCTTGGCGATCACATGCCCCCAGGGGTCGGCGACCAGCGAATGGCCGTAGGTCAGCCGCTTTTCGCCGCTTGCGACATGCGCCCCGGTCTGCGCCGCGGCGCAGAAAAACGTCTGCGTCTCGATGGCGCGGGCGCGGCATAAAACCTCCCAATGATCCTTGCCGGTCTGCTGCGTGAAGGCGGCGGGCAGCGCGATCATCTGCGCGCCCTTCGCGGCGAGCGCCTGAAACAGATCCGGAAAGCGCAGATCATAGCAGATCGAGCAGCCGACGATCATGTCGTCGCAAGCGTAGGTCACGACCGCCTCGCCCGGCGCGAAAGAGGCGCTTTCGCGATATTGCGCGCCATCGGGCGTCGTCACATCGAACATATGAATCTTGCGATAGCGCGCGATCTCGCCGCCGTCGCGGCCGAACACGACCGTGGTATTGTGCAGGCGCTCGCCGCCTTGAGGCTTTTCGAGGATCGAGCCGGCATGGATGAAAACCCTGTGCTTCGCCGCCAGCGCCTGCATCGCGCGGAAGGCCGGCCCATTGGGGAGCGTTTCGGCCGCCGCGAATTTTCCCGCCCGGTCGCCGCCCATGAAGTCGAAGCACTCGGGCAGGCAAATCCAGTCCGGCCCCTCCTCCGCGACGGCCTCCTCGATCAGCCGCGTCGCGGCCGCAATATTGGCCGGCTTGTCGCTGACCGAATTCATTTGAATGAGTGAGGTTTTCATCTGGCGTTCCGTGAGGGCTTGCGTCGGCGCACTTTACGGCATTTGGGCCCAAGGTGCGGCCCCCAATCAGGGTTTCGTTCCTGTCACCCCGCGCAGCGTCAGATTGAACCGCCCGCCGCCCGGCAGCAGCGCGGAGGAGCCGCCGAAAATCCGGTCGACGCCATGGAAGGCGAGCCGCGACCGCCCACCGATCACGACGACGTCGCCTGAATGGAGCTTTACGCTTTTCGTCGGATCTTTGCGGCTGAGGCCCCCGTAGCGGAACAGCGCATCGTCGCCGAGCGAGATCGAGACCACGGGCGCGGAGAAATCCCCTTCGTCGCTATCCCGATGCAGGCCCATCCGCGCGGAAACATCGTAGAAATTGATGAGACAGGCCTGCGGCGCAAGTGGATAGGCGGCAAGATCGCGCCATGCCCTGAGCGCCAGCTCCGGAATCGGCGGCCACGGCTCGCCGGTTACGGGATGCAAGGGCTGGTAGCGATAGCCCGCGATGTCCGAAACCCAGCCCAGCGTCCCGCAATTGGTCATCCTGACCGAAAACGCCTTGCTTGTGCGGGGCATTCGGGGAACGAACCAGGGCGAACGCCTGGCGATGGCCGCGATCTCGGCCGCAAGCCGGCGCTGGTCGGCAGCGTCGAAGAAACCGCGCGCGAGATGCAGCCCCGGCGCAAGCTCCGCCTCAGCTTTAAGATCCGAAAAGAGATCCATCGGAATCCCGCCGAACTGGCGCCTGTCCCGCCAGAACCGCTTTGCTCTCCACAGTCGAATCGGGCTTCAGCCGGTAGACGAGGGGAATGCCGGTCGCCAGTTCCACCGACGGTATCGTCTCCGGCGTCAGTTTGTCGAGCACCATCACCAGCGCGCGCAGCGAATTGCCATGCGCGGCCACGACCACGCGCTGCCCGCGCAGCACGGCGGGCAGGATCGACTGGCAATAATAAGGAAGCACGCGCGCCACCGTATCCCTCAGGCTCTCGCCGCCGGGCGGCGGCACGTCGTAGGACCGGCGCCAGATATGAACCTGCTCCGAACCCCATTGCTTCGTCGCATCGGCCTTGTTGAGGCCGGCGAGTTCGCCGTAATCGCGCTCGTTCAGGGCGACGCTCTTCACCGTGGGCAGGTTGGGAGCGCCGAGCTCGGCGAGCAGCAATTGCATCGTCCGCTGCGCCCTTAAAAGATCCGAGGTGAAGGCGATATCGACGCCGATGCCGGCGGCCTTCAGCTTTCGTCCCGCCGCCTTCGCCTCCTCGATGCCCTGGGGGGTGAGGTCCGGGTCTTTCCAGCCGGTGAACAGGTTCTTGAGATTCCATTCGCTCTGGCCGTGGCGTACGAGCACGAGAATGCGATCCATCTCTCATCCTTGTCTGGGCGAACGGGGATGGCGCCCCTGCGATCGCTCAAGCGCAGGCTTCGCCTGCCACCTGTCGATCTAAAGCAATTTCAGGGCGCGGAAAACCGAAACCGCACGCGGCGCCCTATATATGATTCATGTCGCAGCGTGATGTCGCAGGCGCATCTCGCCCGGGGATCGCTTCGCAGGCGGACCGCGTTGCGCTAGTCTGACGCCAAAGCAGGCGCCCACAGGGAAGAGGATCATGGCATGACCGACCGCATGAGCGAGCCGCCGCGTTCCGAGCCGAAGACGCCGCCGGGATGGACGACCAATGCGCCGCGGGCGCCGGCGGGACCGCCAACGCCGCGGGCGGAGAGCGCCCTTGTCCGCTTTCTCGGCGGGTCGCCGGGGAGCGTCTTCCTGCGGCTGTTTTTCGTCTCGCTGATCGTCGGCGCCCTGTTCATGTGGCTCGACATCCGGCCGGCCGACATCCTGCGCGCGATCACCGACCTCATCGACCGCATTTCCCGGCTCGGTTTCGACGCTTTTCGCGAGATCATTGATTACGTGCTCGTCGGCGCGGCGGTCGTCGTGCCGATCTGGCTCGTACTGCGGCTCCACAACATGCGCGGCGACCGTTGAGTTGCGGCGCCGGCGCGGCTTTTGCGTGGCGCTAGAGCGCTTTCCGACCGAATGGACCCTTCGGTCGACAAGAAATC